>NZ_CAKAKL010000014.1 GCF_916619195.1 Inquilinus sp. Marseille-Q2685
AGCCCCTCCGCCATCAGCCGCTCCCCTCACCCCACCCCGGCCTGGCGGCCGCCGTGGCGGGAGGCGCGGACCAGCCGGGCCATCAGCTGGATGCCGGGCTCGATGCGGTCGGCCGGGATGGCGGAATAGCCCAGGCGGACGACGTTCTCCGGCGGCACCGGCCGGTCGAAGAACACCGCGCCGGGGTCGAATAGCAGGCCCTGCGGCGCGGCCGCGGCGGCGACCACGTTCATCGACACGTCGGCCGGCCCCTCGGCCCACAGCGCCGAGCCGCCGGCCGGCAGCCGGAAGTCGAATTCGGGCAGATAGGTGCGCAGCCCCTCGCCGATCGCCGCGGCGCGCTCGCGATAGGCGGCGATCAGCCGCTTGATCGCGGCGTCGTGATGGCCCAGTTGCAGGAACAGCGCCACGGCGCGCTGGTTGTTCGCCGGCGGGTGCCGCGCCGTCAGCCGCCGCATCGCCCGGGCCTCGGCGATGAACTCCGGCGCCGCCACCACGAAGCCCAGCCGCAGGCCCGGCGCCAGGGTCTTCGAGACGCTGCCGACATAGATCACCCGGTCGTCGCGGTCGAGCGCCTTGAGCGCCGGGGTGGCCTCGCCGACGAAGGTCAGCTCGCTGTCGTAATCGTCCTCGACGATGACCACGTCATGCGCCGACGCCGCCTCCAGCAGCTCCTGCCGACGCGCCAGCGGCATGGTCACGGTGGTCGGATTCTGGTGGCTCGGCTGCACGAACAGCAGGTCGCAGCCGGCCAGGCCGGCGCCCGGGCGCAGCCCGTGATGGTCCATCGGCAGGTGCTGGACGCGCGCGCCGAACAGCCGGCACAGGTTGCGGATATCGGGATAGCCGGGCTGCTCGATCGCGGCCGTCTTCTCCGGCCCCAGCAGAAGCGACGCGGCCAGGTACAGCGCCTGCTGCGCCCCCAGCGTGACCAGGATCTGCTCCGGCGACACCCAGATGCCGCGGCGCGGCAGCACCCGCTTCTGCAGTTGCTCGACCAGCAGCGGGTCGTCGGCGTCGACATGGTCGCCGGCCCAGTCGCGGATGGCGACCGAGCGCAGCGACAGCTGCACCACCTCGCGCCACTCGGCGATCGGGAACAGGGTCGGGTCCGGCTGGCCGTAGACGAAGGGGAAGCGGTAATTGAACCAGTCGACCGGCTTGGTCACGTGCCGGGTGCGGGACGGCCGGCCGGTCAGCCGCGCGGCCCAGTCCGGCCGCCGCGCCGGCGCGTCGGGCCGCACCCCGGCCGCCCGCGCCGCATTCTCCAGCGCCGCCGGGTCGACCATGTGGCGCGACCGGCTGCGCGCCGCGACGAAGCCCTCCTGGGTCAGCTGGTCATAGGCCAGGATCACGGTGTTCCGGCTGATGCCCAGGATCTCGGCCAGCCGGCGCGACGAAGGCAGTTCGGTCCCCGGCGGCAGCCGCCGGTCCAGCACCGCCTGGGCGATGGCGCCGCGCAGCTGGGCCTGCAGCGTCAGGTCGGGCCGGCGCGACAGCGTCAGCAGTTGCCGCCACAGGATGTCGTCGGCCGCCACGCCCCTCTCCACGCCCCCGACCCGTTGGCCTGAATAAGATCTTATTTCGACCCTGTGCGCAATCTGGACTCATCGATTGGGGCGATCTGGACTCATCACGCAGCCTCCCTGGGGCGGCGACCGGCCGATTGCTGCCCGCGCTCGATCTGGACCCATCGATCGGGGCGATCTGGATCCATGAAAGCCGCATCTGGCACCACGGGTTTACCCGATCTGGACCTAATCGGATATGCAGGCCGCCTGCTAGATCCCGTCCATTGCGAGTCAGCCCGGCCCGGCCGGGCGCAATTCGACGCTCGGCCGCTCCCGCAAGAAGGGCGGCGCCGACCCGACAGTGGAGGACCTTCCGTGACCCAGACCCTCAACGGCACCATCGGCAACGACAGCCTCACCGGCACCGATCCGGGCAATGCGGCCAACCCCGACGGCATCGACATCATCAACGGCGGCGCGGGCGACGACACGCTGCTCGGCCTCGGCGGCAACGACACCATCCAGGGCGGCCTGGGCGCCGACTATATGAACGGCGGCGACGGCTTCGACACGCTCAGCTTCGCCAACGCCACCGCGGGCGTCGGGCTGGCCCTGAACGCCTTCGGCGTTGCGGGCGAGGTCGTGGGCGATACCATGATCGGCTTCGAGGCCGTGATCGGCACCGCCTTCAACGACCAGATCGCCGGCGACGGCGGCGCCAACTATATCGATACCGGCGCCGGCAACGACTACATCCAGCTCAGCGGCGGCGCCGACACCATGATCGCCGGCGACGGCTACGATCTCCTCGACGGCCGTGTCTACGGCACGGCCATCGACGTCAACCTGACCACCGGGGCCGGGCAGCTCGGGGTGGCGGGCTGCACCTTCTCCGGCTTCGAGCTGGTCCTGGGCACCAACTTCAACGACATCCAGACCGCCAACCTGGACCTCGGCACCGGCCTGGTCGGGTTCAACGGCGACGACATCCTCAACGGCGCCAATGGCGACGACGGCCTGGTCGGCGACAACTATGCCGGCATCATCGTCGCCGGCGGCACCGACACGCTGAACGGCGGGGCCGGCAACGACTCTCTCGAAGGCGGCCAGTTCGGCGACGTGCTGAACGGCGGCATCGGCAGCGACACCACCATCTACTATGGCTCCGGCGCCGCGGTGACCATCAACCTGGCGACCGGGGCCGCATCCGGCGGCGAGGCCGACGGCGACATGCTGACCGACATCGAGAACGTCAATGGCTCCGGCTTCAACGACGTGCTGATCGGCAGCACCGCGACCAACACCCTCTACGGCTGGAACGGCGACGACCTGCTCCACGGCAGCGCCGGGGCCGACACGCTGGACGGCGGCGACGGCACCGACACGGCGACCTTTGCTGCGTCCGCCGCCGCGGTGAGCGTCAACCTGGCCACCAACGCCAACACCGGCGGCGACGCCCAGGGCGACACGCTGGTCAATATCGAGAACGTCACCGGCTCGGGCTCGAACGACATCCTGGTCGGCAGCACCGCGGCCAACGTGCTGGACGGCGGCAATGGCAACGACGTGCTCGACGGCGGCGCCGGGGCCGACACGCTGCAGGGCGGCACCGGCATCGACACCGCGAGCTATGCCCTGTCCAACGCCGGGGTCCTGGCCGACCTGACCTTCGGCGGGAATTCGGGCGGCTATGCCCAGGGCGACGTGCTGCAGAACATCGAGAACCTGGTCGGCTCGGCCTTCGACGACACCCTGCGCGGCGACGTCGGCGCCAATGCCATCGACGGCGGCGGCGGCAACGACCAGATCGCCGCCTATGGCGGTGCCGATACCATCAACGGCGGCGCCGGCATCGACACGGTCTACTACGACAACGCGGCGGTGATCGTGAACCTGGCCACCGGCCAGGGCTTCGGCGGCGACGCCCAGGGCGACACGTTCCAGAATGTCGAGAACGTCGTCGGCTCAGCCTTCGCCGACACCCTGATCGGCGACGCCAGCGCCAATGCGCTCATCGGCGGCGACGGCGACGACACGATCCGCTCCGGCGCGGGGAACGACGTCGTCAGCGGCGGCAATGGCAACGACCAGATCAACGCCTATGACGGCGCCGACGCCATCAATGGCGGCGCGGGCATCGACACGGTCTATTACGACGCGTCGACCGTCGGGGTGATGGTCAACCTGGCCACCGGCGCCGGCGCGGGCGGCGATGCCCAGGGCGACACGCTGTCGGGCGTCGAGAACCTGATCGGCTCGGGCTTCGCCGACCGGCTGTACGGCGACGGCAGCGCCAATGCGCTGAGCGGCGGCGGCGGCGACGACCAGCTCCGCGGCGGGGCGGGAGCCGACACTCTCAACGGCGGCGCCGGCTCGGACTTCGCCAACTACCAGGGCTCCGCGGCGGCCGTCGTGGTCAACCTGCTGACGGGCGCCGTCTCCGGCGGCGACGCCGCAGGCGACACGCTGAGCAGCATCGAGAACCTGTACGGGTCGAGCTTCGCCGCCCAGCTGACCGGCAACGACGCCCGCAACATCATCGGCGGCGAGCTCGGCAACGACACCCTCGCCGGCCTTGGCGGCGATGACAGCCTGTCCGGTGAGGCGGGCGACGATACGCTCGACGGCGGTGACGGCGCCGACCGGCTGGTCGGCGGCGCCGGCATCGACACCATCCGCGGCGGCATCGGCAACGACTCGGTCGATGCCGGCAGCGAGGCCGACCAGGTCTTCGGCGAGGCCGGCAACGACACCATCCTGGGCGGCGCCGGCAACGACCAGCTCGACGGCGGCGACGGCAGCGACACGCTCGAAGGCGCGGCCGGGGCCGACACGCTGGCCGGCGGCGCCGGCATCGACACGGCCAGCTATGCCGGCTCCGCCGCCGGGGTGTCGGTCAATCTGGCCACCGGCGCGGCTTCGGGCGGCGACGCCGCGGGCGATACCTTCAGCGGCATCGAGCAGGTGATCGGCTCGGGCTTCGCCGACACGCTGACCGGCGACTCCGGCGCCAACACCCTGTGGGGCATGGCCGGCAACGACGTCCTCGCGGGCGGCAGCGGCGCCGACATGCTGAGAGGCGGCGCCGGCAACGACCGCTTCGTCTACGCCGCCGTGACCGACAGCACCGTCGCCGCCGCCGGCAAGGATGCGATTCTCGACTTCACCACCGGCGACAGGATCGACCTGTCGATGATCGACGCCGACGGCAACGCGGCCAACGGCGACACCGCCTTCACCTTCGGCACCGGCGGCGTCTTCACGGGCATCGGGCAGATCCGGGTGCTGGCATTCGCCGACAACCGCTACGGCGTCTATCTCGAGACCACCGGCAACAGGGTCGAGGACGCGATCATCACCGTCACCTCCGACCACGCCCTCACGGCCGCGGATTTCGTGCTGTAGTTCGGGCGGGCGACCGGTCAGCGTCTCGAGTACCGCCAGATCCCGTCGCCGCCGGTGTCGCGCACCAGCTCGCCGGCGGCGACCAGGCGGTTCAGATGCGCGGTCGCCTCGCCCACCGCGAACATCATCTGCTGCCGGTCCAGCGCACGGTGGAACATCGCCGCCATCAGCTCGGCGACCGTCGCCGGGGTGCGGCAGACCTCGCGGGCCAGGGCCAGCCGTTCCTCGTGATGCGCCTTCAGCCAGTCGATCCGCTCGGCCAGGCCGAAGAAGGGCAGGCCATGGGAGGGCAGCACCAGCGTCTCCGCCGGCAGTTGCCGCAACACTGCCAGGCTGCGCAGGAAATCCGCCAGAGGGTCGGCCTCGGGCTCCGACGGCCAGACCGAGACGTTCGGGCTGATCTTCGGCAGCACCTGGTCGGCCGAGATCAGGATCCCGCGCTCGGCATCGTAAAGGCAGGCCATCTCGCTGGAATGGCCCTCGCCCACGATCACCCGCCACGGCCGGCCGCCGACCGCGAGCGTGTCGCCGTCGCGGATGCGGCGGGCGGCCACCGGCAGGGGCGAGACGCCGCGGCGATAGACGTTGCCGCGCGCCTCCACCATCTCCGCCGCCTCTGGCGGCAGGCCGGAAGCGCGGTAGAAGGCGGCATGCGCGGCCGCCACCTCGGGCCGGTCGTCCGACCAGGTGGCCCGGGCCGAGGCGTATTCGGACAGCGTCATGACGAGCGGCGCCCGGAAGCGTTCGCACAGCCAGCCGCCCAGGCCGATATGGTCCGGATGCATGTGGGTGACCAGCACCCGGCCGATCGGCCGGTGCTTCAGCGGCCCGGCCAGGAGGGTTTCCCAGATCTCGCGCGAGGCGGCGTTGCCGATGCCGGTGTCGACCAGGGTCCAGCCGTCGTCGTCTTCGAGCAGCCACAGATTGACGTGGTTCAGCGCCATCGGCAGCGGGAAACGCAGCCACAAGAGGCCGGGCGCCACCTCCACCGGCACGCCGGGCTCGGGCGCCGTGGGATGGGGATAGGTCAGGGTCGGTGCATCCATGGCGCGCATCCTCGCGATGTCGGGCGGCGCCGCCAAGCGATTGTTGCTCAGGGGAGGGCTGCCGCCGCGCACGCCGGTACAAGATCCGCGGCGCAGGCCGGGTCACATCTGGGTCCCACTCGGAAGGAGATGTGGCACCACCATCCGGAGACGGACGAGGCCTTCCTGGTGCTGGAGGGGCGCCTGCGCATCGACTTCCGCGACGGCGCCGTGACGCTGGGCCCGGGCGAAATGTTCGTCGTGCCGAAGGGCGTCGATCACAAGCCCTGCGCGGAAGGCGAGGTGAAGCTGGTGCTGATCGAGCCTCGCGGCATCCTCAACACCGGCCACGAAGGCGGGGACAGGACGGCGCAGAACGACGTGTGGATCTAGCGCTGTCGCTGGCGGAACAGCGGGCGGCGTTCGGCTGGCGGCGCGGCGGGCCGCCCTGCCTTACGGATCGGGCGAGACGAAGCGAGCCTCCCCGAATCATGAGCCACATGCCCGCGGCCGACACGGCCGTCCTGACCCTCGACGGCGACAGCCTCGGCATCACAGCACTGGTCCGCTTCGCCGCCGGCGCCACCCGGCTCGCCCTGTCCGACGCCGCCTGGGACCGCATCGCCGAGGCGCGCGGCATCGTCGACCGCATCGTCGAGGCCGGGGTGCCGGCCTATGGCATCACCACCGGCTTCGGCTCGCAGAAGGACTTCGCCGTCGACCCGCGCCGCGACGCCGCCTTCAATCTCGCCGTCCTGACCGGCCATGCCACCCGCGCCCCGGGCCGCCGCGCGCCCGCCGCCGTGATCCGTGCCGCGCTGGCGATCCAGCTGAACGGCTGGGCTCGCGGCTGGTCCGGCGTGCGCCCGGCCCTATGCGCGGCGCAACTGGCCCGCGCCAATGCCGGGGTGGCGCCCGATGTGCGCACCGGCAGCTCGATCGGCGCATCGGACATCGTGGCGATGTCGCAGCTGGCCCTGCCGCTGGTCGGCCGCGCCGCGGACGGGCCGGGCGCCGACGGCCTCGCCTCCGCCGTGCCGCCGCTCGACGGGCTGGCGGCGAAGGAGGCGATGTCGCTGCTGAACAGCAACGCCCTCACCCTCGCCGCCGGCGCCCTGGCCCTGGCCGAGGCCAAGCGGCTGCTCGACGCGCTCGACCTCGCCGCCGCGCTGTCGCTGGAGGGCTTCCGCGGCAATCCCGGCGCCTGGTCGGAACCGGTGGAGCGCGCCCACCCCCAGGCCGGCCATGCCGCCGCCGGCCGGGCTCTGCGCCGCCTGCTGGAGAATAGCGCGCTGTGGCAGCCCGGCACGGCGCGCCTGCTGCAGGACCCGCTGAGCCTCCGCTGCGCGCCGCAGATCCACGGCGCCGCCCGCACCGCCCTGGCCTGGGCGTGGGAGGCATGGGAGGCGGCGCTGAACGCGGTCGCCGACAACCCGCTGATCGACCGCGCCACCGGCGCCGCGGTCTCGCATGGCAGCATGGAGACGACGCTGCTCGCCGTCGCGCTCGACGCGCTGCGCCTCGCGATCGGCAAAGCGGTCGAGGCCTCGGGCGAGCGGGTGCACAAGCTGCAATGGCCGTCCTTCAGCGGCCTGCCCGCCGGGCTGGCGGCCGAGGCCGGGGCGGCCGGCGGGGTGCAGTTCCTCAATCTCGGCCACATCGCCGCGGCCAAGGTCGCCGCCGCCCGCATCGCCGCCCAGCCGGTGTCGCTGCAGTATCGCGGCCAGATCTGCGACGGGGTCGAGGATGTCGGAGGCATGGCGCCCTTCGCGGTCGAGGAGACCGAGCGCCAGCTCGACGCCGCCTGGACCGCGGCGGCGGTGGAGGCCGCAGTCGCCGTCTGGGCGATCGCCCGCCGCGATCTGCCGGTCGAGGGGCTGGGCCGGGGCCTGCGCGCGCCCTGGCAGGCGATCCGGCCGCTGCTGCCGATCGGCCGCGAGGGTGAGGTCGCCTTCGACCTCGGCCCGGTCGAGACCTGGCTCAGGGCGTGGGAAGCGGCGCCGGCCGGCTGGTGAACCGGCCGCCGATGCGGTAGCGCGAGCCCGGGAACAAGAGGCGAGCGACGCTGACCAGGCGGCCCGCCGACCAGGTGCGGCGATGCACCAGCAGGCAGGGCTCGTGCCGGCCGATCCTCAGATGCTCGCGCTCCCACGGCTCGGCCAGCACCGCCTCGACCACATGCTCGCCATCCGGCATCGGTGCCGCCTGCATCAGGTAGTCGTGCGGCGTGATCCGGGTGAAGTCCTGCGCCAGGTAGTGCGGCGCCGCGTCCAGCCGCACCAGCCGGTCCTCCAGCAGGATCGGCACGCGATCCTCATGATGGATCAGCACCGAATGGGCGATGGTCGTGCCCTCCGCCACCTCCAGCCGCGTTGCCGCCTCCGCCGTCGCCGCCTCCGGCCGCACCAG
Organism: Inquilinus sp. Marseille-Q2685; assembly: GCF_916619195.1. Lineage (NCBI taxonomy): Bacteria > Pseudomonadati > Pseudomonadota > Alphaproteobacteria > Rhodospirillales > Rhodospirillaceae > Inquilinus > Inquilinus sp. Marseille-Q2685. The sequence goes on from NZ_CAKAKL010000014.1 coordinate 8,351, forward strand.
CACCACCGTGGCGCTGTGGGCGTGGCCGCGGGCCCGCACGTCGTCGGCGATGCTGCGGATCTCCATCAGCGGCGCCTCGGGCTTGGCCCCGGCGACGAAGGTGCCGACACCCTGCACCCGCACCAGCACCCCAGCCTCGGTCAGCTCGCGCAGCGCCCGGTGAATCGTCATCCGGCTGATGCCGAGCGAACGCACCAGCTCGTTCTCCGACGGCACCCGCCCGTTCTCCGGCCACTCTCCGGTCTCGATGAAGCGCAGGATCATCGCCTTCACGCGGCGGTACAGCGGCAGCGGTTCGCCGAGCGTCAGTGTCAGTGGCTGGGGATCCATCACGATTCCGCGAGCGTCCTCTCCGGCCCTTGTCGACCTCTCACAGCTTGTATATACAACCCTATACCAATTCAGCCCAAGACCAAATTATGCGAGGAGGCTTGCCGTGACGACCGCCACCAACCGCCGCGTCATCCGGGCGCCGCACGGGCCGGAGAAGAGCTGCCGCACCTGGCAGACCGAAGCCGCGATGCGGATGCTGATGAACAATCTCGACCCCGACGTGGCCGAGAACCCGGACGAGCTGGTGGTCTATGGCGGCATCGGCAAAGCGGCCCGCAACTGGCAGTCCTTCGACACCATCGTCCGCACCCTGAAGGACTTGGCGCCGGACGAGACGCTGCTGGTGCAGTCCGGCAAGCCGGTCGGCGTCTTCCGCACCCACACCGACGCGCCGCGGGTGCTGATCGCCAACTCCAACCTGGTGCCGCACTGGGCGACCTGGGAGCATTTCCGCGCGCTCGAGGCCAAGGGGCTGATGATGTACGGCCAGATGACGGCCGGCTCCTGGATCTATATCGGCAGCCAGGGCATCGTGCAGGGCACTTACGAGACCTTCGCCGAGGTCGGCCGCCAGCACTACAACGGCGACCTGAAGGGCCGCTGGATCCTGACCGGCGGCCTCGGCGGTATGGGCGGCGCCCAGCCGCTGGCCGCGACCATGGCCGGCGCCTCGATGATCGCGGTCGAATGCCAGGCCAGCCGGATCGAGCGCCGCCTCGCCACCCGCTATGTCGACCGCAAGGCCGAGACGCTGGACGAGGCGATGGCGATCGTCCGCGAGGCCAAGGCCCAGGGCAAGGCCATCTCGGTCGGCCTGCTCGGCAACGCCGCCGAAATCTTCCCGGAGATCGTGCGCCGGGCGAAAAACGACCCGGCCTGGCGCCCGGATGCGGTGACCGACCAGACCTCGGCGCACGACCCGCTGAACGGCTACCTGCCGGCGGGCTGGACATGGGCCGAGGCCGAGACCCGCCGCCAGACCGACCCCGAGGGCGTGGTCCGCGCAGCGAAGGAGAGCATGGCCGCTCATGTCCGGGCGATGCTGGACTTCCACGCCATGGGCATCCCGACGCTCGACTACGGCAACAACATCCGCCAGATGGCGCAGGATGTCGGCGTCGAGAACGCCTTCGACTTCCCCGGCTTCGTCCCGGCCTATATCCGCCCGCTGTTCTGCCGCGGCATCGGCCCGTTCCGCTGGGCCGCCCTGTCCGGCGACCCGGAGGACATCTACCGGACCGACCAGCGGGTGAAGGAGCTGATCCCCGACGACCCGCACCTGCACAACTGGCTGGACATGGCGCGCGAGCGCATCGCCTTCCAGGGCCTGCCGGCACGGATCTGCTGGGTCGGCCTCGGCCAGCGGCACCGCCTGGGCCTGGCCTTCAACGAGATGGTGGCCAGGGGCGAGTTGAAGGCGCCGATCGTGATCGGCCGCGACCATCTCGACAGCGGCTCGGTCGCCAGCCCGAACCGCGAGACCGAGGCGATGCAGGACGGGTCGGATGCCGTGTCCGACTGGCCGCTGCTGAACGCCCTCCTCAACACCGCCTCGGGCGCCACCTGGGTCAGCCTGCATCATGGCGGCGGCGTCGGCATGGGCTACAGCCAGCATGCCGGCATGGTGATCGTCGCCGACGGCACGCCGGAGGCGGCGCGGCGACTGGAGCGGGTGTTGACCAACGACCCCGGAACCGGCGTCATGCGTCATGCCGATGCGGGCTACGACATCGCCCGCGACTGCGCCCGCGAGCAGGGCCTGAAGCTGCCGATGCTGGAGGATGATCATGGATGACGGGATCGTTCACGCCGAAGGGATCGTCCGGGACCAGGCCGATCTGCGCAGCCGCTACGCCGAGCCGAGCGAGCTGGTCCGCAACAAAGTCCTGGACCGGATCGACCGGCACGCCCGCGCCTTCATCGGCCTGTCGCCCTTCCTGGTGATCGCGACGGCGGGGGCCGACGGCAGCACCGATGCCTCGCCCCGCGGCGACGCGCCCGGCTTCGTCACCGTGGCCGATGAGAAGACCCTGCTGATCCCCGACCGGCGCGGCAACAATCTGTGCGACAGCCTGTCGAACGTGGTCGAGAACCCGAAGGTCGGCCTCGTCTTCTTCGTCCCGGGCGTCAACGAGACGCTGCGGGTCAATGGCGGCGCCGAGATCACCACCGACCCAGCGGTGCTGCAACCGATGGCGGTCGACGGCAAGGTCCCGACATCGGCGCTGCGAGTCACGGTCGACCAGATCTACTTCCATTGCGGCAAGGCGCTGATCCGGTCCCGCCTGTGGGATCCGGCGGCGCAGATCGAACGCGGCAGCTTCCCGACGCTGGGCAAGATCCTGGCCGACCAGATCAAGGGCGTCGACACCGCCGAGGCCGATGCCCGGCTCGAAAACTCCTACCGGAACCATCTCTACTGACATGGCCGACATCACCTTCACCGCCGGCCGCCTGGCGCTGCCGCAGCTCCGCGCCATCACCCGCACCGACGCCGCCGTTCGGCTCGCCCCCGCCTGCCGGCCGGAGATCGAGGCCGGGGCCGCCGCCGTCGCCGCGATCGTCGACGAGAACCGCACCGCCTACGGCGTCAACACCGGCTTCGGCAAGCTGGCCCAGACCCGGATCCCGACCGACCGGCTGCAGCAGTTGCAGACCAACCTGGTGCTGTCGCACGCCACCGGCACCGGCCCGCTGCTGGACGATGCCGTGGTCCGGCTGATCCTGGCGCTCAAGCTCAACGGCCTGGCCCGCGGCCGCTCCGGCGTGCGCTGGGTGGTGATCGAGGCGCTTCAGGCCCTGATCGACGCCCGCGCCTATCCCTGCATCCCGGCCAAAGGCTCGGTCGGCGCCTCGGGCGACCTCGCCCCCCTCGCCCATCTCTCGGCCGCACTGCTCGGCGAGGGCGAGATCCGGCTGCGCGGCAAGCGCTGGCCGGCCGCCGACGCGCTGCGCCAGATCGGCCTGTCGCCGCTGACCCTGGCGCCGAAGGAGGGCCTGGCGCTGCTGAACGGCACCCAGGTCTCCACCGCCCTGGCCCTCATGGGCCTGTTCGCGGCGGAGGAGGTGTTCGCCGCCGGCCTCGTCGCGGGCGCCATGTCGGTCGACGCCGCCCGCGCCTCCGATGCGCCCTTCGACGCCCGCATTCACGAATGGCGCGGTCAGCCGGGCCAGATCGAGGTGGCGGCGGTGCTGCGCGGCCTGCTGGCGGGCAGCGCCATTCGCGCCTCGCATATCGAGAACGACGACCGGGTGCAGGACCCCTACTCCCTTCGCTGCCAGCCGCAGGTCATGGGCGCCTGCCTCGACCAGATCCGCCACGCGGCGCGGATCCTGGAGATCGAGGCCAACGCCGTCTCCGACAACCCGCTGGTGTTCCCGGAGTCGGGCGACGTCATCTCCGGCGGCAACTTCCATGCCGAGCCGGTGGCCTTCGCCGCCGACAACCTGGCGCTGGCGATCGCCGAGATCGGGGCGATCTCGGAGCGGCGCATCGCCCTCCTCACCGACTCCAACCTCTCCGGCCTGCCGCCCTTCCTGGTGGCCGATCCGGGCGTCAACTCCGGCTTCATGATCGCCCATGTCACCGCGGCCGCCCTGGCCAGCGAGAACAAGAGCCTGGCGCATCCCAGCTCGGTCGACAGCCTGCCGACCTCGGCCAACCAGGAGGATCATGTGTCGATGGCGACCCATGCCGGGCGCCGCTTGGCCGAGATGGCCGAGAACACCGCGGCGATTGTCGGCGTCGAGCTGCTGGCCGCGGCCCAGGGCATCGACTTCCTCCGCCCCCTGCGCAGCGCCGAGCGGATCGAGGCGGCGATGACGGCGGTCCGGGCCCGGGTGAAGGCCTGGGATTCCGATCGCTACTTCGCCCCGGACATTGAGGCCGCCAAGGCCCTGGTCCGGGCCGGCAGCTTCCTGCCCTATGCGCCCGGCCTGCTGCCGAGCACCTTGGAGGCCGCGTGATGGACGCCTTCCGCCTGCATCGCGGCACCGCGCCGCTGTTGCTGAGCATCCCGCATGTCGGCACCGGCGTGCCGGAGGCGATCTGGGCCAGGCTCACGCCGGAAGGGCAGCTGCTGCGCGACACCGACTGGCATCTCGACCGGCTCTACGACTACGCCGAGGGCCTCGGCGTCAGCATCATCCAGGCGGTGCAGTCGCGCTACGTCATCGACCTGAACCGCCCCACGGACGACCAGAGCCTGTATCCCGGCCAGGCCACCACCGGCTTGTGCTCGACCATCGATTTCGACGGCCGGCCGCTATACCGACCGGGCGAGGAGCCGGATGCGGCGGAGATCGCCGGCCGGGTGAACACGGTGTGGAAGCCGTACCACGCCGCTTTGGAGTCGGAGCTGGAGCGCATCAAGGCGCAGCACGGCTACGCCCTGCTCTACGACGCGCATTCGATCCGCTCGCAGGTGCCACGACTGTTCGACGGCCTCCTGCCCGACCTGAATCTCGGCAGCAACGCCGGCGCCACGGCGGCGCCGGCCTTGAAGGAGCGGATCGCGGAGATCTGCCGCACGGCCGAGGGCTTCACCCATGTCGTCGACGGCCGATTCAAGGGCGGCTACATCACCCGCCACTACGGACAGCCGGAGCGGAACGTGCACGCGCTGCAGATGGAGCTGGCCCAGCGCCACTACATGGATGAGGATCCGCCCTTCGCGTACCAGGGGGAGCGGGCCAGGCCGCTGCAGGCGGTGCTGCGCCGGGTGCTGGAAGCGATGCTGGAGTGGAAGCCCGCCTGATGAGCAGCGCGCTGTCGCCGATCGAGCTGTGGCTCGACCGCTGGGAGCTGGAGCCCGACGGCGACGCGATCGAGCGCAACGGCGCCCATGTCGCCTTCGTCCGCCGCGGCGACACCCGGATGGTGCTGAAGGTGCTCAAGCCGAATAGCGACGAGATGCTGGGCCCGATGATGCTGGCGCATTACCGGGGCCGTAGCGCCGTCCGTGTGCTGGGGCATGAGCAGAACGCCGTACTGCTGGAGCGGGCGCTGCCGGGGACGGAGCTGACCGAGATCGTGCTGGCCGGCCGCGACGACGAAGCCGTCCGCATCCTGTGCGGCGTGATGGCCGACCTGCACCAGGACGACCCGCCGCCCGGCCGCTGGCCGACGGTGGAGGATTGGGGCCGCGCCTTCGCCCGCTATCGGGCCGGCGAGCCGCATCCGGAGATACCGGCCGACCTGCTCGACCGAGCCGAGGCCGAGTATCGGGATCTCTGCGCCAGCCAGGGCCGGCGCTACCTGCTGCATGGCGACCTGCACCATGAGAACGTGCTGGACGGCGGCGACCGCGGCTGGCTGGTGATCGATCCCAAGGGCGTGATCGGCGAGCTGACCTACGAGACCGGCGCCGGCCTGCGCAATCCGGGCGACGCCGAGGAGCTGTACAACGATCCCCGCCGCATCGCCCGCCGGGTGCGGATCATCGCCGAGACGCTGGGCCTGCCGGAGCAGCGCATCCTGCGCTGGTCCTTCGCCCAGTCCGTCCTCTCCGCCCTCTGGCACGTCGAGGACGGGGACGGCGACGAGGCTGTCGCGGCGGCGATCACGACCGCCACGGCGATGCACACCCTGCTGGCGGTCTGAGCAGGCACCGCCCGCAGATCAGGCCAGGCGGAGCAGGACCTTTCCGCGGGCATGGCCGGACGCGACATGCCCGAGCGCCGCCTCCAGCTCTCCCAACGACAATTCGCGATCCACAACCACCGTCAGTATTTCGGCATCGCACAGCCCGGCGATCAGGCCGAGGCGGGTGGCATCGGTGTGGTGGAACACGAACCCGGCCGAGACGCCATGCGCCGTCGCCAGCGCCTCATCCGGCGGCGACACGATGCTGACCAGCCTCCCGCCTGGCCGCAGCACGGCGTAAAGAGTGCTGCTGGGTGTCACCGCCGATAATGTCGAGCACGACATCGACATCGCGGACCATCGCCGTGAAATCCTCGGTCCGGTAATCGATGACATGGCTCGCACCGAGCCGGCGGACGAGGTCGGCATTGGCGGCAGATGCGGTGGCGACGACCCTGGCGCCGGCACACCGCGCCAGCTGTACAGCGGCACTGCCGACGCCGCCGGCGGCGGCATGGATCAGAACGGTCTGCCCCGCCGACAGGCAGGCGGTTTCGAACAGCGCCTGCCAGGCGGTGCCCGCCGCCGTGGGCAAGCCCGCCGCCACGGCGAGCGGCAGGCCGGCCGGCGCCGCCGCGACACGGGTTGCCGGCACGACGGCGAATTCGGCGAAGGCGCCGCCGCGCACCGGGTCCGCCCGGGCGATGACCGTGTCGCCCGGTCGCCAGCGGGCCGCCAGCGCGCCGGCCCGTTCGACCGTACCGGCGAGATCGGTTCCCAGCGAATAGGGGAAGGCCAACGGGAAGTAGGCGTCGAGGCCGCCGCCGATCAGCTTGATGTCCAGCGGGTTGATGCTGGCCGCCACCACCCGGATCAGCACCTCATGGGGGCCGACCTCCGGCACCGGCACGTCCTCGACCACGGCGCCGCCGAGATCACCATAGGCCCGGATACGTGCCGCCTTCATCGCCCGGCCTCCGCCGCAGCCAGGGCCGGCGGCCAGGCGCCGACCTGCTGCAGCATCCCGAACCAGTCCTCGAGATGCCAGGTGTGGCTGATCTTGCCGTTCCTGAGATGGTGGAACTCATGCAGCGCCAGCCTCACCGGCCGGCCGGTCGGGGCGATACCGAACCACTTGCCGCGATGAGTGCCGGTGATCAGCGCCCGCACACCGACCCGGCCATCATGACCGAAGATATCCTCGATCGTGACGTCGAGATCGGGAAAGGCCTGCAGGAAGGCCCGGATCATCGGCTTCAGCCCCTCCGGCCCAGGCCCCTGGCCCGGCGCCGGCGGAATGTCCAGCCAGTCCGGGGTGACGGCTTGGTCCAGCAGGTCGGGGTCATGATGAGCGAAGGCGCGATAGAAGGTCTCGACCGCGTGCTGCTCCGACGTCGTCAGCCCGGCGGCCAGGCTGCTCTGGGATTGGTTCATCTTGCATCCGTTCTCGCTCTGGGTTGGCCGGATAGTCCCGACGAGCAAGAATTGAGAGATGCGCCATCATATTTGAAATCGATGATCTATATATGAGATCATCCACCTCATGGATCTTCATGGTATCGACCTGAACCTTCTGGTCGCTTTCGACGCCTTGATGGCGGAGCGCAGCGTCACCCGCGCCGGCGCCCGGATCGGCCGGACCCAGCCGGCGATGAGCGCCGCCCTGGCACGGCTTCGCGCTCTGTTGCGGGACGAGCTGTTCGTGCGCGGTCCGTATGGCCTGCAACCGACGCCCCGCGCGCTCGATCTTGCGCAGCCTTTGTCCGATGCCCTGGCGCAGATCCAGCAGACGCTGGACTTCACTCAGGAATTCGATCCGGCCTCATCCGCGGCGACCTTCACCCTCGGCCTGTCGGACCACCCGGCCTTCTCGCTGCTGCCGCGCCTGGCACCGGTGCTGCAAGAGACTGCGCCCGGCATCACGCTGCGGGTGCGCAGCTTCACGGCACGGGACGATGCGATCGGCATGCTGGATGCCGGTGAAGCCGATGCGACGATCGGCGTGCCGGCGGCACCGGCCGGCCGCATCCTGTCCCGCCCGCTGTTCGAGGAGCGGTTCGTCTGCGTGCTGCGCCGCGGCCATCCCGCGGCCGGCCGGCCGCTCGACCTCGACCGTTTCCTGGCGCTGTCGCACCTGCTGGTGTCGCCCGAGAATGATCAGTTCGGCATGGTGGATGCCGAGCTGGCGAAGAAGAAGCTCAAGCGCCGGCTCGGCTTGACCTTGCCGCAGATGTATGCCGCCCCGGCCGTGGTGGCCCGGTCCGATCTGATCGCGACATTGATGCGGGGCGTGGTCGCGTCCTCCGGCCATGCCGACGCCCTCTGCCTGCTGGACCCGCCGCTCGACCTTCCGCCGGTGCCCTTCGTGCTGTCCTGGCACCGCCGCAACGACGCCCATCCGGCCCAGCACTGGTTCCGCGATTTCGTGGCGGCACAGGCGGGGGCCTGACGACCCAAACCGATCCTGCCTAGTCCGGCAGGATCGCCACCGCCCGCGTCCAGCCCGCCGAAGCAGCGCGTATCTTCACCGGGAAGCAGCTGACGGTGAAGCCGGTGGCGGGCAGCGCCTCCAGGTTGTGCAGCTTCTCCAGATGGCAGTAGCCAATGTCGCGGCCGGCCTTGTGGCCCTCCCAGATCAGCGAGGCGTCGCCCGTCTCCTTGAACCGCCGCGCCGTGTGGCTGAACGGCGCGTCCCAGCTCCAGCCGTCGGTGCCGGTCACGCGCACACCCTGGCGCAGCAGGTGCAGCGTCGCGTCTCGGCCCATGCCGCAGCCCCGGTCGACATAGTCGGCTTGGCCGTAGCGGGCGCCGGCGCTGGTGTTGACCAGCACGATCTCCAGCGGCTTCAGCGTGTGGCCGATCCGTTCCAGCTCCGCGTCGATCTCGTCCGGCGTCACGATGTGGCCGTCGGGCAGGTGCCGGAAGTCCAGCTTCACGCCCGGCTGGAAGCACCAGTCCAGCGGCACCTCGTCGATGGTGATGGCGCGCTTCCCGCCGTCCATCGTCGGATGGTAGTGCCAGGGGGCGTCGAGATGGGTGCCGTTGTGGGTGGAGATGGCGACCCGTTCCTCCGCCCAGCCCTTGCCCTCCGGCAGCTGGTCCGGCCGCAGGCCCGGGAATACGAAGCCGATCTCACGCGCCGTCTCGTCATGGGCGCGATAGGTGATCGAGACCTTCTGGAACGGTGGGTCGGCCGGAACGTCGTTCTCGAGCGGGATCGAGATGTCGATGAGCTTGGGCATGGATGCGTCCCGATTCAGGTGTGGCGCCGGCACTCTGCCGTGACGGCCGTCCGATCGCCACCGCCAGAAGGCCGCAGCCTGTTGCGAACCGCTCGCAACGAACCCATCTGGGGATCATCCGATCGACGAGGACATCATGCCGAGCTCCGAAGCCCGCGTTCCCACCGAGCACGCCAGCAAGTACCTGCAGCAGCTGTGCAAGCATTTCGGCCACAGGATCCCGGCGACCTTCGACGCCGAAAAGGGGCACCTCACCTTCGAGATGGGCACCACGACCCTGGCGGCCGAGCCGCATCTGCTGTTGCTGCGCAACGAGTCGCCGGACGCCGCCGGGCTGGCCCGGCTGCAGGAGGTCGTCGCCTCGCATCTCGTCCGCTTCGCCTTCCGCGAGGAGCTCAGGATCGACTGGCGACCGGTGTAGCCGGTCATTTCGCCCGGCAATCCTCCGCATCAGTGCCGGCGGCGCACAGGCCTGACCCCTTGTCCGGTTCGTCGCATTCGCCGTCCCCGGTGAAGGGACAGGCCGGGACTGCGGTGCTGGGGGCGCCGGAGCCTTCGCCCGCGGCGGCGCAGTCGGTGACATCCGTTCCGGTGGAGCAGAGGCCGGTGCCGCGGCCCGGCTCGTCGCATTCGCCGTCCTGGGCGAACTGGCAGCTGTCGTCGCCCCCGGCCGATGGCGCCGGCATCGCAGGAGGCTGGCCGCCCCCCTGTCTCGCCTTGCAGTCGGCCGTGTCCGTCCCCGCGGCGCAGGCGCCGGAGCCGACGCCGGGTTCGTCGCACTCGCCGTCGCGGGCGAAGGGGCAGCTGTCTTCGCCTTGCAACGCCGGCGCCGCGGGCGCGTCCGGGGCCGGCAGGCCCCCGCTCTTGGCCTTGCAGTCGCTGGTGTCGGTGCCGGCGGCGCAGGCACCCGAGCCGACACCCGGCTCGTCGCACTCGGTGTCGCGCGCGAAGGGACAGCTGTCGTCGCCCGGCCCCTGCGGCGGCACGGCCTGGGCCGGCGCGTTCGGGACCTGGGCGGGGGCGGCCGCGGCGCAGTCGGCGGTGTCGCTGCCGGCGGCGCAGAGGCCTGTGCCCTTCCCGGGCTCGTCGCAGCGCTGGTCGAAGGCGAAGCGGCAGGAATTCGCCGGGTCGGCCGCGGCATCCGGCCGGCAATCGGCGCTGTCGGTGCCGGCGGCGCAGGTGCCGTTGGCCTCATCGCATTCGCCGTCATGGGCGAAGATGCAGGAGTTGTTGGTGCCGCCCGCAGGCACGTCCTGCGCTGCGGCGGCGAGAGGAAATGCCAGTACCGTCGCCGCCAGCATCCAGGCCCATCTCGACGCCATGCGATGTCCCCTTCCCCCGCACGCAGCTGAGCTCCTAGATACATGCAGGAGCATGGCATGACAAAGGCGGCCCGATCCGGGTAATGGCCGTTGCCTGGACGGAACGATCGGCGTATCAGTCACGCCCTTCGCAGGAGATCGGTACGATGAGCACGCCCGCCCCCGTCCATGTCATCGGCGCCGGCTTGGCCGGCAGCGAAGCGGCCTGGCAGCTGGTCTCGGCCGGGGTGCCGGTGGTGCTGCACGAGATGCGGCCGGTACGCGGCACCGAGGCGCACCAGACCGACGGCTTCGCCGAGCTGGTCTGCTCCAACTCCTTCCGCTCCGACGACGCGATGTACAATGCGGTCGGCCTGCTGCACGAGGAGATGCGGCGCTGCGGATCGCTGATCATGCGCCATGCCGACGCCCACAAGGTGCCGGCCGGCGGCGCGCTGGCGGTCGACCGCGACGGCTTCTCCGCCGGCGTCACCGCCGATCTCACGAACCATCCGCTGGTCACGGTGAAGCGCGGCGAGATCGCCGGCCTGCCGCCGGAGGCGTGGGACAGCGTGATCGTCGCCACCGGCCCCCTCACCTCCCCGGCCCTGGCCGAGGCGGTGCGCGGCCTGACCGGCGAGGCCGAGCTGGCCTTCTTCGACGCCATCGCGCCGATCGTCCACCGCGACAGCATCGACTTCGGCACGGCCTGGTTCCAGTCGCGCTACGACAAGCCCGGCCCGGGCGGCACCGGCAAGGACTACATCAACTGCCCGATGTCGAAGGAGGAGTACGAGGCCTTCATCCGCGAGCTGCTGGCCGCGCCGAAGACCGAGTTCAAGGACTGGGAGAAGGACACGCCCTATTTCGACGGCTGCCTGCCGATCGAGGTGATGGCCGAGCGGGGCCCGGATACGCTGCGCTGGGGCCCGATGAAGCCGGTCGGCCTGACCAACCCGCACAGCGACCGCCGGCCCTGGGCCGTGGTCCAGCTGCGCCAGGACAATGCGCTGGGCACGCTGTTCAACATGGTCGGCTTCCAGACCAAGATGAAATATGCCGAGCAGGTGCGGGTGTTCCGCATGATCCCGGGCCTGCAGGATGCCGAGTTCGCACGGCTGGGCGGGCTGCACCGCAACACCTTCATCAACAGCCCGCGGGTGCTGGACCCGGCGCTGCGGCTGAAGGCGATGCCGCGGCTGCGCTTCGCCGGCCAGGTCACCGGCGTCGAGGGCTATGTCGAGAGCGCCGCGATCGGCCTGCTGGCCGGCCGGATGGCGGCGGCGGAGCGGCTGGGCCTGGCCATCGTGCCGCCGCCCGTGACCACGGCGCTGGGCGCGCTGCTGAACCACATCACCGGCGGCGGCGAGGTCGAGACCTTCCAGCCGATGAACGTCAATTTCGGCCTGTTCCCGCCGCCGGAGATTCCCGAGCGACAGCCCGGCCAGAAGAAGGTGAAGGGCCGCGACCGCAAGAGCCTGTACAGCGAGCGCGCCCTGGCCGATCTCGACCTCTGGCTCGGCCGGCGCGCGGCGGCCTGAACCGCCGAGGAAGCCGTCCCGTCCGACGGCCGGCGTTTACAAAAAATAACATTTCGACGGATGATCGCGTGTCGGCCCACTGAGACAATAGGGCATGGCAGGATCCAGGAAGACCATGTCGACCTCCGCAGCGGCACGTCCGGAGGCACAGCCGCATGTGCTGCTCGTGGAGGACGATCTCGAGATCTCCCGGATGCTGCAGGGCGTCCTTTCGGACAGCGGCTTCATCGTCTCCACCGCAACCGCCGCGGCCGAGATGGACGCGGTGCTAGGCCAGACCGAGATCGACCTCGTGGTGCTCGACATCATGCTGCCGGGCGAGGACGGGCTCAGCATCTGCCGCCGGCTGCGGGCCGCTTCGACCATCCCGATCATCATGGTGACGGCCCGCGGCGACGCAGTCGACCGCATCGTCGGGCTGGAGATCGGGGCCGACGACTACCTGCCCAAGCCGTTCGATTCCCGCGAGCTGGTGGCGCGCATCCGGGCGCTGCTGCGGCGCGCGCAGGGCGGGAACGGCGGCCGCATGCGCCCGCTGCGCTTCGCCGGATGGCGGATCGACCCGGCGTCGCGGCAGTTGCACGACCCCGACGGGGTCAAGGTCGCCATGACCAGCGTCGAGTTCGACCTGCTGGCGGCCTTGTGCCGGCACCCCGGCCAGGTGCTGTCGCGCGACCAGCTGATCGAGCTGACGCATAGCGGCCTGGCCAGCCCGGTCCAGCGCAGCATCGACGTCCATGTCAGCCGCATCCGGCAGAAGATCGAGCCCGATCCCGACAACCCGCGCTTCATCAAGACGGTGCGCCTCGGCGGCTACATGTTCACCGAGCGGGTCGAGCCGGCCTGATGCGCTTCCTCTCTCGCCTGATCCCGCGCAGCATCGTCAGCCAGATCACCGGACTCGTCGCGATCTCGATGCTGCTCGGCATCGGGCTGACCGGCACGGTCCTGTTCCTGTTCTTCAGGGAGCCCGATGCGCGGGACGGGGTCATTCTTTCGGCAGCTGCAATCGCCAAGATCACCCAGATCGTCCAGAGCGCCGACACCCCGGACGAGGCCAACGGGATCCTCGATGTCGCCCGGCGTGCCGGCGCCGATGTCATCCGAATGCCGTCAGGGGAATTCGCCGCCCAGTCTGAAGACGGGCCGACGTCGATCCTGTCGGAGCTGATCGCCTATCAGCTGAAGACCCTTTGGGGCATCGAGGCACGCGGTGCCAACCTTCCTTCCGGTGCCGGCCATGGTCTCGTCGTGCGGGTCGACGATCGGTTCGTCCTGCTGTTCCCGACGCCGACCTGGGCCGGCCTGTGGAGATTCATCCTCAAGCCCACGGTCCTGATCATCGTCACGATGATCGTGTTCGTGCTGTTCCTGTCGATGTATGCGGTGCGCTGGATCATCGCGCCGCTGTCGGCGCTGGGGGCGGCGGCCGAATCCTTCGGGCGCTCGCCCGACGAAGACCGCCTGGTCGACCGCCGAGGACCGCGGGAGATTGGCCAGCTCGCCGGTGCCCTCAACGACATGCGCACCCGCATCCGGGCTCTGATCGACGACCGCACCCGCATGCTCGCCGCGATCAGCCACGACCTGCGGACGCCGCTGACCCGCCTGCGGCTTCGCGCCGAGCGGGTCGACGACCCGGGGCTGCGGGAGGGTATCCTGCATGAGGTCGTGCGGATCAGCGACATGCTCGACGAGACGCTGGAGTATCTGCGGCCCGGCATCCGCGAAGAGCGCATGTCTCGGGTCGACCTGTCGAGCCTGCTGCAGACGGTCTGCACCGAATTCGGCGATGTCGGCCACGGCGTCGCCTATGCCGGGCCGCCGCGCCTGGCCTGGGTCTGCCGGCCCAACGCGCTGACCCGTGCCGTCAGCAATGTGGTGAACAACGCCGTTCAGCATGGGTCGGCGGTGCGGGTCAGCCTGCGGGCCGGCGAGGGCGGCGCGGCGGAGATCGAGGTGGCGGACGATGGTCCAGGCATTCCGCCGCCGCTGCGCGAGAAGGTCTTCGATCCGTTCTTCAAGGGCGACGACACCCGCTCTGTGGCTTCGGGCCGGGGCTTCGGGCTGGGCCTTTCGATCGCCCGCGACGTCGTCCGTGGCCACGGCGGCAGCATCGAACTGCTCGATCACGTGCCGCGTGGCCTCCTCGTCCGGATGTCGCTGCCTCCGGGGCCGGCAATATCTCTTAACATAACTTAAAACCAGCCTCTTCCGCCGGCCTTTACTCTCGCGGCTCAATCGAGTCACGGGATGAATCGAATGCCATCGTCATTGTCGACTGTCGCCCTTTCATCGCGACACGGTACCCGCCAGGCCAGGACTTGGGCGCCGCTCGCCTTGGCCGGCATGGTCCTTGCAGCGACCAGCGGGCGCGCGGAGGCCCAGGACGCGATCATCGTGCCGGAGGAGAACACTCCCGCGCCGGAAGCCGTCCGTCCCGATGGGGATTGGACCTTCGTGCTCGGCGCCGGCGCGCGGGTCGGGCCCAGCTACGAAGGTTCGGACAAGTTCTCGGTCACGCCGGGGCCCTTCGTCGCGATCAACTGGCGGGACCGGGTCTTCCTCGACATGGAGCGGGGGATCGGCGTCAACATCGTGCGCACCGACGCACTCCGGCTGGGCCTGTCGGTCGGTTTCGCCCCGGGCCGGGACGAAGATGACGAGGATCATCTGAGGGGCCTGGGCGACATCGACGCGGCTGCGCGCGGCCATCTCTTCGGATCCTATTCCTTCGGCATGTGGCAGGTCGGCATCGACGTCGCCAAGGATTTCGGCGGCAGCGAAGGTCTGCAGATTCGGCCCGGCGTGTCGGTGAAGATGCCGCTGTCCGACACCTGGACGTTGTCGTCCGGCATCTCTGCCACCTGGGCCGACGACGACTACATGCAGACCTTCTTCGGCGTCTCGCCGGCGCAGTCCCGGAAATCGGGGCTGGAGCACTTCGACGCCGGATCCGGGTTCAAGAGCGTCGACTTCCAGATCGGCCTCAGATGGGCGTTCTCCGAGAACTGGTTCGCCATGGCGAATGTGGGCGTGGGCGTCCTCCTCGGCGACGCGGCGGACAGCCCGATCACCGAGAGCGAGGTGCAACCCTCGGTCGGGCTGGCGGTCGGCTATCGCTTCTGAGGCCGCTCATCGGCTGCGGCCTGGGATGATCATCGATGACGGAAACCATGGCCCTGCTCGGTCTCATGGCAGCCCTGAAGGAGCGTATCATGATCTTCACGCTCCTGTGGCTGGGTGGGATCGTGCTCTGTGCCACGCCCTACCTGTGGGCGCTGTACCGCGCCGCCCGCGACGCGGCGCGGACGACCCCGGTGCGCCGCGAGCCGCCATTGCGGCTCGCGGCTTCCGTGACCGAGGACAAGGCTCCGTGACGCAAGCTTCGGCCTAGCGCCGCAGCGCGATCCTGACGTCGCCGAACATGACGTTGCGGGTCATCGGCCGGGCCAGGAACTCGTGCGGGAAGCCGAGGTCGACGGCGCTCGCCGCTTCCAGCCGCGCCCGCTGCCCGTCCGAGAGCACGACGTCGAGGGCGCCGAGATTGTCCTCCAGCTGCGCCACTGTCCGCGCGCCGATGATCGGCGCGGTCACGGTGGGGTTCAGCAGGGTCCAGGCCAGGGCCACCTGGGCCGGGGTCCGGCCGATCTCGGCCGCTACCGCCTTCACCTCCTCGGCGATAGTCAGACCCCGCTCGGTCAGGGCGCCATTGGCGGCGGCAACGTTCTTGCGCGTCCCCGCGGCCTCCGCATTGCCGCCGCCGATGCCCAGATCGGCCCGGCTGTACTTGCCGGTCAGCACGCCGCTGGCCAGCGGCGACCAGGGGATCACCCCGAGGCCCAGCTCGCGCGCCATCGGGATCAGGTCGCGCTCCACCGTTCGTTCGATCAGGCTGTATTCGATCTGCAGTGCGATCAGCGGCGACCAGCCGCGCAGGTCGGCGATGGTCTGCATCCGTGCCACCTGCCAGGCCGGCGCGTCGGAGATCGCGACATACAGCACCTTGCCGGCGCGGACGACGTCGTCCATGGCGCGCAGGATCTCCTCGACCGGGGTGGTGAAATCCCAGGCGTGCAGATAGAGCAGGTCGATGTAGTCCGTCTGCATCCGCTGCAGGCTGCTCTCGACCGAGCGGACCAGGCTCTTGCGGTGGTTGCCGCCGGCATTCGGGTCGCCGGCGCGCAGCGGCAGCGTGTATTTGGTGGCGATCACTAGCCGATCGCGCCGGTCGGCCGCGAACTTGCCGACCAGGCGTTCGGAGCTGCCGTCGGTGTACTGGTTGGCGGTGTCGATGAAGTTGCCGCCGCGGTCGACATAGGTGTCGAAGATCCGCCGCGCCTCCGGCTCGTCGGCGCCCCAGCCCCAGTCGGTGCCAAAGGTCATGGCGCCGAGCGCAAGCGGCGAGACCCGGAGGCCGGACCGGCCGAGCAGCCGATAGTGATCGAGGGACAGCGTGTCGCTCATGGTCGTCTCCTGCAGTGCTGACCGGAAGATGGCGCGCTGACATTCGTCCATGAAGGCGGCATTATCCGCATGGGCTGTTAAGGGAACGATGCACAATGCGTGGCAGCGACTATGCCGAGCTGCGGGCCTTCGCTGCGATCGCCGAGCACGGCAGCTTCGCCCGTGCGGCGGCGCAGCTGGGCCTGTCACGCTCGGCGCTGAGCCAGACCATCCGCGGGCTGGAGGAGCGGCTGGGCCTTCGGCTGCTGAACCGGACCACCCGCAGCGTGGCGCCGACCGAGGCCGGGGCGCGGCTGCTGGCCGGGCTCCTGCCGGCTCTGGCCGACCTCGACGCCGCGGTCGCCAATGTCCGGGCGCTGCGCGACACGCCTGCCGGCGTGCTGCGGATCAACGCCTCGCGCATCGCCGCGATCCATCGCCTGGCGCCGCTGATCGGCCCGTTCCACGCGGCCTATCCGGACATCGCCCTCGATATCGTGGCCGAGGACCGGCTGGTCGACATCGTCGCCGAACGCTTCGACGCCGGCCTCCGGCTCGGCGAGATGGTCGAGCGCGACATGGTCGCGGTGAAGCTGGGCGGCGAGCTCGAGCTGATGGTGGTGGCCGCCCCCTCCTATCTCGAGCGCTTCGGCGCGCCCGAGACGCCGCGCGACCTGCGGCACCATCGCTGCATCAATTTCCGCTGGCCGACCGACGGCAGCCTCTACCGCTGGGAGTTCGAGCGCGGCACGGAGAAGCTGGAGGTGGCAGTGGAAGGCCCGCTCACCGTCACCGAGCCCGAGGTCGCGATCCGGGCGGTGCTGGACGGCGTCGGCATCGGCTATCTCTTCGACCTGCAGATCCGGCCGCTGGTCGAGTCAGGCCGTATGGTGCGGCTGCTCGCGGACTGGACCCCGCCCTTCCCCGGCTTCTACCTCTATTACCCCAGCCGCCGGCAGATGCCGCCGCCGCTGCGCGCCTTCCTCGATTTCGTGCAACGGCGGCAGACTGCGTCTAACGGCGGCCGGTGAACGGCTTGGTGACGGAGTCGAAGAAGCTGAACAGGGCGTCGCCGGCGATCACCCCGGCCGCGACCACCTCCATCTCACTGCGCCCAGCTTCGCCGCGCCAGCGGGTCCACAGGAACCGGATGACGATGCCGGCCAGCACCGCCCAGCCCGCCAGAGGCGAGTTCAGCAGTAGGCCGGTGGCGAACAGGATGCCCATCTGCCGCTTCGATCCGCCGAGCCACTGGACGATCGCTCCGGGGATCGCCCACAGCGCGAGCGACCGCGCCACCTCCGGCGCCACCCCGGCCCCGATCGTGGCCGCGTAGACCCGATCGACCGGCGGCAGCATGTCCTGCGCGAAATAGGCTTCCCAGGAGAAGTAGACGACGACGATCGCTACCAGGAAGGCGACCATGGCGGCCAGCAGCTGCTGCCGCCGGCCGTCGCGCTCGAACTCCGGGTCTGCGCCGTGGCCGCGCAGGATGTGGCCGGCCTTCAGGTCGTAGCCCATATCGGCGAAGGCCGGGCCGGTGGCGGCCGAGAAGGCGACCAGCAGCGCCAGGGCCGTCGGCGGGAAGCCGACCAGCATGCCGATGATCAGGGTGATCAGCGCCACGGCGAAGGCCGGGAACCAGCCGGAATGCATCGCCGCGAGGCCGACGATCAGCTCATGCACGAAGGCGGCGAAGGCGGCGTAGACCACGAAGGCGACCAGCATGCCCCAGGACAGCTCGGCCCACAGCCCGCCGGTCGCCGCGATCAGCATGGCCAGCGCGATGTAGCCGGCGGTGCCGAGCCCCAGCGCCCGCCGCAGCGCCGCGTCGGACCGGGTGCGGCTGCCGCTATCGGCGTCGCGGCGCAGCAGGGTCGAGGCGACCTGCAGCAGCGCCACCAGCCCGGCGCCGATCATCACGCCATGCGGGATATAGGCCTTCATCATGTCGCCGCCGGGGATGATGCCGGCGAAGGCCTCGCCGCCGAAGATCTGGGGAGAATAGCCGCGCAACAGCAGGCCGATTCCGAACATGGCGAGCGCCCAGATGTTGCCGATGAAGGCGATGCCGAAGGCCGACATGGGGATTCCGATGCGAGCGCCGATCGCCCCGATGGCGACGCCGACGCCCAGCAGCACCGCCTTGCGGCCGCCCTCGTCGCCGGCCTTGATCGCCTCCGCCGCCGCCACGCCGGGCGGCCAGGCGCCGGTGGCCGGGAACACCTTGGTGTCGAACATCCGGTACAGAAGATAGGCGTCCAGCAGCATCGCCAGGGCGACGCCGGCGAACATCGGCAGCACCAGGTCCGGCCGTCCCAGCGCATAGGGGATGCCGATCGGCAGCAGCAGGCTGTTGGCGGCGCCGAAGGTGGCGCCGGAGATCGCGCTCTGCGCCAGGTTCTGGACATGGATCGAGCGGTAGCGGGCGAACAGGCCCAGCGGGATGCGCGCCAGCACCATGGCGGCCAGCGCGCCGATCAGCGAGGTGTTCGCCGACACGCCGAGGCTGACCAGGATCTGCATGCCGATGATGGCGCCGAAGACGCAGAGCAGGATGATCAGGGCGAGGGTCGCGGGCTCGAACACGCTGGGATGCCGGCGGCCGGTCGCCGCCGGGACCGAGGGTGCCGCGGTCGGATCCGCGGTCAGGTCGTGCTGCATGAAACCTCCTGGAAGGGCCGCTTGGGCGCGGCCTTGATCTCGTGATGCGGGTCTTGGGCGTGCCCTGACGGAAGAAGGGCCGCGCACCCCTGGGATGCGCGGCCCCGAAGCTCATGCGGCCTTGGCCTTGTCGGCCGGCACCGAGACCAGCTCGTCATCGACGTCGCGGTCCAGCGCGGTGCGCGGCCGTTCCGCCGGGTCGCCGTAGCCGGCGCCGCCGGCCAGGACGATCTCGACGATCTCGCAAGGCTTGGTCAGTTGCACCAACTCGCCGGTGCCGCAGTCGCGCAGGATCTGGCCCTGGGCGTCACGCACGACGCCACGGGCGGCCCCACCCGGCGCGCCGCCGAACAGGCCGGGGTTGCTGGACTTCACCCCCTCCGGATAGACCGCGACGAAGGTGGTCAGCCCGTCATCGGCCAGCTTGCGCAGCGACACGCGCTGGCCAAGCCCGCCGCGATGCCGGCCCGGGCCGCCGGAGTCCTGGACATAGGTCTTCTCCAGCACCAGCACCGGCACCCGGGTCTCGAACAGCTCGACCGAGGTGTTGGCGGCCGAAGTCGGCCACAGCAGCCCCGACTTGCCGTCGCCATGCGACGAGGCGCCCTGCCCGCCGCCCATGAACAGCATGTCGGAATAGGTGGCCCCCGCCCCGTCGCGGCCATAGATGGTGGCGGCCACCGGCAGGCCGGTGAAGGCCTGCACCTTGTCCGGCGCCGCCTCGGCCAAGGCACGGAAGATGTTCGGCGCGATGTACCAGCCGGTACGGGTGCGCAGGTTCACCGCCATCGGCTTGGTCGCGTTCAGGATCGACCCTTCCGGCGCCTTCACCTCGAACGGCCGGTAGCAGCCGGCATTGCCGCGGACATTCGGCGTCAGCATGCATTTCAGCGGATAGGTCGCATGCGCCGCGGTGTAGTTCAGCGTGCAGTTCAGCCCGCCTTGCGGCAGCTGCGCCGGCGCGCCGTCGAAGTCGAGGGTGATGCGGTCGCCGGCGATGGTCAGCGCCAGCGGATAGCGCAGCGTCTGGCCCAGCGGGTTGTTCTCGATCTCCGACCGGTAGGTGCCGTCCGGCAGCGCCGCGATCGCCTCGCGCATCGCCTTCTCGGACCGGCCCTGCACCACCGCGGCCAGGGCCCGCAGGTCCTGCATGCCGTATTCCCGCATGAAGGCGACCAGCCGGTCGGCGCCGAGCGCGTTCGCGGCGACGAAGGAATGGATGTCGCCGGTCACCTGGCCCGGGTTGCGCACATTCTCGGCCAGCAGGCGGAACAGCGTCGCGTTCGGCCGCCCCTCCTCCACCAGCTTCATCGGCGGGATCTGGAAGCCTTCCTCGTAGATCTCGCGCGCCCGCAGGCTGTCCTTGGTGCCGCCGATGTCGGAGACGTGGCCGACCGTGCCCATCAGCCCGACCAGCCTTCCGTCATGGAACACCGGCGTGACCACGGCGATGTCGAACAGGTGGCCGGCGCACAGCCAGGGGTCGTTGGTGACCAGCACATCGCCCGGCCGCAGCGTCTCGGCCGGGTACTCCTGCAGCAGCGCCTTCACCGCCCGCGGCAGGGTCAGGTTGAACACCGGCATCGCCCGCGGCGAATGGGCCAGGGTCTCCCCCTCGGGGTCCAAGAGCTCGCAGGCGAAGTCCTGGGCCTCGGAGATCACCAGCGAGAAGGCGGTGCGGCAGACCGTCAGCCACATCTCCTCGACCACGGTGACCAGGCGGCTCCACATGATCTCCAGCGCGATCGGATCGGCCTCGATCCGGGCGATCGCCTCGGGCAGCGGCATCTCGGCCGTCACCAGCGCCTGGACCGGCGCGGCGACGCCGATGGCGATGCGCAGGTTCAGCGTGTCGTCGACCCGGACGATGTCGCCCGGCGGCACGATGGTGGTGGATTCCCGCTCCTCGATGATCGCCGGCCCCTCGATCCGGTCGCCCGGCACCAGGGCGTAGCGGTCATAGATCACGGCCTCGACCAGCCCCTCGGCGAAGCGGGCCTGGCGCACACCCTTGCGCTTGGCCGCGGCGTCGCCGCCGCCGGCCGCGCCGGTCAGCGACAGCGTCGGGGTCGGGCCCAGGCAGCGGACCCGGAAGTTGATCGCCTCGATCTCGGCCCTGCCATACAGCGAGGTGTAGCGGGCGGTGTAGACCTCGGCGAAGGCGGCGCGGACCACCTCCAGGCTGCCGGCGTCGATCGCGCCGGCCGGCAGCGGCACGGCGATCTCGTGCATCTGCCCGGTCAGCCGCATGTCGGCGCTGCGCTCGACCGTCACCTCGGCATCATCGACGCCCGCCTCGGCCAGGCGCCGCCGGCCCTCGGCCTCCAGCTCCGCCAGCACGCCGTTGACGGCAGCGGCATCGAAGTCACCGGAGAAGCGCACCGGGTGCGAGCGCACCAGCTCGAAGGACAGCGGCGCCGCCAGGAAGCCCAGCGCCGAGGCGGCGCCGGAGGCCGGCGGGATGATCACCTCCGCCACGCCCAGGGTGCGCGCCACGCCGGCGGCATGGGCCGGGCCGGCGCCGCCGAAGCCGACCATGGCATAGCGGCGCGGGTCCTTGCCCTTCTCGACCAGATGGACGCGGGCGGCGGCGGCCATGCTCTCGGTCACCACCTTGTGGATGCCCCAGGCCGCCTCCTCGACCGATAGGCCCAGCGGCTCCGCGACGCGCGCCACCGCGGCCTCGGCCGCCGCCTTGTCCAGCGCCATGCGGCCGCCCAGGAAGAAGCCGGGGTCGTAATAGCCCAGCACCAGATTGGCGTCGGTCACCGTCGGCTCGACCCCGCCCTTGCCGTAGCAGGCCGGGCCCGGGTCGGAGCCGGCGGAATGCGGCCCGACGCGCAGCAGCCCGACCTCGTCGATCGAGGCGATCGACCCGCCGCCGGCGCCGATCTCGATCATGTCGATCACCGGCGCCTTGATCGGCAGGCCCGAGCCCTTCTTGAAGCGATGGACGCGCCCCGCCTCCATCATCGGCGCGATCTCGGCGCGGCCGTCCTCGATCATGCAGGCCTTGGCGGTGGTGCCGCCCATGTCGAAGGAGATGACGTCCGGCTTGCCGGCCAGCGCGCCGAACAGCGCCGTCGCTAGGCCGCCGCCGGCCGGGCCGGATTCGAGCAGGCGGATCGGGAAGGCGCGCGCCGTCTCCGGCGCCACCAGCCCGCCGGCCGAATGCATCAGTCGCAGCGTGCCGCTGAAGCCGCGCGCCGCCAATTCCCGCTCCAGCCGCTGCAGGTAGCGGTCCATCAGCGGCTGGACATAGGCGTTGGCGCAGGTCGTGACGCAGCGCTGGTACTCCCACAGCTCTGCCACCACCTCGGAGGACAGCGACACCGCCAGCTGCGGGAACTCGGCCCGGGCGATCTCGCTGACGATCCGCTCATGCTCCGGGTTGCGGTAGGAATGCAGGAAGCAGACGGCGACCGCCTCGACGCCCTCCCCCACCAGCTTCCGCAGCGCGCTGCGGACAGCCTCGCGGTCCAATGCCTCGACCCCCGTGCCGTCGCGATCCACCCGCTCGGGCACCTCCAGCCGCAACCGGCGGGCCACCAGCGGCTCCGGGAACTGCAGGAACAGGTCGTAGATGTCGTAGCGCTGCTCCGTGCCCATCTCCAGCACGTCGCGGAAGCCTCGGGTGGTGATCAGGCCCAGCTTCGCGCCCTTGCGCTCGATCACCGCGTTGGTGACCAAGGTGGTGCCGTGCACCATCTCGCCCACATCCGCCACCTGGATGCCGGCCATCGCCACCAGTTCCTCGATCCCGGCCAGCGCCGCCTC
Organism: Inquilinus sp. Marseille-Q2685; assembly: GCF_916619195.1. Taxonomy (NCBI): domain Bacteria; kingdom Pseudomonadati; phylum Pseudomonadota; class Alphaproteobacteria; order Rhodospirillales; family Rhodospirillaceae; genus Inquilinus; species Inquilinus sp. Marseille-Q2685. The sequence goes on from NZ_CAKAKL010000014.1 coordinate 31,239, forward strand.
GGACGGGTCGTGCGGCGTGGTCAGCCGCTTGTGCAGCTTCACCGTCCGCCCCTCGCCGTCATAGAGGATGAAATCGGTGAAGGTGCCGCCGATGTCGAAGCCGATGCGCCAGCGCGTCGCCTGCATGATCTGGTCCTTGGTTACGCTGCGGAGGCCGAGAGCCCGGCCTGGTTCGTCCATTGCGGGTCGCCGGCCAGGGCCGCGACCTCCCGTGCCCCGGCCAGCAGCCGGGCGATGATGTCCTCCCGCTCCTCCGCCGTGACGGTCGAGACCGGGTACGCGATGCAGAGGCTGACCGCCTCGCCCGTCTCGGGCGACCCGACGGCAGCGGCCAGGGCGCCGACGCCGCGATTGGCCTCGTCATGGGATTCGGCGAAGCCCAGGCGGCGCACTTTGCCCAGCCGCTCCAGCAGCTCGTCGAGACTCTGCGGCGCAGTCGGCGAGACCGGCGGCCAGGGCTGAGGAAACAGCGCCCGCACCTGCTCGTCCGGCAGCCGGGCCAGCAGCGACCGGCCCGTGGCGCTGGAATGGGCCGCCAGCGGCCGGCCGACCGGCGTGGCGACGCGCAGCACATTGGTGCCGGGATGGTAGGTCAGGCCCATGACCTCGCCGCCATCGCGGATCGAGACATAGCCGGTGTGGCCGACCGCGGCGACGATCCGGGCCACCACCGCATCCGCCCGGCCGACCAGCGACGAGGTCGAGCTGTACAGATGCGCGACGCCGAGGATCAGCGGCCCCGGGCGGTAGCGCTTGGTGTCGCCGATCGTCTCCAGCAGCCCCGCGTCGCGCATCGCCCGCAGCAGGCGGGAGATATTGCTCTTCGGCAGCGACAGCAGCGCCGCCGCTTCCGTCACCGTGATCTCGGTGCGGCTGGTGGAGAAGCAGCGCAGGACAGCGGCGGCGCTTTCAAGCGTGGTCATGAAGCCATCCAGAGTTCCATTTTATGGAACTTGATTTCTAACTATTGGAACCCTAGCAACGACCGCAGGATCTCGGCAAGCCTCGCCTGCGGTCGAGATGCCGGAAGCATCCTTCCTGTCAGTCACTCTGGCGGAGCGACGGAACATATCATGAACATCATTTAGCAGTGATCGCAATGAACAAGGTGTTCATCGCAGAACCGTCAGGCTTGGATACTGCTGTGGCCGATCAGAACCGCCCGAGCATGGCCCCCAGCACCAGATCGGCTTGGCGCAGCGGCGGCGGCTCCTGGACCAAGGCGGAAAAGACGTCATGCCCCGCCCGGCTCAGCCGGCGCAGGTAGCCGTCGGCCAGTCGCGCGGAGAGCAGGGCCGGCACGGCCGATCGTGGCACGTCACGGCGCAGCCGCCGTGCCTCGGCCAGCCGCTCGGCGGCGACAGTCGCGACGCGCGCCACCGCCCGGCGCAGCCCCTCATGTGGCTTCATCTCGAACAGCAGGCCGCGGTCGGCGGCTTCGGTCGCGAGGAGCTCCTGGGGTAGGTACAGGCGCTTCTGCCGGGCGTGGAACGGCACGGCGCGCATCAGCCCGACCAGCGCCCAGGCGGTCCCGACCGCCGTCGCCGCCCGATGCGCCGCGTCGTCGCGCACGCCCAGCACCTCGAGATGCAGGCGCAACAGCGGCCCGGCGGTGTCGGCGGCGTAGCGCTCGAGATCGGCGAGGGTCGCCGGCGGCTCGTCCTCCAGGTCGCGCTCGCGGGTGTCGATGACGGTGTCGAAATGGGCGCGGCTCAGGTCATGCGCCCAGACCGCAGGAGCCAGCGCGTCCAGCACCTCGTGCCGCCGCGGCCGGCCGTCATAGATCTCGCCGATCGCGTCGCGCCACCATTGCAGCCGGATCTGGCCGAGCAGCGGCTGGCTGACCATCTCGCGCGTCTTCGCCACCTCGATGTTGAAGGCGTAAAGCGCGAACAGCGCCGGCCGGCGCGGCGCCGGGGCGAATAGGCAGGTCAGGTAGCGGTCGTGGTCGAGGCGGCGAACCTGATCGCCGTTCGGGCCCAAGGGATCGATGGTCGGCATGGCGCCCCTATATGCCCGCTCGCGGCCCCGATCGCCACCGGAGCTTGCCAGCGGCGGCTTCAGGCTGAAGACTTGGGTCCGAAAACATCAGGGGAGGCGACCGATGAAGGCGATCATCGTCGGTGGCGGCATCGGCGGGCTGACCGCGGCGCCGATGCTGCAGGCGCGCGGCATCGGCTGCGCCGTGTTCGAGCAGGCGACCGAGCCGCGGGAGGTCGGCGTCGGCATCAACACCCTGCCGCATGCAATCCAGGAGCTCGCCGGGCTCGGCCTGCTCGACCGGCTCGACGCCGTCGCCATCCGCACCCGGGAGCTGCTGTACACCAACCGCTTCGGCCAGATCGTGTGGCGCGAGCCGCGCGGCCTGGATGCCGGCTTCCCGGTGCCGCAGTTCTCGATCCATCGCGGCCGGCTGCACGGCGTGCTGCACAAGGCGGCGCGGGAGCGCCTGGGCGGCGAGATCCACCACGGTCGGCGCCTGGCCGGCTTCGAGCAGACCGAGACCGAGGTCATCGCCCATTTCGTCGACCGCCACGGCGCGCCGGCCGGCACCGCGCGGGGTGATGTTCTCATCGCCGCGGACGGCATCCATTCGATCGTGCGGGACACGCTGTACCCCAACCAGGGGCCGCCCTCCTGGAACGGCGTGATGATCTGGCGCGGCGCGATCGATTGGCCCGCCTATATGGACGGGCGGACGATGATCGTGGCCGGCGGCATGCAGGCGAAGGTCGTGCTGTACCCGATCGCGCCGGGCACTGCGCCGGACCGGCGGCTGACCAACTGGGCGGTTTGCGCCCGCATCGGCGACGGCAGCACGCCCCCACCCCGGCGCGAGGACTGGTCGCGGCCCGGACGGATGGACGAGGTATTGCCGCACGCCCGCCGTTTCGCGCTGCCCGAGGCCGACATCGGCGAGATCGTCCAGGCGACGCCGGAGTTCTGGGAATACCCGATGTGCGACCGCGATCCGCTGCCGCGCTGGCGGCACGGCCGGGTGACGCTGCTGGGCGACGCGGCGCATCCGATGTACCCGGTGGGGTCGAACGGCGCGTCCCAGGCGATCCTCGACGCCCGGGCCTTGGCCGATGCCCTGGCGGACGCGCCGGACGCCGTCGCGGCGCTGGAACGCTACGAGGCGGACCGGCGGCCGAAGACCGCTGAGATCGTCAAGCTGAACCGGAGCGGCGGGCCGGAGGGCGTGATCGACGTGATCGAGCAGCTGGCGCCGGACGGCTTCGAGGACATCGAGGCCGTCCTGTCGCATGCGGAGAGGCAGGCGATCGTCCGCGGCTATGCGACGGTCGCCGGCTTCACCCCGGCCCAGCTGCGCCGGCCGGGCTGATTAGGCGGGCGGCGGCAGGAAGTCGACGTCGTGCTTCGCCGCCAGCGCCACCACCGCCTCCGGCGTCTGCTCCGGCAGGTCGTGCAGGGCCTGGAACAGCTCGACCAGCCGGCCGGTCGGCGCCACCCAGAACAGCGACTTCGCGATCGCGCCGCTGTTGTTGAAGATGCCGTGCGGGATGCCCTTGGGCAGGCGCACGAGATCGCCGACCGAGGCCGAGGCGTTCTTCCCGTCGAGCAGGAAGTCGAGCTGGCCCTCGAGGATATAGAGGAACTCGTCCTGCAGCGGGTGGATGTGAGGCGGCACGAAGGTGCCGATGCCGAAGGTGGCGTGCCAGGCGAAGCTGTCCGCCGAGATCTGCTTCGGCACATAGGTCTGGCCCAGGATCGACCAGGCGATGTTGTCGATCCCCTCCGCGGCCCCGGTGATGCCCGCCGTCATCGGCTTCATGTCGCGCCTCCCCTGCTGCTCGCCTTGAGTTTAGACAAGCGGCCGGGTTAAAGCGATGTCAGACCGGAATCAGCGCCGCGGCGGCGCGCCGGCCTTCCGAGATCAGGACGTTGTAGGTGCGGCAGGCGGCGCCGGTGTCCATCGCGTCCATGCCGATGCCGGCCTCGCGGATCTGCCGCCGCAGCGCCGAGGGCAGCAGCACCATGCGCGGGCCGCAGCCGATCAGCAGCACCTCGACCGGCGGGTCGATCCGTCGCACCGGGTCGAGGTGAGCCAAGGCGAGATCCTCGATCCGATCCAGCGACCAGGGCGCCTCGCCTTCCGGCCAGATCAGCATCGGTCCCTGGTACAGGGCGCCGGCGACGCGGAACCCGCCCGGCGGATAGCCGTCGATCATCCGCCGGCCGGGCGGGATGACGGAGGAGATTTCCATGCCCGATCCCGCTCCGCCCCGTTCAGATCACTTCCGCGATAGGAAGCGGCCCAGCCCCTTCGGCTTCTCGGCCTCGGCCGGCGCGTTGGCGGCGGCCGGCGGCACGGCCTCCTCGTCCTTGTCGCCATTGCCCGATCCGCCGTTCTTGGCCGGCTCGGTGCGGGCCAGGACGGTGGTGACGGTGCTGCGGATCACCTTGACCCGGACGTTCTCGGCGATTTCCACCGTCAGCTCGTCATCGGCCACCTTCTGCACGGTGCCGACGATGCCGCCGCCGGTGACGATGCGGTCGCCGCGGCGCAGCGCGCCCAGCATGTCGCGATGCTCCTTCGCTCGCTTCTGCTGCGGCCGGATGAGCAGGAAGTAGAACACCACGAAGATCAGGATCAGCGGCGCGAATTGCATCAGCAGGCCAGCACCGCCGGCCGCACCGGCATCAGCCGTCTGGGCATAAGCCTCGGAAATCAGCATTCTTCGCTCCACCTTTGCAGTCGCGCGCGACTATAGCGGCCGGGGCCGCGGTTGCAACGGAATCCGGTCCGCCTGCAATGGCGCAGGGGAGGCTTGCGGCGGTTGATCTCGACACCCATGCGGCACGATCATTAGCGTCGGCGGGCCGAAAGCGAAGGAGACCGTCCGGTGGCCGACCTGGACCTGACACAATTGCAACTGCTGACCCGCATCGCCGATGCGCTGGAACGGCTGGCCCCGCCACCGCCGGCGCCGACGGATCTGGCCAGCGCCGACGCCTTCACCTGGGACGCCGAGCACTGCCGGCTGCAACCCGTCCCGGCGGTCAGCAAGGTCGATCTCGACCTGCTGCAGGGCATCCAGTTGCAGCGCGACCTGTTGCTGGAGAACACCCGCCGCTTCGCCCGGGGCCTGCCGGCCAACAACGCCCTGCTGTGGGGCTCGCGCGGCATGGGCAAGAGCTCGCTGGTCAAGTCGGTGCATGCGGCGGTGAACGGCGAGGCCGACGGCATCCTGGCGCTGGTCGAGATCCATCGCGAGGACATCTCCTCCCTGCCCCGGCTGCTGCATCTGCTGCGCGCCTCGGACCGCCGCTTCATCCTGTTCTGCGACGACCTGTCCTTCGACGGCCAGGACGCCAGCTACAAGTCGCTGAAGGCGATCCTGGAGGGCGGCATCGAGGGCCGGCCGGAGAACGTGGTGTTCTACGCCACCTCGAATCGCCGCCACATCCTGGCGCGCGAGATGATCGAGAACGAGCGGTCGACCGCGATCATCGCCGGCGAGGCGGTGGAGGAGAAGGTGTCGCTGTCCGACCGCTTCGGCCTGTGGCTCGGCTTCCATGGCTGCAACCAGGACACCTATCTGGAGATGGTGGAAGGCTACGCCAAGGCCTTCGGCCTCGAGATCGCGCCCGAGACGCTGCGGGCCGAGGCGCTGGAATGGACCATCACCCGCGGCTCCCGCTCCGGCCGCGTCGCCTGGCAGTACATCCAGGACCTGGCCGGCCGCCTGGGCAAGCGGCTGGAGGCCGCGACGTAAAGGGGCGGCCTGCGCCGCACCTCCCCGTCAGTTCAGGAACAGCCCGACGCCGGGGGCCAGCGGCAGGCCGATCTCGATCCACAGCACCAGGAAGGCGGTCCAGGCGACCAGGAAGCCGATCGAGATCGGCAGCGTCATCGCCGCCAGCGTGCCGATGCCGGCATCCTTCTGGTAACGCTGCAGGAAGGCCAGGCAGACGGCGAAATACGGGCTCATCGGCGAGATCACGTTGGTGACCGAGTCCGAGATGCGGAAGGCGGCCTGGACCAGCGCCGGCTCCAGCCCCACCAGCATCATCATCGGCACGAAGACCGGCGCCATCAGCGACCATTGCGCCGAGCCGGAGGTGATGAAGACGCTCATCACCATCGCCAGCAGCACGAAGGCCAGCACCAGCGGCGTGCCGCCCAGCCCGCCGGTGTCGAGCAGATGCGAGCCGTGGATCGCGATCCACTCGCCGAGATTGGTCCAGCGGAACCAGGCCAGGAACTGCGAGATGGCGAAGAACAGCACCAGGGTCGGCGCCAGCTCCTTCACCGCCTCGGCCATGAAGCCGGCGACGTCGCGGGCGCTCTTCACCTTGCCGACCGCAGCGCCATAGACCCAGCCGAGCAGCAGGAAGAACACCGCCAGGATCGCGACGATGCCTTCGAGGAAGGGCGACGGCACCAGCCCGCCCTGCTCGTTGCGCAGCGGCGACCCGGCCGGCAGCACCGCGGCCAGCACCACGGCGAGGAAGGCCAGCGCCACCCAGCCGACCCGCTTCAGCGCCCGGGCCTCGGCCGCACCGATCGGCTCCAGCTTCAGCACCACGTCGCCGGTGTACTTCCCGGCCAGCGGTTCGACGATCCGTTCGATCACCAGCGTGCCGACCAGCGACAGCAGCACCGCCGAGCAGGCGATGAAGTAGTAATTGTCGAGCGGCGAGACATAGGCGTTCGGGTCGATCGCATGCGCGGCGCCGGTGGTGATGCCGGACAGGATGATGTCGACCGGGGTGATGAACAGGCTGGCGTCGTAGCCGGCGCCGACCGCGACATAGCCGGTGACGGCGCCGACCAGCGGGTTGCGCCCGACCGCCTGGAAGATCATGGCCGAGAGCGGGATCAGCACGATATAGGCGGCGTCGGAGGCCAGATGGCTGCACATGCCGACCAGGAAGATGACGAAGGTGGTCAGAACCCGCGGCGCCTTGATCACGCTGACCTGCATCAGGCTGGCGATCATCCCGACCTTATCGGCCACCCCGATCGCCAGCATGATCACCAGGATCACGCCGAGCGGCGGGAAGGTGACGTAGTTCTTGGCGATCGAGGTCAGGGCGAAGACCAGCCCGTCGCCGGAGATCAGGCTCTGGACCGCGATCTCCTTGCCGGTCTTCGGGTTGATGCCGGAGGCGCCGCCCATCGCCATCAGCCAGGACAGCACGGCGACGACGCCGCAGAGGATGAGGAACAAGAGGAACGGGTGCGGCAGGCGGTTGCCGGCGCGTTCGATCAGGGCGAGGAAGCGCTGCATCGCGGAGCGGCTTTCGACGGTCGAGGCGGTCATGGTCAGCCCACCCCCAGGCGGCGTTCTGCGATGGCCAGGAACATCCCGGCGGCGACCGGCAGGATCTCGTCGCGGTAGTCGTACCGGGGATGATGCAAATAGGCGCTGTCCTCGCCGTTGCCGACGAAGAAGAAGCAGCCCGGCACCTTCTCCAGATAGAAGGCGAAGTCCTCCGCCCCCATTGTCGGCAGCGCATCCATCCGGCCCGAGCGGTCGGGGCCGACCATGTCGAGCGCGGTCGCCAGCACGAAGTCGGTCTCGGCGGCGTCGTTCACGACGGAGGGGATGCGCATGGTCTGCTCGACCGCCGCGGTGGCGCCGTGCGCCTCGCAGATCTGGGCGATGACCCAGCGCAGTTCCTGGTCGATCCGCTCGTAGGCGGCGGGCGACCCGTCGCGGGTGTTGATCGACAGCGTCGCCGCCATCGGGATGATGTTGTGGCTGTTGCCACCATGGAACTGGGTGACGGTGACCACCCCGGATTCCAGCGGCGACAGGCGGCGCGACACCACGCTCTGCAGCCCCTGCACCACGGCGGTGCCGACGAAGATCGGGTCCACCGCGAGGTCCGGCCGGGAGGCGTGGCCGCCCTTGCCGGAGATCGTGACCTCATAGAGCGAGCTGCCGCCCATGGTCGGACCGGCCTTGGCGAAGACCCGGCCGAGCGGATAGGCCGGGCGGTTGTGATAGCCGTAGACCCTCTCGACGCCGTCCAGCGCGCCGGCCTTGATCATCCGGGCGGCGCCCAGCCCGCCCTCCTCCGCCGGCTGGAACAGGAGCTTGATCCGGCCGGACAGGCGATCGGTCATGCCGGCGAGGCCGCGGGCGGCCAGCAGCAGCGAGGCGGTGTGCCCGTCATGGCCGCAGGCGTGCATCTTGCCCGGGGTCTTCGAGGCATAAGGCAGGCCCGTATCCTCCAGGATCGGCAGGGCGTCCATGTCGGCGCGGAAGGCGATGGTCGGCCCCGGCCGGCCGGTGTCGAGCAGCCCGACCACGCCGGTTTCGGCCAGCCCGGTCTCGACCGCGTAGCCGAGGCTGCGCAGCCGCGAGGCCACCAAGTCGGCGGTGCCGCGCTCCTCATATTTCAGCTCGGGGTTCGCGTGCAGATGCCGGCGGGTCTCCACGGCCTCCGCGATCGCCTCGGGCGAAAAGCTGTCCATCGCCATCCCTGTCCAGGTTTCGTTCGTCACCCCTGGTAGGAAGGCCCCCCGCATGCCACAAGCGCTATAATTCGCACAACGCGTTGCCGCTGCGGCAACGGACGAAAGAAGCGTCATGCAGAGCACCGCCCTCCGGTACTTCCTGGAAGTCGCCCGGTCCGGCTCGATCGCGGATGCATCGAAGCGGCTGAACGTCGCCACCTCGGCCATCAGCCGCCAGATCGCCAAGCTGGAGCGCGAGCTGGGGGCGGAGCTGTTCGAGCGCCGCCCCCGCGGCATGGTGCCGAGCGCCGCCGGCGAGATCCTGGCCGCCCATGCCCGCCGGTCGATGCTGGACGGCGAGCGCGCGGCGGCGGAGATCCGCGAGCTGCAGGGCCCGCATCGCGGCCATGTCCGGCTGGCCAGCTTCGAGGGCTTCGGCCTGGACGTCCTGACTGGGGTGGTGGCGGCGTTCCGGCGCGATCATCCGGGCGTGACCTTCCATCTCTGGATCGGCACCTCGATCGAGATCGCCGAGCGGGTGCGGGACGGCGAGACCGACATCGGCGTCACCTTCAACCTGGCGCCGCCGCACGGCACGGCGGTGGAGCGGATGATCCGCCGGCCGATGCACGCGCTGATGCCGCGGCACCATCCGCTGGCCGGGCGGGAGGGCCTGACCCTGGCCGAGATCCAGCCCTATCCCGTCGCCCTGCCGGACCCTGACCGGACCCAGCGGCAGCTGATCGACGCCTGCTGCAACCTGCAGGGGCTGGCGCTGGAGCCGGTGCTGTCGACCAACTCGATGGCCGCGCTGCGCCGCTTCAGCGACATCGAAGGCTGCATCCACTTCACCAGCGCCATCCGCGACCCCGGACGGGTGGAGCTGGGCGAGTTCGTCGCCGTGCCAGTCGCCGACGAGAGCATGACCGACAGCACGCTGCACATCCTGACCATGGCCGGCCGCACCCTGCCGGCCGCGGTGCGCGCCTTCCGCGACGCGCTGCTGGCCGAGCTGGCGCCGGTGGAAAGGTCATAGGCTACCGGAAGAAAGAACTAACCCCAAAACTGTCATGCCCGGGCTTGACACGGGCATCCAGGGAATGTCGATGCCGCTCTGGGTGGCCCCTGGATTGCCGGGTCAAGCCCGGCAATGACAAAATAGAGAAAGCATCCCTGTCTAGAGCACTAACCCCTCGACGAATTCTTCCCTGCAGGCCACCTCACGGCAGGTACTGCTTCGGGTCCACCGGGGCGCTGTTCTTGCGCACCTCGAAATGCAGCTGCGGCGCGTCGACGGCGCCGGTCTGGCCGACCGTGCCGATGCTCTGGCCGGCGGTGACCTGGTCGCCCTTCTTCACCGACAGCGACGCGGCATGGGCATAGGCGGTGACCAGCCCGTCGCCGTGCTGGATCAGCACCAGGTTGCCGTAGCCGCGCAGCTCGTTGCCGGCATAGGCGACGGTGCCGGGGCCGGCCGCCTTGATCGGCGTGCCGGCCGGGGCGGAGATGTTGATGCCCTGGTTCGGCTTGCCGCCGAGCGGCGCGTTGAAGCCGGCGATCACCGAGCCGGTCACCGGCCAGGCGAAGCGGCTGGAGGCGCGGGGAGCCTGGGTCGCAGCCGGCGGCGGCACCGTGGCGCTGGCGACCGGCGGCACCGTGGCGGGCGGGGGCTTCGGCACGATCGAGGTCGGGGCGCCGGTGGTCGGCGCCACCGGGGTCTGGCCGGTCGCGGCGCCCGCGGGCGGGACCGCGCCGGGCACGGCCGGAGGCACGGTGCCGGGCGCCACGGGCCCGGCGGCGCCGCCGGGCGGCGGCAGGCGCTGGACCGAGAGGCCGCCGCCGGTCGACGGCACGGTGTTGAGCGGCGTGCCGCCCATCGGCGCGGTCGCGCCCGGCGCCGTCGCCACGGCCCCCGGCAGCGTGATGGTCGGCGCCGGCCCCGGCGCCGATCCCGGCGCGCCCGGCAGGCGCAGGGTCTGGCCGGGCTGCAGCGCATAGGGCGGCTGCAGCCCGTTCAGCGCGATCAGCGACGGCATCGACACGTCGTAGCGGCGGACGATGGCGAGCACGTCGTCGCCGGGCTGGACCTGGACGGTCGCTGGCCGCTGCGCCATCTCGTCGGCGCCCGGAGGGACGTTGCAGGCCGCGAGGCCCGCGGCGGCGAGGGTCGTCAGTAGGATGGACCGCCATCCTCCCCGTCGGGAAGGTCCGGCAGCAAGGGCACGAAGCGAACTGGCCACAGATCCTCCCGCTCCAATCCGGTCTCGGTGCGCGTGAAGCGGACCACGCGCTGGTTCCGCTTCTCGTCCCCCATGGGAATCACGATTATACCACCGATCGCAAGCTGGTCCGTCAGCGCGAGGGGCGGCAGGTCGCCGCGATGGGCGGCGGTGACGATGATGCGCTCGAACGGCGCCTGCTCCGGCCAGCCCTTCATGCCGTCGCCCCAGCGCGCGGTGATGTTGCTGATGCGCAGCCCCTCGATCCGGCCCAGCGCCAGGTCGAGCAGCGGCTTGTGCCGCTCGACCGTGTAGAGCCGGCGGCAGATCTTCGCGAGCACGGCCGCCTGGTAGCCGGAGCCGGTGCCGATCTCCAGCACCTTGTGGCGGTCGCCGACCTCCAGCGCCTGGGTCATCAGCCCGACCACCATCGGCTGGCTGATGGTCTGGCCGTGGCCGATCGGCAGCGCGATGTCCTCATAGGCCTGGTCGAGGAAGGCGTCGGGCACGAAGGCCTCGCGCGGCACCCGCTCGATCGCGCCGAGGACGCGATGATCCGTGATCCCCGACCGGCGGAGATGCATCAGGAGGCGGATCAGCCGCGGCTCGGCGATCATGGGCGGGGTCCGGTCGTCAGGCGCGGGGGCGAGGGCGGAGCGATCCCCCTCCCCCTCCCGCCGCAAGCGGCGGGCCCCTCCCTCTCCCCTAGGAGAGGGGAACGGAGCGCAATCCACCACCTCTCCCTGGGGAGAGGTCGGAATCGCGGAGCGATTCCGGGTGAGGGGGTGGCTCCGGCCCCGCCCATTGCACTCGGTCCGCGGCTCCCCACCCCTGCACTCCTACTCGGCGAAGGTCCGCCGCAGGGACTGGATCGCGGCGGCGTGGTTCAGGTCGAGATGCAGCGGCGTCACCGTGATCCGGCCATCCCGGAGGGCGGACACATCGGTCTCCTCGCCCTGCAGCGCCTCCTCGGTCCGGCTGGTGCCGATCCAGAAATAGGTGCGGCCGCGCGGATCGAGGCGCTCCTCCAGCACGTCGCCGATCTTGCGCAGGCCGTGCGGCACCACGGCGATGCCCGTCACCGCGTCCGGATCCACCGCCGGGAAGTTGACGTTGACCAGCACCTGGTCCGGCCAGTCCGTGGCGATCGCCTTGCGCGCGACCTCGGCGCCCCAGCGCCCTGCCGTCTCCCAGTCCGGCCGCCTTCCGTCGGCGAATTGCTGGCTGAAGGCGATGGCGCGGATGCCGAGCAGCGTCGCTTCCATCGCCGCGGCGATGGTGCCGGAATAGGTCACGTCCTCGGCGATGTTGCGGCCGTGATTGACCCCTGACAGGACGAGATCCGGCCGCCGGTCCTTCATCACGTGGTTGATCGCCAGCAACACGCAGTCGGTCGGCGTGCCGTCGACGGCGAAGCGCTTCTCCTCGATCTTCCGCAGGCGCAGCGGGCGGTGGATGGTCAGGGAATGGCTGGCGGCCGACTGCTCGCTCTCGGGCGCGCAGACCCAGACGTCGTCCGAAAGCTCGCGGGCGATGCGCTCGAGCACCGAGAATCCGGTCGAGTTAATGCCGTCGTCATTGGCCAGGAGGATGCGCATCGTCAGCCCTTCGCTTCCAGGATCTCGAGCCCGCCCATATAGGGCCGCAGCACCTCCGGCACCTCGATCGCGCCGTCCTGCCGCTGATAGGTCTCCATGACCGCGATCAGGGCGCGGCCGACGGCGACGCCGGAGCCGTTGAGAGTGTGCAGGAAGCGGGTGCCCTTCTCGCCCGCCGGCCGGAACCGGCCCTGCATCCGCCGGGCCTGGAAGTCGCCGCAGTTGGAGCAGGAGGAGATCTCGCGATACCGCCCCTGCCCCGGCAGCCAGACCTCGATGTCGTAGGTCTTGCGGGCGGAGAAGCCCATGTCGCCGGTGCACAGCACGATGGTGCGGAAGGCCAGGCCCAGCCGCTTCAGCACGGTCTCGGCGCATTCCGTCATCCGCTCGTGCTCGGCGGCCGACTGCTCCGGCGTGGTGATGCTGACCAGCTCGACCTTGCTGAACTGGTGCTGGCGGATCATGCCGCGGGTATCGCGCCCGGCCGAGCCGGCCTCGGAACGGAAGCTCGGCGTCAGCGCGGTGAAGCGCAGCGGCAGCCTCTCCTGCTCCAGGATCTCGCCGGCGGCGAGGTTGGTCAGCGGCACCTCGGCGGTCGGGATCAGCCAGTGGCCGGTGTTGGTGCGGAACAGGTCCTCGGCGAATTTCGGCAGCTGCCCGGTGCCGAACACGGCCTCGTCGCGCACCATGAAGGGCGGCGCGATCTCGGTGTAGCCGTGCTCGTCGACATGCAGGTCGATCATGAACTGGCCGATGGCTCGTTCCAGCCGGGCCAGCGCGCCGCGCAAGACAACGAACCTTGCGCCGGACAGCTTGGAGGCCGCGGCGAAGTCCATCAGCCCGAGGCCCTCGCCGAGATCGACATGGTCGCGGGCCGAGTTCAGCCGCCGCGGCTCGCCGGTGCGCCGGACCTCGACATTGGCGCTCTCGTCCGGCCCGTCGGGCACGTCCTCGTCGGGCAGGTTCGGCAGCTCGGCCAGCCGGGCCGCCAGCGCCGCCTCGGCGTCGCGGTCGGCCTGCTCCAGTTCGCCCATCTTCGCCTTGATCGAGGCGACCTCGTCCATCAGCGCCTGGGCGTCGCCGCCCTTGGACTTGACGGCGCCGATCTCCTTGGAGGCGGCGTTGCGGCGGGTCTGCAGCCCCTGCAGCTCGGTGGTGATCTGGCGCCGGCGCTCGTCCAGCGCCAGCAGGTCGGCGGCGACGGGCGACAGACCCCGCCGAGCCATCCCCTTGTCGAAGGCCTCGGGATGCTCTCGGATGAATCGGATGTCGTGCATCGCGCTCGAACTCTGCCGGATCGGGGAATCGTGCGGTGGTTATAGGAGGTGGGCCGGCCGGACGCAAACGGGCCGGCGGGTTCGGGGCGGTGTTTGTGCCGCCTTTTCCGCCCGGTGGGAGAGGCCCGGGCCCGCGCAGCGAGACCGGGTGGGGACGGGTTCAAGCCTCGACGCCCTTCCCTCACCCGGAGGCGCAAGCGCCTCCGACCTCTCCCGTAAACGGGAGAGGCAAAACCATCGGCTCTGGACACTGACTCTCCGCCCCACAGCGTCATCGCGAGCGCAGCGAAGCGATCCAGGGCCGTGCGAACGGGCCCTGGATGGATTCGTCGGCTTCGCCTCCTCGCAATGACGGTGCGGGGATGCGACGCCGGCGCTCAGCTGCTGTCCGGCTTCGGCAGAGCCGGCACGGGCCGGCCCGTGTCGGGCTCGTCCAAAGGAGGCCAGTTGGGCTCAGGCCGAGCGGCCACGGGGACGGCGTCGGCAGGGCGGTCAGGCAGGCGATCGGGGATCTCGACCGCGGCGGCGCCGTCCCGGTCTCGCGACAGCAGGGCCGCGTCCAGGTCGCGCCGCTCCTCCGCCGCCTCGTCCGGTTCGAGCTCGTCCTCCAGGCATTCGCTCTCGACCAGCGACTCGCGCGGTTCCGCCCGGGGCTCGCCGTCCTTCGGCCCGGCGGCCGGCGCGGCCTCGGCCGGGGCGGCCTCGGCCGCCTCCTCCGCCGGCGTGCGCTCCGGCGTCCCGGCCTTGCGCTCCTGATAGCCCTCGCGGATCCGCTGGCTCATCGCGATCGACAGCCGCACCGAGCGGGCCAGGCGCACCTGCGCCAGCGCGAAATCCGGCCTGGCCTGCAGGATCGGCGTCGCCAACTGCTCCGTCGCCATCATCCGCGCCGTGCGGAGATGAATGTCGACCAGCTCGGCCAGCGAGCCCAGCGCCCATTGCGTCCAGGCCAGGTCCCTGTCGACCGGCCGGTCCTCCATCTCGCAATCGGGGCGCATCTCGTCCATGGAACATACCATGAACGAGAGCGGCCGGTAATACCACTGCGATCGCATCCCCGCCGCGGCCATTCGCCCGCTGGCGGAACCCCGCGGCGGCACCGACGTTGCAGTCCGGTCCCGCCGTCCCTTGCCCAGGTCCAGCATGCAGGTCCTTCCCACCGCTTTCGTCGTCGCCCGCGACCTGAAACGGCTGCAGCAGATCGTCACCGTGCTGCTGCGCTTCGGCTTCGGCGACCTGGTGCGCCGGCTGGGGCTGCACCGGCTGCTGAAGCAGGCCGGGCTGGCCCCCGGCGACACCGGGACGGCCGCGCCCGGCCAGGACATGCCGGCCCGGCTGCGGCTGGCGATCGAGGCGCTGGGGCCGACCTTCGTGAAGCTGGGCCAGATCCTGGCGACCCGCAGCGACCTGCTGCCGGCGGAGTGGATCGCCGAGCTGGAGAAGCTGCACGACCGCGTTCCGCCCCTGCCCTATGAGGCGCTGGCGCCGGTGGTCGAGGCGGCGCTGGGCAGCCCGCCTGACGCCATCTTCGCCCGCTTCGACCGCGAGCCGCTGGCCTCGGCCTCGATCGCCCAGGTGCATCGCGCGGCGCTGGCGGACGGCACCGAGGTGGTGGTGAAGATCCGCCGGCCCGGGCTGCGGCCGCTGGTCGAGGCCGACCTGCGCCTGCTGGCCCATGCCGCCAAGCTCGCCGAGACCGAGCTGCCGGAGCTGCGCCGCTATCATCCCGAGGCGATCACCCGCAACTTGGCGGCCGCGATCGGCGAGGAGCTGGACCTGGCCAATGAAGGCCGCAACGCCGAGCTGATCGCCGCCCAGTTCGAGGGCCGGCCGGAGGTCGTCGTGCCGGGCATCCACTGGGCCTGGACCAGCGAGGAGGTGCTGGTGCAGGACTTCGTCGCGGGCGTCCGGCCCAGCGACGAGGCGGCGCTGGAAAAGGCCGGGCTGGACCGGCGGGTGCTGGCGGCGCGCAGCTCCAACGCCTTCCTGCAGATGATGCTGATCGACGGCGTGTTCCATGCCGACCCGCATCCCGGCAACATGCTGTGCCTGCCGGGCGACCGCATCGCCTATCTCGATTTCGGCACGATCGGCCGGCTGTCGGCGCGGCGGCGCGACCAGCTGGTGACGTTGATGGCGGCGATCACGGGCGGCAGCGCCGCCGGGGTGCGCGAGGTGCTGCTGGACTGGGCCGGCCAGCCCGACATCGACGCCCGCCCGCTGGAGGAGGCGGCGGAGGCCTTCCTGGCCCGCCACACCCGCGGCGCGCTGGGCCGGCTGAAGCTGGGCCAGGCGCTGGCCGATTTCGTCGCCCTGATGCGCGACCACGACCTGGCCCTGCCGCCCGACCTGGCGCTGGTGCTGAAGGCGCTGATGACCTCCGAAGGCGTGGTCCGCCGCCTGGACCCGGAGCTGGACGTGGTGCGCGAGGTGGAACCGGTGGTGCGCCGCGCTTTGACCGCGCGCTATGCCCCCGAGGCGATGTTGAGCCGGGCCGGATCGGCCCTGCTGGAGCTGCAGGCCCTGGCCGGGGACGCGCCCGGCATCCTGCGCCGGGTGCTGCGGCGGCTGGAGAAGGGCCGGGTGAAGCTGGAGGTCGAGATCGGCCGGATGGACAGGTTCGGCGGCTCGATCGAGCGCGGCGCCGCGCGCATCGCCGTCGCCATCGTCACCGCCGCATTCGTGGTCGGGCTGGCGCCGATCCTGGCCGAGACCGGGCCGCGGCTGTTCGGCATCCCCGCCTTCGCCCTGCTCGGCTGCCTCGCCGCCCTGGCCGGCATCGCCTGGCTGCTGCTGCCGGGCAGAGGCAGGGATTAGAGACCGTTTGGAAATGCTACTGGCGCGGCCGTCTGACGGCGGTTTCTCCGCTTCCGGTGCTCACGCACCAAACGTGCGCTGCGCTCCGGTTCTCGAAACCACCGCCAGCCGACTCACGCCAGCGCATTTCCAAACGGTCTCTCAGGAACGGGAAGTCCCGTCTCGCTTCGCCTCCGGAAAGCCCGGCGGCGCCGTACCGGCCCGGAACATTCACGGCAAGCCCGGACCAGGGACAACCAGATCGGAAAATACTCCAGACATCATTACGATTTGTTAATACCGATCAAACAAAACTTCATTTGTTCAATTAATTCTTGATTAAGAAAAATCAAACTTCTCAAAAAAGCACTTTCGTACAATCATATTTGCTGTCGATAGCCATCTTCTCCGACATCGAAGCAAAACCGCTGCGCGGCATCCGCGGGAAACTCGGCTTTTCCCGGCGAGGCGCCTGTCGCGGCGCAAGGAGAGTTGTCCCGTGTCGACCAGTGAACGTCCGTCCACCGCCGCCCGGCGCGCCGCGGTTCGCAGAGAGTCGATCACATCCCTGGTGGACCTGCTGCTGACCTGGCATGAACGCGTGCAGCAGCGCCGCTGCCTGGCAAGCCTGCCGGATTCCTTCCTGGCCGATTGCGGCCTGAGCCGATGCGATGTCGACGGGGAGAGTCGCAAGCCGTTCTGGCGCGACTGATGCCGATCAGTGCGCCAGCACCACCTTCCGGGCGTGGACGTCGATGACGGAGAACTCGCGGTCGGGGAAGCAGCGGGCCCCGACCTCGAGCGCCACGCCGGCATCGGCGTAGAAGCACATCACCTTGCCGCGGCGGACGAAGGCGTATTGCGAGGGCGCGGCGGTCGCGGACTCGGCGAGGAACCGCTCCAGAACGGCGACATCCGCCTTCCCGACATGCCCGGCCATCGCCGCCTCCCGACACCGCCCGCACGCGGCATCCTAGGCCCCTGCCGGGCCGGAGACCACGGACGATCGTCTCAGCCCTCAAATTTCCACGGCGATGTCGGGACCGGATGCCCCGCCGGGCATCGCCTTGTGGGGCAATCAAGGGATTAGCGGGCAAAGCCCCGTGCGGCCGCAGGGCTAAAGCACGCGAAAACCTGCGCAGCGTTCGCAGAAGGCGGCGAAAGCCTCCAGCGTCGCGCGGTCGGTGCCGTAGTTCTTGTGCATCTCCCCGGGCTCCCGATGAAACACCCCATCTGGCGGAACGATGGAGACCGCGCCGTCGAGCAGCAGCCGTTCGCCCTCACCCAGCGTCGGACACAGCAGGGTCCGAATGGCATGGCCGACAGCGCAGGCCTCCGCTGCGTCCAGTTCGCCGACGCAGGCCTGGTGGAGACCGTCCACACGGCCGGAGGGCAGCACCTTTGTCCGGCGCACCGCTTCGACGATGGCCCTCCAGTGCCACCAGTTGATGGAGAAGTCGTGATCGGCATCGCCGTTGTCGATCAGGACCACTCCCACCCCGCCCTCCCTGCCGATTGCGGTCAGACCAAGAATGCGCCACCGGAATCCTCCGCACACTCGGAAAAAAATTTGCCGTGCTGTCGGGGACGGACCTTCTTCTCCGTCCTTGGACCAGGAGCGGCCCGGGCCGCCGGCTCCGCCCGTCCGATGGAAGGAAGGAACGTCGCGATGAAGGTCACCCAGCATCTCTGGTTCGAGCGCGACATGGAGGCCGCGATCGGCTTCTACACCGCGCTGATCCCCGGCTCGGCGGTCCACTGGGTCACGCCCCTGCCCGCCGACACCCCGAGCGGCCCGGCCGGCAGCGTGCGGCTCGCCGGCTTCACCCTGGGCGATCAGCGCTATCAGGCGATCGAGGCCGGGCCGCTGAACCCGTTCAACCACGCCTTCTCGATCATGGTGGAGTGCGACACCCAGGCCGAGGTCGACCGGCTGTGGGACGCGCTGAAGGAAGGCGGCACGGTCGAGCAATGCGGCTGGCTGCGCGACCGCTGGGGCCTGTCCTGGCAGATCCTGCCGAAGCGGCTGGGCGAGCTGATGACCGACCCCGACCCGGCCAAGGTCAAGCGGGTCACCGAGGCGATGCTGCAGATGGTGAAGATCGACGTCGCCGGGCTGGAGGCGGCGGCGAAGGGCTGAGCCCTGGTCCGGCGCCCTCCGTCGCTCCAGGCCGTGTCGAGAGGAACTGAAACAGAAGGAGAAGGTCGATGGACGAAGGACGAGAGAGTGAGCCCAGACCCATGAAGAACCGCACGGCGGTGGAACGGAAGTCCGAGCGTGAGCTGGTCGTTGCGCGAACCTTCGACGGCCCGGCCCGCATCGTGTTCGAGGCGTGGACCAAGCCCGAGCTGTTCGAGCGGTGGTGGGTCCCGAAGTCGATGGACGTACCCCTGCTTTCCTGCGAGATGGATGTCCGTGTCGGGGGCGGGTACCGTCTGGAATTCGGCCACGATGCCTCAAAGACCGTGGCGTTCTTCGGCAGGTACCTCGAAGTGACGCCGCACGCCCGCCTCGTCTGGACCAATGACGAAAGCGATAACGGTGCCGTGACCACGGTGACCTTCGAGGAAAAGGGAGGCAAGACGCTGCTGGTCCTGCACGAACTCTATCCCTCGAAGGAAGCCCTCGACGATGCCATCGCCGGGACGGAGGGTGGAATGCCCGAGCAGTTCGAGCAACTGGACGAGCTTCTCGTCACCCTGGGCGCGAGCGTGGGACGGTCGTGACGTCGCCGATCTCGCGGTCGGCCGCCAAACCGACCTCTCCTTCAGAGCTGGCATCCTTCTCGCCGCTGCTGTCATAAACTCCAGATGGATCTCAACAGGCCTCAGAACAGGACAACCGTCAGGAGGACGCCATGACCCGGTTGAGCGTGCCGCAGGAAGGCCACTGCCGGTGCGGCCAGGTGCGCTTCCGCATCACCGCCCGGCCGCTGGTCACCATCGCCTGCCACTGCACCGGCTGCCAGCGGATGACCGGCAGCGCCTTCTCCCTGTCCGCGGCGATCCCGAGCGAGGGCTTCGCCGTGATCCAGGGCGAGCCGGTGATCGGCGGGCTGCACGGCCCGTCGCGGCATTATTTCTGCCCGCACTGCCTGAGCTGGCTGTTCACCCGGCCGGAGGGGCTGGACCAGTTCGTCAACGTCCGGTCGACCATGCTGGACGACCCGGCCTGGTCGGTGCCGTTCATCGAAACCTGCACCGCGGAGAAACTCGCCTGGGCAACCACGCCGGCGGTGCACAGCTACGAAGCCTATCCGCCGGTGGAGGCCTACGGTCCGCTGGTCGAGGAGTACGCGGCGCGGCCGTGAGGCATGGAAGTCTCAGTTTTCTGTCATTGCCGGGCTTGACCCGGGCATCCAGGAATGTCGATGCCGCTCTGGGCGGCCCCTGGATCGCCGGGTCAAGCCCGGCGATGACAATATAAATCGAGCCCTACTCCTCGTCCGCACCCCGAAAACCCTCAACCGGACAGCCGTGGGTCAAGCCCGGGCATGACAGTGAAGAGTGAAGGTCAGGCCGGGCCGTCGTCGGGGCGGGCGTCTTCCGCCTCGGCCTCCGCCTCGCGCTTGGCGCGGTCGCGCTCGATCAGGCCGCCGATGAAGATCGCGATCTCGTAGAGCAGCAGCATCGGCACGGCGAGCGCGATCTGGCTGATCGCGTCCGGCGGGGTCAGCACGGCGGCGACGACGAAGACGATGACGATGGCGTAGCGGCGCTTGCTCTTCAGCGTGGCGACGCTGAGGATGCCGACGCGGACCAGAAGCGTCAGCAGCACCGGCAGCTGGAAGGCGATGCCGAAGGCCAGCAGCAGGCGCATCACCAGGTCGAGATAGTCCGACACCTTGGCGTCGAGCTTGATCTCGAGGCCGCTGCCGACATCCGGGCCCAGCACCTGGAAGGACAGGAAGAACTTCCAGGCCAGCGGGAACACGAAGTAGTACACGAAGGCCGCGCCGATGATGAACATCACCGGGCTGAACAGCAGGAACGGCAGGAAGGCGTTGCGCTCGTTGCGGTACAGGCCGGGCGCCACGAACATCCAGATCTGGCTGGCCACCACCGGGAAGGCCAGGCAGAAGCCGCCCCAGAAACCGATCTTGATGTAGGTGAAGAACACCTCGGTCAGCGCCGTGTAGATCATCGACCGGGGCTGGCCCGGCGGCAGCGCATCCGCCAGCGGCTGGGTCAGGAACAGGTAGATCGCTTCCGCGAAGTGGTAGCAGATGAAGAACCCGACCAGGATCGCGACCACGGAATAGATCAGCCGGGTGCGCAGCTCCAGCAGATGGTCCATCAGCGGCATCTGCTTGTCGTCGATCTCCTTGTCGGAGGGCGCCATGGATCAGCTCGCGCGGTCGGTCGGGGTCGGGGCGGCGGCCGGGGCCGGCGCGGCAACAGGAACGGCGGCCGGCGACGCGGGAACGGCGGCCGGCGCGGGTTCGGCCGGAGCCTCCGGCTCGGCGGGCTTCGGACCCTCGACCGGCTGCGGGCCCTCAACCCTTCGCGGCTCCGCCGCGGGGGGCGCCGCCGCCCCGTTGGGCGCGGCCCTGTCGGGCTCCGCCCGCGGCGTGGCGCCGGGCGCCGCCTTGTCGAAGGCCTGCTTGATGTCGCGGACCGGGTCGAGCACGGTGTTGACGTGCTCGGCCACCTGGCCGCGGACATCCATCGTCTTGGCTGCGTCCTGGACGGTCTTGCGCACCTCCTCCAGCTCGGCCTGGCGCACGATGTCGTCGACATGGCGCTGGAACTCGCTGGTGATGCGGCGGGCGTGCCGCGTCCATTTGCCGAGCTGATAGAGGGCGCGCGGCAGATCCTTCGGGCCGAGCACGATGAGTGCCACGACCACGATGATCATCAACTCCGACCAGTCGAAACCGAACATCACATTCGTCCATCACGCCCCGCCTCCGGAGACGGGGCGCGGTTCCGGTTCCCCGAGGGGACTATTGGCGGTCGACGGTCGTCCGGTTCGGACTGCCGGCTTCGGTGCCCGCGGGCGGCGGCACGGCCGGACGATCATCCGACCCGTCGCTCTTGGGATCGTCCGACAGCCCGGTCTTGAAGTTCTTGATCCCCTTGGCCAGGTCGCCCATCGCCCGCGGCAGCCGGTTCCCGAAGATCAGGAGCACGACGACCAGGACGATCAACCAGTGCCAAATACTCAAACCACCCATAAACTCATCCTCCAGCCCCAAGGCGGCCGGATCATCGCAGAAACCCCACGCCACCGCAATGCCGGCGGACGGCGCGAATCAGCGCAGAAATCCTGGGGTTTCGGCGGCGGCGAAAACCGCCCGGCGCGGCCCGTTCCGCTAGTCGCGGTCCTCGTCCTCCGGCGGCTCCGGCCCGTCCTCGCCGGACAATGTGCCGCCGGGCAGCACGGCCATGGCCGGGCGGGTGTCGAGCAGGCCCGAGGCCTTGAGCTCGTCGACGCTCGGCAGGTCCTCAAGCCCGCCGAGGCCGAAATGGTCGAGGAAGGCCGGGGTGGTGATCCAGGTCAGCGGCCGGCCGGGCTGCTGCCGGCGGCGGCCCGGGGCGATCCAGCCGGCCTCCAGCAGCGTGTCGAGCGTGCCCTTGGCCACGGCGACGCCGCGCACCGCCTCGATCTCCGGCCGCGTCACCGGCTGGTGATAGGCGATGATCGCCAGCGTCTCCAGGGCCGCCCGGGTCAGGCGGCGGACGACATGGCCGGCGTCGCGCAATAGCGGCGCCAGGTCGAGCGCGGTGCGGAAGGCCCAGCCGCCGGCGACCGGCATCAGGGTGACGCCGCGGTTGCGGTACTGCTCGACCAGCGTGTCGATCAGCTCCGGCACGTCGGCGCCGTCGGGCAGGCGCTCGGCGATCGCCGCCTCGGTCAGCGGCGTCGGCGAGGCGAACAGCATGGCTTCGACCAGGCGCAGGGCTTGATCAGCCTGCATATCCCACCCTCACTGCATCCTGCGTCGCCTTGCGGTGAGTCGAATGAGGGCTCGGGCCGCGAAGAGCGTATCGGGCCATACGATCGAGCGGCCCGCGCCCGCAGGCGGCCGCCGCAAGGCGACCCTCCGGGCCGGTTGAACATGCCGACATGGTGCGTCGAACGGCTTGCGCGATGCACCACATCGCGCTGCGCCGTCCTCCTGCCCTGTCGGCATGTTGAACCGGCGCAGGACGCAGTGAGGGTGGGATATGCAGGCTTTGTTCGGTCATTCTTCGGTGGTGCTCTGGGAAGCCTGGGCCTTGAGCCAGATCGGGCCGAAGGGTCCGTCCTGGCGGATCGCGAGCCGGCCGGCCTTGGCCAGCTCGAGCGTGGCGACGAAGGTGGCGGCGAGCGCCGAGCGCCGCACCAGCGGACTGCCGGTCATCGGCGGCAGGAAGGCGGCGAGCGTGGTCCAGCTCGGGAACCGGCCGAGCATGGCCTCCATCCGCTCCAGCGCCTGCTCCGGCGAGAACAGCACCGAGGCCTCGATGCGCAGGCCGCCCTCGGCCGCGGCCTTGGCGCGCCAGTGCTCGGCATACGCCTTGAGCAGGTCGTAGAGCGACACGGCCCAGACCGAGGTCGGGGCCGCCTCGTCCTCCTCCGCGGCGCCGCGGGCGAACAGGTCGTGGCCGAGCTGCGGCCGCGCCATCAGCGCCTGCCCGGCCTCGCGCATCGCGTTCAGCCGGCGCAGCTGGAAGGCCAGGGCCTCGGCCAGCTCGGCGCCGCTCGGCTCGTCGTCGCCCGGCGGGGCGGGCAGCAGCAGGCGCGACTTGAGATAGGCCAGCCAGGCCGCCATCACCAGGTAGTGCGCCGCCAGCTCCAGCGACAGGCGCCGCGCCCGCTCGACGAAGGCGAGGTACTGGTCGGCCAGCGCCAGGATGGAGATCTGGGTCAGGTCGACCTTCTGCTCGCGCGCCTGTTCGAGCAGCAGGTCGATCGGCCCTTCATAGGATTCGAATTTCAGAATGAAGGCGGCGTCCTCCCGGCTCGTCACCGGCGGTGCATCGACCTTCGACCAGTCTTCCAGCATGCGCGGAGTTTCGCCGCCCGAGCGCGGCGAAGCAACCTCGATCACACGGAGGGCAGGCGGGCGAGCAGCTCCCTCACCCGCTCGAGATAGCTCTCGACCGGCCGCTCGCTCGCCGGGCGGCGCCAAGCCTCGCCGCGGGCCAGCCGGGCCGCCGTCTCCGGGCCGATCGCCGGCACCGCCGCCGCGATCGCCTGCATCTCCCTGAGGTCGCCGTTGCAGTGCAGGGCCAGGTCGCAGCCGGCGGCCAGGGCCCGCGACGCCCGGTCCGGCAGGGACCCGGAGAGGGCGCCCATCGACAGGTCGTCGCTGCACAGGACGCCGTCGAAGCCGATGCGGCCGCGCACCGCGTCGCGGATCGCGGTCGGCGACTGGGTGACCGGGTGATCGGGGTCGAGCGCGGTGAAGACGAGATGGCCGGTCATGCCCCAGGGCAGGCCGGCAAGGTCGCGGAACGGCGCGAAATCGGTGCGCTCCAGCGCGTCGAGGTCGGCCTCGACCAAAGGCAGCGCAAAGTGGCTGTCGACCCGCGACCGGCCATGGCCGGGCAGATGCTTGATCACCGGCAGCGCGCCGCCGTCGAGCAGCCCTTCGGCCACGGCGCGGCCAAGCCGGGCGACCACCGCCGGGTCGCCGGAGAAGGCGCGGTCGCCGACCACGGTGCGGTCGGCGCCGGGCAGGTCGAGGTCGAGCACCGGCGCCGCGACCACGTCGATGCCGGCGGCGCCGACGGTCAGCGCGATGGCGGTGGCATTGGCGCGGGCAGCCTCCATCGCCGCCTCCGGGTCGAGGGCGTGCAGCGCGCCGAAGCGGCCGGCGGCCGGGAAGCCGGGCCAGTGCGGCGGCCGGAGGCGGGCGACGCGCCCGCCCTCCTGGTCGATCATCACCGGCGCCCGGCGGCCGACCGCGTCGCGCAGCTCGGCGACCAGGGCCGCGAGCTGGTCCGGCGTCTCGCAGTTGCGGCGGAACAGGATGAAGCCGAGCGGATCGGCGTCGCGAAAGAACAGCCGCTCCTCGGCCGTCAGGACGGGGCCGGCGCAGCCGAACAGGATCGCCCGATTCAACGACAAGGGGGGCATGAACGGAACTCAGCGGGGAACGACGAGGCAGCCGGTCTTCTCGCTGGCCAGGGCCTCGCACAGCCGCGTCGCCGTCGCCTGGTCGAGCGGCACGGCCTGGACGCGATAGCCGAGCCGGGTCGAGGCCGAGACCTGCGGCGCGGCGAGCTGCAGCGCGCCGAACAGCTCCGGGAAGCGGCGCTGGAAGCGGGCCCATTCGGCCTGCGCCTCCTGCGGCGAGGTCACCGCCGCGATCTGGGCCGCGAAGCGCCCGTCCGGCACGGCGACGATCGCCGGCATCGACGGCACGGCCGCGACCTGGGCGGCCGGCGCACCGGCGTCCGGGTCGATCCAGCCGTCGGCGGCCGCTGGGTTGGCCAGCAGCGCGGCGATCGGGTCGGCCGGCTGCGGGGCCGCCTGGGGCGCGGGCGCGGCAGGCTCGGCCGGAGCGATCGGCGCCGCCGGCGCCAGCGCGGCAGTCTGGACCGGGGCCGGATCGGCGACGGGCGCGGGATCCGCGGCCGCCGGTGCCGCGGCAGCCGGCTCGGGGGACGGCTGGGCCGGCGCGACCGGTTCCGGCGGCGCGGCGGCCTGGCCGGGGCGCGCCAGCAGGATCTCCACCACCCCGGCGCCAGGGGCCGCGGCCGGCAGCGGCAGGCGCCAGCCGCGCTGGTCGGGGCCGGCCTGGACGTGCCGCGGCATCGGCTGCTCCGGCGGCGGCAGCACGGGGGCCACCTTCACCGGCGCCTGCCGGCGGCCGAGATCCTGCAGCACGAGACGGTCCTGGTTCGGAATGTCGATGCCGCCCGGCTGCTCCGGCCTCGTGCGGAACTCGGCGCGGTCGGCGCGGATGATCGGCACCCCGCCCTCCATCGTCACCGAGCCGCCGGAGGTGTAGGTCGAGATCAGGATGCCGGCGAACAGCAGGACGACGACCAGGATCACCCCGGCCGGGACGATGAGACGCCAGGGCGTCGCCGGAACCTGGCGGAGCTGGACCGTGGGATGAGCCGCGACGGGCGCGGCGACGGGCAGCGCGTGCGGCGCCTCCATCCATTGCCCGTCCGGTCCGAGTCGCAGTTGCGTGGCGGTGTCGACCATACTATCCCCCGACTGATTCGGAATCATAACCCGAATCGGAGAAACGGGCGATAAGAAATTGATTCAGTGACGAATCAATCTGGGGAGCCCCCCTCCCCGCCTGTCATTGCCGGGCCTGACCCGGCAATCCAGAGGCTTTCGACACTTTCTGGATGCCCGGGTCAAGCCCGGGCATGACAAGACGGGGCGAGGCCCGTCGCCTCTCACACCGGCCGGTCCAGGGCGAACAGGCGCTGGTGTTCGAGCAGGGCGTAGCGGTCGGTCATGCCGGCGATGTAGTCGGCCACCAGCCGTGGCAGGCCGGCTGGGCCTGCCGCGTCGGCCTGGCGCCGCCAGTCGGTCGGCAGGGTGTTCGGCTCGGCCGTGAACAGTTCGAACAGGTCGCGCACCACCCGCCGGGCCTTGCTGGTCTCGCGGTTCACCAGATAGTGCCGGTAGACCTCGCGGAACATGAAGCTGCGGACCACGGCGAGATCGGCCGCGACGCCGTCGGAGAAGGCGATCGCCGCCACCGGCGCGGCGCGGATCGCCTCGACCGAGGCCGGCGCCAGCGCCGCCAAGCGGCGGCGGGACTCTGCCAGCAGGTCGGTCACCATCTGGTCGATCACCCGCCGCACCGTCTCATGGACCAGCCGGCGCCGCGGCAGGCCGGGATGACGGGCCTCGACCTCGGCCAGGACCGGCCCGACCAGCGGCAGGCCGCGCAGCGCGTCGAGCTCCAGCAGTCCGGCCCGCACCGCGTCGTCGATGTCGTGGTTGGTGTAGGCGATGTCGTCGGCCAGCGCCGCCACCTGCGCCTCCGGCCCCGGCTGGGAGGCGAGGTCTAGGTCCCAGACGGCGCGGAACGCGTCGATCGTGGCCGGCAGCGTTCCGCCGGGCGGCAGCGGCAGCAGCGGGCCGTTGTGCTTGACCACGCCCTCCAGCGTCTCCCAGGTCAGGTTCAGCCCGTCGAAACCGGCGTAGCGCCGCTCCAGCGCCGTCAGGATGCGCAGCGTCTGGTCGTTGTGATGGAAGCCGCCATGGCCGGCCATGGCGGCGTGCAGCGCGTCCTCGCCGGCATGGCCGAAGGGGGTGTGGCCAAGGTCGTGCGCCAGGGCCACCGCCTCGCCCAGATCCTCGTCCAGGCCGAGCGCCCGGCAGATGGTGCGGGCGATCTGCGCCACCTCCAGCGTGTGGGTCAGCCGGGTCCGGTAGTAGTCGCCCTCGTGATAGATGAAGACCTGGGTCTTGTACTGCAGCTTGCGGAAGGCCGAGGAGTGGACGATGCGGTCGCGGTCGCGCTGGAACGGCGAGCGCATGCCGCTGTCCGGCTCGGCGTGAAGCCGGCCGCGGCTGCGGTCCGGGGCTGTGGCGTAGACGGCGGTCATCAGAGGTCAAGCTAGCCGCCGCATGCGGGGCTGGCAATCGCGGCGGACGCTTTGCAGACGGCCCGCGGCTCCCTACATTGGTGGGGACCTGTCCCGACGTCCTGCGATTGATCGAACCATGCCCGACGACGGCCGCATCCTGAACCTGACCGAAAGTGCCGCCCGGCGGATCGCCGAGCTGAAGCGCGCCGAACGCAACGACGCGCTGATGCTGCGCATCGCCGTGTCCGGCGGCGGCTGCTCCGGCTTCCAGTACGGCTTCAGCTTCGACGACAAGATCAACGGCGACGACCTGACCTTCCGGCGCGACGACGTCACCGTGGTGGTCGACGACGTGTCGCTGGACCTGCTGGCCGGCGCCGAGATCGATTATGTCGAGGAGCTGATCGGCGCGTCCTTCCAGGTGAAGAACCCGAACGCCACCTCCTCTTGCGGCTGCGGCACTTCCTTCGCAATCTGAGCGGCCGCGCCCGCCGGAGTCGGAGGGCCGCCCAGCCCCGGAGGACCAGTCATGCGCCCCACCCTGCCCGCCCCGTCCCCGATCCTCCGGGCGGAGGGCTGAGGCATGCGCATCGCCACCTGGAACGTCAATTCGGTCAAGGCCCGGCTGTCGAACGTGCTGGACTGGCTGCGCAGCGCCGACCCCGACGTCGCGGTGCTGCAGGAGATCAAGTGCGAGACCGAGGCGTTCCCGCGCTTCGAGTTCGAGGCGCTGGGCTACAAGCTTCTGGTGCACGGCCAGAAGAGCTATAACGGCGTCGCCCTGATCTCGAAGGATCCGATCGAGGACCCGCTGACCGGGCTGGACGGCAACGGCGACGACACCCAGGCCCGCTATGTCGAGGGCACGGTCCGGGGCGTCCGGGTCTGCGGCCTGTACCTGCCGAACGGCAACCCCGCCGGCACCGAGAAATACGACTACAAGCTGGCCTGGATGGACCGGCTGCGCCGCCGGGCCGAGACCCTGCTGGCCGCGGGCCGGCCCTTCGTCATGGGCGGCGACTTCAACGTCATCCCGGAGGCGCGCGACGCCGCGGACCCGGCCGCCTGGACCGAGGACGCCCTGTTCCTCCTGGAGACGCGCCGCCGCTTCCGGGCGCTGATGCATCTGGGCCTGACCGATTCCTGGCGGGCGCTGAACCCGACCGCCACCGGCTACAGCTTCTGGGACTATCAGGGCCAGGCCTGGCAGGCCGACAACGGCATCCGCATCGACCACCTGCTGGCCAGCCCGGAGCTCGCCGACCGGCTCGACGCCTGCATCATCGACCGCGAGCCGCGCGGCCGCGACAAGGCTTCGGACCACACGCCGGTGGTGATGACGCTGGCGGCATAGGCGGAACCGGCGCCCCCTGTCCAGTCGTCATACGAATTCCCTCCTGGTCCAGCCGAAGGCCCGACTATAGTGGAGTGGGCCATACCATCCGGCCTGTCGGATTCGACAGAGGCGGGCACGACAGGGAGTGCTGAAGCGGGAATGTCGCTCGTCGTCATCTTGGATGACCGGCCCACCAACCGGAACATCTTCTCCAGGCTGGCCGCCTCGCTCGAGAGCCAGGTGACGGTGCAGGCGTTCGGCGACCCGCTGGAGGCGCTCGACTGGCTGTCGGGCCACACACCGGACCTGGTGATCGCCGACTACAAGATGCCGAATCTCGACGGCGCGGAGTTCACCCGCCGCCTGCGCGGCAACCCGCATGTCGCCGACGTGCCGGTGATCGTCATCACCGCCTATGACGACCGCAGCTTCCGGCTGCAGGCGCTGGAGGCCGGCGCCACCGACTTCCTGCAGAGCCCGGTCGACCATCACGAATTCGTGACCCGGGCCCGCAACCTGCTGCGGCTGCGGCGGCAGCAGCAGCGGGTCAAGCGCCGCGCCGCGACGCTGGAGCGCGAGCTGGAGCGGACCAAGCGCAGCCAGGAGGAGGCGCTGCGCAGCAGCCGCGACGCGCTGGCCCAGGTGATCGACACGCTGCCCGCGATGATCAGCGCCGCCGACCGCGACGGCCGCTGCGTCTTCGTCAACGCCTATCAGGCGGCGACCAGCGGCTCCACCCCCGCGGCCCTGGTCGGCGAGGATGTCGCCGCCGTGTTCGGGCGGGAGCGCGGCGAGCGCAGCCGGCAGCTGGACCAGCTGGTCTTCGCCTCCGGCGAGCCGCTGCCGAGCTACGAGGAGGTGGTCGAGCGCAGCGGCGTGCGGCAGGTGTTCCTGACCAGCAAGGCGCCGCTGCGGGATGCGTCGAACGAGGTGGCGAGCGTCCTAACCACCGCGCTCGACATCACCGACCGCAAGCTGGCCGAGGAGCATCTGCACCACCTGGCCAACCACGACGCGCTGACCGACCTGCCGAACCGGGCGCATCTCCTGAACCGGATCCGCCGGATCCTGGCCCGCGACCCTGACGCGCCCTTCGCCCTGCAATTCATGGACCTCGACCGGTTCAAATCGATCAACGACGCGCTGGGCCATCACTTCGGCGACCAGATCCTGCAGGAGGTGGCGCGGCGGCTGATCCTGATGGCGCGCCCGGGGGACATCGTCGCCCGGCTCGGCGGCGACGAGTTCGCGGTGCTGCAGCCGGGGGTGGCGCGGGGCGAGGATGCGGCCGCGGCGGCGGCGCAGATCCTGCAGGAGATCGCCCGGCCGCACATCCGCAACGACAGCACCGTCTCGCTGACCGCCAGCATCGGCATCACCCTGCATCCGCAGGATGGGAACGATCCTGACCAGCTGTTCCGCAACGCCGATCTGGCGATGTACCGGGCCAAGGCCGACGGGCCGGGCGAGTACCGCTTCTTCGCCACCGAGCTGAACGCCGGCATCCAGGATGCGGTGGTGCTCGAAGCCGAGCTACGGGCCGCGGTGGAGGGCGACCAGTTCGTGCTGCACTACCAGCCGCAGATCGACCTGCGCAGCGGCCGGATCGTCGGCGCCGAGGCGCTGATGCGCTGGCAGCACCCGACCCGCGGCCTCTTGCTGCCGGCGCAGTTCCTGCCGGCGGCGGAGGAAAGCGGGCTGATCATCGCCATGAACACCTGGGTACTGCGCGAGGCCTGCGCCCGGGCCGCGGCCTGGGCCGGGGACGGGCTGTCGCTGCGCGTCGGCGTCAACCTGACCTCGCTGCAGTTCCGCAAGCAGGATATCGGCCAGCTGATCCGGCAGACCCTGGACGATACCGGCCTGGCCGCGGCGGACCTGGAGCTCGAGCTGACCGAGGGCGTGCTGATGCAGAACGCGGAATCGGCGGCGGGAAAGATCCGGGAGCTGCGCGACCTCGGCATCCGCTTCGCCATCGACGATTTCGGCACCGGCTACTCCTCGCTCAGCTACCTCAAGATCTTCCCGGTCGACCGCCTGAAGATCGACCGCAGCTTCATCCGCAACCTGGAGAGCAGCCCCGGAGATGCCGCGATCGTCCGCGCCATCACCAATCTCGGCCACGATCTCGGCCTGGACGTCACCGCCGAAGGGGTGGAGACTCCGGAGCAGCTTGAGACCGTCCGAGGGCTGGGCTGCGACGAGGTCCAGGGATTTCATTTCGCCAGGCCGATGCCGGACGACCAGTTGCGGGACTTCGTGCGCAGATGGCCGGCGGACGGACGGATTTCCTAGGCCGTTCCCCAGGTTTGACAATTCGGCGTAGTCTCCGACGGCGCGATCGTGCCGTGGAGCTGGAGTGAGCGTGGCCATGACCGACAGCAGGCGACGGGCGGGACCGGGATCCCTGGCCAGCCGCATTGTACAGCGCCTTCGGGCTCGTCCGGACAGCGAGCACGAGATGCGGTTCAACGGCGTCGCCCTGTCAACCTTGACTGCGGTCTATCTGCTCGCGACCCGACAGTTCGGTCTGGGGGAGCTCGCGGTCTACATCAGCTATACCGCCTTCTGTCTCATCATCTTCGCTCACATCCTGCTCCGGCCGCAGGCCTGCCACACGCGCCGGATCATCGCCATGATCGGCGACTTCAGCGTGCTGCTGAGCGAAATGCTGATCCGCGGTGAGGGGACTGCCTTCCTCTTCCCCCTGTTCATCTGGGTCGTCCTCGGCAACGGCTTCCGCTTCGGCCTCCGCTATCTGGCCGTGGCCACCGCGGCGGGCGTCGGGGCCTTCGGCGCGGTGATCGCCACGACGCCGTTCTGGCAGTCGCAGCCGTCGCTGTCGGCGGGCCTGCTCGGCGGCATGTGCCTGGTCTCACTCACCGTCGCGCCCCTGATCCGCAGGCTATCAAATGCCAAACGGCAGGCCGAGGCCGCCAGTCGTGAAAAGGCTGTCCTCCTGGCCAATGTCGGTCACGAGCTGCGCAACCCGCTGACCGCGATCGTCGGCACCGGATCGGTACTGCAGGACACCAAGCTCAATTCCGCACAACGGGAGATGACGCGGAAAGTCGTATCGGCAGGGCAGCACCTGCTGACGCTGGCCAATGACATCTCCGCCGCCTCGCGCTCTGGGGGTGCCGATTCCCATCGACTGCACCATCTCTCCAGCCCGGACTCGGACGTCGGCTAGGCAGACCGCCACTAATCTCGGCCTGGACGCGACCGTCGAAGGAGAGGAAACTTACGGGTGGCTCAGAGGATCTGCACGCTGGTCGGCGAGGTTCAGAGGTTTCATTTCCTCAGGTTGAAATCGAACATCCGGCGGCGAGAGTTCCCAGGGGATCGGCCGGCCGACCAGCAGGTCTTTTGCCATCCCAATCGGTGTTCGGTATGGTCCCGGTCGGAGTGACGGCGCCGTCGGGCTGGAGTGGTTTTGGAGATGACCGACAGCAAACCGCAGGTAGCCCCTCGATCCCTGGTTGCGTGCATCGCGCGGCGCCTTCAGACCCGCCCGGACAGCGAACACGAAATGCGGTTCAACGCCCTCGGCTTCGGCACCGCCATCCTGATCTATCTTCTGGCGGCGACCGGCAACGATCCGAGCATCCTCGCCGTCCCTCCTGCCTATCTCGCGATCAATGTTGCCGTGCTCGGTCACATCCTGCGCTATCCGGGGATCTGTCGCCCACGCCGGATCTTCTCAATCTTCAGCGATCTCGCCGCCCTATTCTGCGTCATGCATATCGGCGGCGAGACCACAGCCGTCCTGTTCCCGCTCTACGTCTGGGTCATACTAGGCAACGGGTTCCGGTTCGGGCTCGCCTTCCTGGCCCTGGCCACGGCTGTCGGCCTCGTCTCGTTCGGCGCCGTGGCGGCGACGACGCCGTTCTGGAGCCAGCACGGTGCCTTGACCGCCGGCCTGTTCGGCGGGATGCTGCTGGTGCCGCTCTGCGCCATGCCTTTGATCCGCAAGCTGTCCCGGGACAAGCGGAAGGCCGAGGCGGAGAGCCGGGAAATGAGCCTGCTCCTCGCCGGCGTGAGCCATGAACTGCGGACGCCGCTGACCGCCATCATCGGCACAGGATCTACCCTGCAGGATACCAGGCTCAGCCCGGCGCAGCGGGAGATGGCGCGGAAGGTAGTGTCGGCCGGGCAGCGGCTATTGGAACTGATCGACGACATTCCCGACGGCGCCGGCACCGGACGGCCCGGACGCAGTGGTGATCGATGATCAACAGCAGACCGCAGGCGAGATCGAGATCCCCGATCGGGCGTATCGTGCAGCGCTTCAGGAATCGTCCGGACAGCGAGCACGAGATGCGCCTCAACGGCATCGTCTTCGCCGTCGCCATCCTGATCTACGTCCTGGCGACCGGGCAGTACAACCTGGAGGCGGTCGCCGTCCTGGCCGGATATATCACACTCAACATCGCCATCCTGACCCATATCGCCATGCATCCGGCGATCTGCCGTCCCCGGCGGATCGTCGCCATCCTGGTCGATTTCGGCGCCATGTTCTGGGAGATGCACATCGGCGGCGAAGCCGCCACTATCCTGTTTCCGATCTATCTCTGGGTCATCTTCGGCAACGGCTTCCGTTTCGGCATCGCCTTTCTTGCGCTGGCCACCAGCGGCGGCCTGATCTCGTTCGGCGCGGTCGTGGCGACGACCGAGTTCTGGCGCGAGCACGGCGCGCTGTCGGCCGGCCTGCTCGGCGGCATGGTGCTGCTGCCGGCCTACGCCGCCACGCTGATCCGCAAGCTTTCCAGGGCAAGGCAGCAGGCAGAGGAGGCAAGCCAGGCGAAAAGCATGTTCCTGGCCAGCGTCAGCCACGAGTTGCGGACGCCCCTGACCGCCATCATCGGCATGGGATCGCTTCTGCACGACACCAAGCTGAACCCTTCGCAGCAAGAGATGACGCAGACCGTCGTCTCGGCCGGCCAGCAGCTTTTGACGCTGATCAACGATATCCTGGACTTCTCTCGCATCGAAGCCGGACAGATGACGGTGCAGGTCGCCGATTTCGACCTGCCATCGGTGCTGTCGGAAATGCGGGCGATGGTCCTGACCGAGGCAAAATCCAAGGGCCTGCATCTCGGCGTTCATATCGACCATCGCGTGCCGCTCCGACTGCGAGGCAGCGAGCGACATCTCCGGGAAGTCGTCCTCAACCTGCTCGGCAACGCCGTCAAGTTCACCGAGGCCGGCAGCGTGGTCATCGCCGTCCGGCCGGAAGCCGGCCTGGACGATCGACCGCGGCTGCGCTTCGAGGTCTCCGACACCGGAATCGGCATCGAGCCGGAGGCCTCCGGTCACATCTTCGAAAGCTTCCGACAGGCCGACGCTTCGATCATGGATCGGTTCGGCGGCACCGGCTTGGGGCTCGCCATCTGCAAACGGCTGGTCACCCTGCTCGGCGGCGAGATCGGCGTCGACAGCACGCCCGGTGTCGGCAGCACCTTCTGGTTCACATTGGCATTCGATCAGGCAGCCGATGTCGAGGCGCAGCCTGTCGTCGAACCGATTCCCGATCTCGGCGTGGTCGCCACGGACGCGGCGCTGATCGGACGGCTGATGCCGCTGTTGACGCCGGCCGCCAGCACGGTCGAGACCTTCGGCTCGATCGACGCGATGCTGGCGTGGCAGCCTCTGCGCTCGGCCGACGCGGCCGCGATCCTGATCGTGGACCGGGGCGCCTTGCCGAGCGACCCGAACCGGCAAGCGGCGATCCTCGCTGCGCTGCGTTCGGCGCCGGCCATCCGCCCGATCCTGCTCATCGATCCGGCCAGCGGCGAGAGCATCTCGCACGATCTGACGGAAGTCTTCGTCACCGCGATCCCAGCAGACGCGGATACCCGAACCATCGGCACCGCCTTCCGCATCGCGCAGGCCGGACGCCCGCAGGGCAAGCGGAAGGCCGCGGCCGCTCATCGCCAAGCCCCGGCGGGGCGCAGCCTGTCCGTCCTGGTTGCGGACGACAACCGCATCAACCAGAAGGTCCTGCGGGAGATCCTGACGCGGGCCGGTCATCAGGTGCGGCTGGTGGCCAACGGCGAGGAGGCCCTGGACGCGCTGGACGCGGCGACCTTTGACCTCGTCCTGATGGACATCAACATGCCGGTGATGAACGGCGTCGAGGCCACGAAGCTGTTCCGCTTCACCGCGCTGGACCGGCCGCATGTCCCGATCATCGCCTTGACCGCCGATGCCACGCCGGGTGTCGCCGCGCGCTGCGCCGAGGCCGGCATGGACGCCTGCCTGACCAAGCCGATCGAGCCCGAGCAGCTGTTCGCCACCATCGATGAGGTATTGCAGGAGCATGTCTCCAAAGCGCCGCCGCAACCGCTGCCGGACAACGTCACGACGCTGCCCCAGGCCGGTCCGGCCGCAATCGACATGCGCGTCATCGATCGCCTGGAAGCCCTGGGCGGCAACGAATTCCTGGTCGAGCTGATCGACGATTTCCTGGCGGATATCGAGACGATTGCCGAGGACATGAAACTCTCAGTGCAGAAAGGCGACGCCATGCTGTTCCGGGCGAACGCCCATGCCTTGCGCAGCGCCACGGCGAATGTCGGCGCGCGCGGCCTGTCGGATCTCTGCCAGGACTGGCAGGGCATCAGCGGGCCGGATCTCGCCCGCAACGGCCAGACTTATCTGCGGCGTCTGGCGGCCGAAATGGAGCGCCTGCGCCCGATCCTGCTGCGGCGGCGCGGCACCGCGGCCCGGCCGGCGCAGAACGGCTGATCCGGACCGGGAAAATGAGGCGACCGGCTCCCCAGCCCGTCGCCTCAGCTGCCCCTCGGACCACGAGTTTGGACGTCACTCGGCCGCGATCGGCATGATCGCGGCGCGCCGACGATCCTGCGCCGCAGTCAGCCTCGCCATCTTGCGGAGATCGGATTCGCCGAGGCCAAGGCAGGCATCGGCCCAGATGTCGACCACGTCACGCAACTCACCGAGCGTGATCGGGTTGACCCGGCGCCGGGCCTGGATCAGGGCCCGGTGTGCATTGTACTTGCGGCCATTCTCCGTAATGTATTCGCGGACCGCCTCGGTGCCCTTGCCGTCCTCGGCGAGCACGTCGACGATGCCCATCTCGTGCAGCTCCTCAGCGGTGTAGATCCGCCCGCTGGTGATCATCTTCTCCGTCGTCACCGCGCCGACCCGGCGGGACAGGAAGCTGTACGCCCCCATGCCGGGGAACAGGTTGAACAGGATCTCGGGCAGCCCCATCTTGGCGCTCCGCTCAGCCACGATCATGTCGAGCGACAAGGCGCATTCGAAGCCGCCGCCCAGCGCATCGCCCTGGACCAGCCCCATGGTGATGATCGGGGTGCCGAAGGCGACATGGTTGCGATAGATCGGCTCGATCGCGGCATGGGCATAGCGGCGAAGCGCCACCCTGTCCCCGGCCCGAATCTTCTCGATGAACAGGCCCAGATCGCCGCCCATGCTGTAGATCCCCGGAAGGCCCGAAGCGAAGACGAAGTAGCGGATCGGCGGTTCTTCATCCGCCCGTTCGACGAACATGCGCTGGATCGACAGCTGCATATCAGTGATGTCCTGCAGCAGTTCCGGCGTGAAGCTCGGCCGTCCTTCCGGCTGCATGAAGCACCAGTATGTCCGGGCGACCGGGTCGAGCTCGACGGCCAGATTGCGGTAGTGGCTGCGAGCGACTTCGAGATGGGCGGGCTCTCGCGCCTTGGAAACAAGGGACGGTCGTCCGAAGACGGAAGGCAGTTGCTGAGCTGGCTCGGGAATGGCGACGCTGGGGGTCATCTCGTGCTCCTTCGGTTGATGCCGCCCCGCTGCAAGCCTGATCGTCAGCAAGGGAGGTCTTCTTCTGCGGAGCGGCACGAACATAGTGCGCATTTCGGTTTATTTTGGCCACCCAGGATCAATTATTCGCGTATTGTTGGTATAAGTTGCATAGATTTTTAATGATATTTTATGTCGGCCGCATTACGACGGACTATGCGCAAAATCGAATTTTTGATGAATTAGCCTAAAATAGGGATAAAGCCTCGCCGAAATCGACAACCATCCTCTGTCCGAGGTATGCGGCTTCGGATCGGGAAGGCTCTCGTATTCCGCGGGGTCGGCGGCGGTCGGGGCGGGTGGGCAGCGGCTGCAGGCGGCATGAATTGCGATGCGGCACACCTGCACGATCCGGATCGGCCGGATGGCGGCGGCGAGTGGCCGTCGCCTCCGCGGCCGCTGCTCAGGCCGTTACTTGCCCGGCGCCGAAGGCACGTACCAGCCGGCGGGCAGGCCGCTGGCCTGGCGCCGAACGGGGGCCGGCGCGGCCGGGGTGGTCGCCGCCACCCGGGTCGGCGCCACCGCCACCGGGGTCGGGGCCGGCACTGCCCTGGCCTGCCGGGCCTGCGGCTGGGCGACCGCCCGCGGCGCCACCGGGGCGGCGCTCGGCCGCTCGGGCTGCGAGGCCGCCATCGCCAGCAACACGTCGTCGACCGGCGCGACCTGCGGCCGGTCCGGGATCGGCGCCATGCGGACGGGGGCGGGCCGTGCCGCGGCCTGGTGGACCGGCGCCGGCATCGGCGCCACGCGATCGGGGATCGGCGCCATCGCCACCACCGGCCGGGACGGCGCGACCCGGTCAGGGATCGGCTGCATCGCCACCACCGCTGGCTGGGCCGGGACCGGCTGACCGGTGCGGTCGGCGATGGCGGCGTCGACCCGCGCCATCGTGCCCTGCTCCTCCGGCGACAGCCGGTCGGGGATCGGCGCCATCGCCATCACCACCGGAGACCGGCTGCCCGGCTGCCCGGTGCGGGCCTGGATCGCGCCGTCGACCCGCTGCTGGATCTGCTGCTCAGCGTATTGCGTCATCCGGTCGGGCCGGCTGGAGCCCGGTTCGATGCCGGCGATCTGCGGGCCGACGATGTCCATGTAGCGCCGGGTCTCCGGCGGCAGGCTGCGGCCGTTCTCGACATATTGCCGGTAGCGGCCCGGCCCGGCGTTGTGGGCGCCGAGGAGGCCGGGCGGGCCGTACATCTCGTACAGCTCGCGGATATGGGCCGTGCCCGCCATGATGTTGTTCTCGGGGTCGTAGGGGTCGCGGCCGAGGCCGTGCTTGACCCGCAGCTCCTCATAGGTGGCCGGCATCACCTGCATCAGGCCCTGGGCCCCGGCCGAGCTGGTGATCGGCTGGCCGCCCTTCCAGGTGGCGCGGCCGCCGCTCTCGATCCGCATCACCTCGCGGATCCATTCGGGCGGCACGTTGAAGCGCTTCGACGCCTTCTGGATCTGCGGCTCCCAATAGGCGACGTTGCCGCCCGACGGCCGAGGCTTGTCGCCGCCGCAACCGGCGATCATTCCGGCGACCAGACCGAGCGTCGCCGCGGTCCTCAGCCAGTGTCCCCAACCGGCCATGGCAGGCCCCCTCCAGACTCCCCCGGGCACAAGCGCCCCTTGTTACATCGTGATCACAAGGACCGACGACAAGCCATTCAAACCTATCATGTTTGTCGAAAGAATGGCACCCCCGACGAATCGAGGCGCAGGGCCGGCTTTCGGAAAATCCCTCTCCGACAGGTCGCGTCGCGCCTGTATAAGGGCGCCCGATCTTTGCTTCCGGAGCCGGACATGCCGCAGGACGCCGCCCCCGCCCCGACGCCGCACCGCCTGCGGCCGCTGCCGATGGTGATCTTCGGCTCGCGCTGGCTGCAGCTGCCGCTCTATCTCGGTCTGATCGTGGCCCAGGGCGTCTACGCCTTCCTGTTCCTGAAGGAGCTGTGGCACCTGGTCAGCCACGCGCCCGAGCTGACCGAGCAGCAGATCATGCTGGTGGTGCTGGGGCTGATCGACGTGGTGATGATCTCGAACCTGCTGATGATGGTGATCGTCGGCGGCTACGAGACCTTCGTCTCCCGCCTCGGGCTGAACGGCCATCCCGACCAGCCGGAATGGCTCGACCACGTCAACGCCAGCATCCTGAAGGTGAAGCTGGCCATGGCGATCATCGGCATCTCCTCGATCCACCTGCTGCGCACCTTCATCGGCGCCGGCAATGTCGGGGCGCCGGAGAATACCGGCTACACCGAGATGGGGATCATCCTGCAGACGGTGATCCACAGCGTCTTCATCCTGTCGGCGATCGGCATCGCCCTGATCGACCGCCTTTCCCAACCCGCCACCGACCGGCCGCATTGAGGCCCGATCCGGCCATCGCCGCCCTGGCGGAGACGGAGCTGACCGCCGGGGACCTGCGGCTGGAGCCACTTCAGCCAGACCACGCCGAACCGCTGTTCGACGGCTTGGCCGATCCCGTCCTCTACCGCTTCATCCCGCAGGAGCCGCCTTCCGACGCCGCAGCGCTGCGGGCCCGGTTCAAACGGCTGGCCGCGCGCCGGTCGCCGGCCGGGGACCAGGCCTGGCTGAACTGGGCGATCCGCCTGCCCGACGGCAGCTACGCCGGGCTGGTCGAGGCCACGGTCGGCGGCAGCGGCGCGGCCGACATCGCCTATTTCGTCTTCTGCCGCTGCCAGGGACGCGGCATCGGCCGTCGCGCCGTCGGCGCCGTGGTCGAAGCACTGGCGGCCGAGCCGGCGGTCACCGCGATCGGCGCCTCGATCGACACCTGCAACGTGACCTCGATCGCGCTGGTGGAGGCGCTCGGCTTCGAGCGGACCGGGACGATCCGCGACGCCGATCATTTCAAGGGGCGCTCCAGCGACGAGTATCGGTACCAGTTGCCGCTCCGGCGCCGAGGAGCTGGAATGCCGCCCATGACCCAGGACCTGATGCCCGGCTTCACGCCGTTCGACGTCGAGACCGCGCCCGGCATCCGCATCCACGGCGTGCGCGCCGGCGACGGGCCGCCGGTGCTGCTGCTGCACGGCCACCCGCAGACCCATGTCACCTGGTGCGAGGTGGCGCCGCGCCTGGTTGCGGCCGGCCATTCGGTGGTCGCCGCCGATCTGCGCGGCTATGGCGACAGCGCCCGGCCGGAGGGCGGCGAGAACCATGTCGCCTATTCGAAGCGGGAGATGGCTGCCGACCAGGTGGCGGTGATGCGCGCCCTGGGGCACGACCGTTTCGCCGTGGTCGGCCATGACCGCGGCGGCCGCGTCGCCCACCGCATGGCGCTGGATCATCCGGACGCCGTCCGCCGCATCGCGGTGCTGGACATCGCCCCGACGGCGACGATGTACGCCCGCACCGACCGGCAATTCGCCACCCGCTATTTCTGGTGGTTCTTCCTGATCCAGCCGGCGCCGCTGCCGGAGCGATTGATCGAGGCCGATCCGGAATTCTACCTGCGCCACCATCTGGCCGGGCAGAGCCGGACCCCGGGCCTGCCGCGCGAGGATCTGGTGCAGGAGTATCTGCGCTGCTACCGCCAGCCCGGCGCGGTCCACGCCATCTGCGAGGACTACCGCGCCGCGGCGACGATCGACCTGGAGCATGACGCCGCCGATGCCGATCGCCGCATCGAGGCACCGCTGCTGGCGCTGTGGGGCGCGAAGGGCGTGGTCGGCGAACTCTATGACGTGCTGGCGACCTGGCGCGAGAAGGCCACGGATGTCCGTGGCCGCGCCCTGCCCTGCGGCCACGCGCTGCAGGAGGAACGGCCGGAGGAGACCGCCGAGGCGCTGATCGGGTTCCTGCGGGAGGACCCGCTCACGTCGCCATGAGCCGGGCCTCGATCCGGGCCAGCGAGCGGCGGAAGGCGGCGGGCTCGTCCAGCGCCCGGGCCAGGACCAGGGCGCCCTGGATCGCCGCCACCGCCTCCTCCGCCCGGTCGCGCGCCGCGTCCTCGGGCCGGCCGGACCGCACCAGGGCCTGCGCCAGGGCATCGGTCCAGGCGGCGAAATAGCCGTGGATGGCGGCACCGAAACGGTCGCGGACATCGCCCAGCGCGA
This sequence comes from Inquilinus sp. Marseille-Q2685, assembly GCF_916619195.1. Lineage (NCBI taxonomy): Bacteria > Pseudomonadati > Pseudomonadota > Alphaproteobacteria > Rhodospirillales > Rhodospirillaceae > Inquilinus > Inquilinus sp. Marseille-Q2685. Next base: position 71,287 of record NZ_CAKAKL010000014.1, read on the forward strand.
AGGCGCCGACCAGGCAGACCCGGCGGCCGGAGCGGAAATAGCCGTCGACCGCGCGGATCATCTCCGCCACCGCGCGGCGCGGCTCCTCCTCCCGCAGCGGGCGGAAGATGTGCTGCTCGAACCAGCCGTCGATCTCGGCCAGCACCGCCGCCGCCATCTCCTCTTTCCCGCCCGGGAAGAAATGGTAGAGGCTGCCCTTGCCGAGGCCGGTGCGCTGGCCGATCAGGGCCAGGCTGGCGCCCTCGAAGCCGTGCTCGCGGAAGACCTCGGCCAGGGCGGGCAGCACATCCGCCCGCTCCGCCACCACCCTCGGCAAGGCTAGAGCCCGAGGTCGCTCAAGCCCGGATGGTCCGCCGGCCGCGGGCCCGACCGGTCCCAGTGGAACTTGCGCTCGGACTCGGCGATCGGCCGGTCGTTGATCGAGGCGTGGCGGGCGCGCATCAGCCCGTGCTCATCGAACTCCCAGTTCTCGTTGCCGTAGGAGCGGTACCACTGGCCGGAATCGTCGCGCCATTCATAGGCGAAGCGGACAGCGATGCGGTTGCCTTCGAAGGCCCAGAGTTCCTTGATCAGCCGGTACTCCAGCTCCCGCGCCCATTTCCGGGTCAGGAACTCGACGATCTGGGCGCGGCCCTGCGGGAACTCCGCCCGGTTCCGCCAGCGGCTGTCCTCGGTATAGGCCAGAGAGACCCGCTGCGGGTCGCGGCTGTTCCAGGCGTCCTCGGCCATGCGGACCTTTTGGATCGCGGTCTCGCGGGTGAAGGGCGGCAGCGGCGGACGGTCGGCGGTCATGACGGCTCTCCTCGACGGGACTGTACCGAACGGAACTGACTTTACCGATTGGTACAAACAACGATGCAATCCGTCAAGCCGTGCGGACCTTGACCGCAAGCGAGTCGAGGGCGGAGGGTTCACCCGCCGCCGAACGCCCGGGCTGTCGCGGCGCCCGTACTTCATCGGAGCACTCCCTTGCCTCTCTCCCTGCACGAGATCTCGGTCGGCGTGATGCTGCCGAAGCTGCGCATGCTGTCGACGCTGCTGGACAAGGCCGCGGCCCATGCCGAGGCCGGCGGGATCGACCCCGCCACGCTGGTCGAGGCGCGCCTGGCGCCCGACATGTACCCGCTGTCGGGCCAGATCCAGCGCGTCAGCGACGCCGCCAAGTTCGGCGCCGCCCGCCTGGCCGGACTGACGCCGCCGCCCTTCGAGGACAACGAGACCACCCTGCCCCAGCTGCAGGAGCGGCTGGCCAAGACCATCGCCTATCTGGAGAGCGTCGGCCCCGACCAGATCGACGGGCGGGAGGAGGAGACGGTGATCCTCCCCCTGCGCGACCGGAAAGTGGAGTTCACCGGCCGCAGCTACGTGCTGACCATGGTGCTGCCGAACTTCTATTTTCACGTCGTCACCGCTTACGACATCCTCCGCCACAAGGGCGTGGAGATCGGCAAGCGGGACTATCTGGCGCTGGCGGGTTGAGGCCTTTTCCCAACCCCGTCATGGCGAGGCGCGCAGCGCCGTGGCCATCCAGAGGCCGCTCGCACCGCCCCCTGGATGGCCACGCCCCTTCGGGGCTCGCCATGACGGAAGAGGGGGAAGATGGGCCCGATCCATCATGAACTTTCGTATCCAATAAAAAACATTTGTGCAGAGACGCCTTCCCTGCTCCCGGCAGGATGTCGTACCAATGAAGGGTGGGGCCGGCCGCGGGGCCGGCCCGAATTCGGGAGGAAGCCAGATGCGTGCACTGGTCCTGGAGCGGCAGAGGGAGTTGTCGCTGCGAGAGATCGACCTGCCCCGGACGCTCGGGCCGGGCGACGTCCGGATCAAGATCGACACCGTCGGCGTCTGCGGCAGCGACGTGCACTACTACACCCACGGCCGGATCGGGCCCTTCGTGGTGAAGGAGCCGATGGTGCTGGGCCATGAGGCCGCCGGCACCGTGATCGAGACCGGCCCCGGCGTCACCAGCCTGAAGCCCGGCGACCGGGTCTGCATGGAGCCGGGCATCCCCGACCTGACCTCCAAGGCCTCGAAGCTGGGCCTCTACAACGTCGACCCCAGCGTCGTGTTCTGGGCCACCCCGCCGGTGCATGGCTGCCTGACGCCCGAGGTGGTGCACCCCGCCGGCTTCACCTTCAAGCTGCCGGACAACGTCTCCTTCGCCGAGGGCGCGATGGTGGAGCCCTTCGCCGTCGGCCTGCAGGCGGCGGTGAAGGCGCGGATCCAGCCGGGCGATTTCGCCGTGGTGATCGGCGCCGGCCCGATCGGCATCATGGCGGCATTGGCGGCGCTGGCCGGCGGCTGCAGCCGGGTGCTGATCTCCGATCTGCTGCCGGAGAAGCTGGCGATCGCCGAGCGCTATCCCGGCATCACCGGCGTCAACATCCGCGAGAAAAGCCTGGCCGACGCCGTGGCCGAGGCGACGGACGGCTGGGGCGCCGATGTGGTGTTCGAGGCCAGCGGCAGCCCCCGCGCCTATCCTGGCATCTTCGATGCCGTCCGCCCCGGCGGCTGCCTGGTGGTGATCGGCATGCCGGTCGAGCCGGTCGCGGTCGACCTGGTCGCCGCCGCGGCCAAGGAGGTGCGGATCGAGACCGTGTTCCGCTACGCCAATGTCTACGACCGCGCCATCGCCATGATCGCCTCCGGCAAGGTCGACCTGAAGCCGCTGGTCACCCACACCTACGGCTTCGAGGACAGCATCAAGGCCTTCGAGCGCGCGGCCGAGGGCCGGCCGGGCGACGTCAAGCTGCAGATCAAGCTGTAATCGCGCAGAGCGCCGGCCCGATGCGGCCGGCGCTTGATTCCTCGTTCGCCTTATGTTCCAGTGTCAGGACAGGCCAACGGGAGGACGCCATGGCGGCGAAGCAGGCAACGGGGATTCGCGTCGGCATCGGCGGCTGGACCTTCGAGCCCTGGCGCGAGACCTTCTACCCCAAGGGTTTGGCCCAAAAGCGCGAGCTGGAATACGCCTCGCGCCAGGTCACCTCGATCGAGATCAACGGCACCTATTACGGCTCGCAGAAGCCCGAGAGCTTCGCCAAATGGCGTGAGGAGACGCCGGAGGGCTTCGTCTTCTCGGTCAAGGGCACGCGCTTCACCACCAACCGGCGGGTGCTGGCCGAGGCCGGCGAGTCGATCGAGCGATTCGTCGGCAGCGGCATCACCGAATTGAAGGAGAAGCTGGGGCCGATCAACTGGCAGTTCCTGCCGACCAAGCAGTTCGACCCGAAGGATTTCGAGGCCTTCCTGAAGCTGCTGCCGCACAGCGTCGACGGCCACGCCCTGCGCCATGTGGTCGAGGTCCGGCACGACAGCTTCCGCACCCCCGAATTCATCGACATGCTGCGGGCATACAAGGTGGCGGTGGTGCTGACCGACAAGGAGGGCTTCCCGGAGATCCCGGACGTCACCGCCCCCTTCGTCTATGCCCGGCTGCAGCGCGCCTCGGAAGAGGTCGAGACCGGCTACGCCCCGAAGGCGATCGACCAATGGGCCAAGCGGGCCAAGGCCTGGGCCGAGGGCGGCGCGCCGGACGACCTGACGCCGGTCGGGGCGCCGGAGAAGAAGCCGCCGAAGTCGCGTGACGTCTTCATCTACATGATCAACGGCTTCAAGCCGAAGGCCCCGGCCGCGGCCATGGCACTGATCAAGAAGCTGGGATGAGCGCGCCTACCCTCGCGCCGCCGCGGCCGCGATCCGGGACAGCTCGTCGAAGCGTGGGCCGCAGGTCGGGATCTCGATATGGAAGACCTCGGCGATCGCCCGGGTCCAGCCATGGATGAAATAGGTCCAGCCGTCCTCCACCGTCAGGCCGCGCGCCGCCTGCTGCCGCCGAGCCTGGTCCAGGAACAGGAGGTCGCCGCGATAGTTGAGGTCCCAAAGCAGGCCGCCCTGCGGGAACGGCGCCGCGCCGGTCAGCGGCGATCCTGGCGCATCCTTGCCCAGGCCGGTGGCGTTGACCACCACCGAGTCGGACTTCAGACCGCGCAGCGCCGTGTCGTTGTCGGTGGGCCCCTGTGCCAGGACATAGTCGACCGGGACGGTGCGTCCCATCTCGCCGTGAAGGCGCCGGATCTCGTCGAGCCGCTCGGGGCTGCGGTCCGACACCACGATCCGCACCGGCCGGTCGGGCCGGGCGTGCATCGCGTGCCAGGTCAGGGCGATGGCGGCACCGCCGGCTCCGATCGAGAACAGTTCCGCCCCCGTCCGGGTGAAGTGGCCAGCCGGCACGAAGGCGTCGAAGGCGAGGCCGGCGGAGATCGGGTCCTTGGCGTGTCCGACCAGCCGGCCGCCGGCCTTGGAGAGGCAGCTCACCTCGTCCAGCCGCGCGGCGTGCGGATCGATCTCGTCGAACAGGTCGCGGCAGGCGTGGAACAGGTCGATCTTGTGGGTGGTGACCAGGGCGCCGAGCGACAGCGGGTCGGCGCGGATAAAAGCCACGGCTTCTCTATAGGCGGCGGGGTCCGCATGCAGCGGGAAGTCGATGCCGCGGATCACGGCATCCGCCAGGCCGAGCGCCTGGGCCCAGGCCGGGAACACCGTCATGATCGAGCTTTTGCCGGTGGTGACGCCAATGAAATAGAGCGTCGGCAGGATGGCGGGCGGAAGAACTGCCACGGCTCAGCCCCCGTGCTCCGCCGCGGCGAACAGCGGATCGATCTGCGCTTGCGGCCGCGGCCGGTAGCCCGGATTGTCGCCGTCCCGCACTTGCAGCATGCAGCTCATGGGTTCACGCAGCGGCATGACGGCCCGCGTTCCATTGTTCTCCCGCTGACAAAAGGAGTGGCTCGGTTCCGGTGCGGACGCAAGCCCGTTCCCGATCGGGGTCGGATCGACGGCGGGAAACCGCCGCGGTCCTGCTGTCGGCAATCAGCGCCACAGATCCGCCCATGACCCAGGACCTCGCCCTTTCGATCGATGTCGGCACCGGCAGCGCGCGGGCGGCGCTGGTCGACGGCGGCGGGCGGATCCTGGCCATCGCGGCACGGGAGCACGAGCAGATCGTGCCGCAGTTCGGCTGGTCGGAGCAGCGGCCGGCCGACTGGTGGGCCGGCGTCGTGCAGTCGGTGCGGACCGTGCTGGACCAGGTCGAGGGCGCCCGCGGCCGCATCGCCGCGATCTGCGCTTGCGGCCAGATGCACGGCACGGTGCTGGTCGACGACGCCGGTACCCTGACCCGCGACACCGTCCCGCTGTGGAACGACAAGCGCACGCTCGACCTCGTCGCGGCCTTCGAGCGCGACCATGCGCCGGAGAGCTATCTGGCCGAGAGCGGCAACCCGCCGACGCCGGCCTGGCCGGGCTTCAAGCTGGCCTGGATCCGCGACCACGACCCCGAGGCCTGGCGCCGGGCGGCCGCCGTGATGATGCCGAAGGACTGGGTCAATTTCCGCCTGACCGGCGAGATCGCCATGGAGGCGACGGAAGGCTCCTGCAGCTTCCTGATGAACCCGGCGACGCGCGACTGGTCATCCGCGATGATCGCGCTGATGGGGCTGGACGCCGCCAAGCTGCCGCGGCTGCGGTCGCCGCTGGAGATCCTGGGCGGCGTCACCGCCGCGGCGGCGGCCGAGACCGGCGTGCTCGAGGGCACGCCGGTGCTGGTCGGCGGCGCCGACTACCCGATGGCGCTCCTGGGTTCCGGCGCCTGCCGGCCGGGGCTGGTCTCCGACGTCACCGGCACCTCCTCGATCATCACCCTGATCACCGGGGCGCCGCTGCTGGACCCCGAGATCTGCAACGTCGCCACGATCGAGGGCGGCTGGGGGCCGTTCGTGCTGCTGGAGAGCGGCGGCGATGCCATGCGCTGGGCCCGCCGCGCCTTCCACGAGGGCGCGCTGGGCTATCCCGAGATCGTCGCCAAGGCGGCCGAGGCGGCGCCGGGCGCCGGCGGCCTGCTGTTCCTGCCCTATCTGGTGGGCGAGCGGCTGGGCGCCCACCGCAACGCCCGGGCGCAGTTCTTCGGCCTGGGCGCCGGCCACGGCCTGGCCGAGCTGCACCGGGCGGTGCTGGAAGGCGTGGCCTTCGCCGTCACCCGCCACATCCGGGTGATGGAGGCGGCGTCGGGCCGGCCGCTGGACCGGCTGATCGCGTCGGGCGGCGGCGCCAAGACCGGGCTGTGGCTGAAGATCAAGGCCAGCGCCACCGGCCTGCCGATCCTGGTGCCGGAGGAGGCGGAGTGTGGCGTGGTCGGCTGCGCCGCCATGGTCGCCGCCGCCACCGGCCGGTTCAGCACGGTGCAGGATGCGGCCGGAACCTACGTGCGCTATGGCGCCGAGATCGCCCCCGACCCCGCCTGGGCCGAGCGCTACGCCCGGATGCAGCCGGTGTTCGACCGGCTCTACCATCACAGCCAGGCGCTGTATGACGATCTGGATGGGATCGGGTCTTAGGGGCGGTCCTCCCAGTCGTCATTGCGAGGAGGCGAAGCCGACGAAGATTCCATGAGGGTGGATAGCGGCCAGGAGTCGGCCCAGGCTGAGGTTGCTATCCCACTCACCCTGGAGACGACCGATGCTCGATCAACCTTGCGAGGGACAGGCCGCTATCCGGACACAGATTGGCGCAATTTTTGTGTCATTGGAACTGAGCCGTTCGAGTTGGCTGATCACCTCACTGTCGCCCGGCGGCGGGGAGAAGATGTCCAAGCACAGCGTCGGGGCGGGCGATGTCGCGGGGCTGCTGGCGCTGTTTGCAGAGTTCAGGCGCAAGGCGGCGATGCGGACGGGCCGGAGCTATCCGATCATCACCGTTCAGGAGACTGGGCTGGACGGGTTCTGGCTGCACCGGGTTCTGTGTCGGGAGGGGATCGAGAGCCACGTGGTGGATCCGGCGTCGATTGCGGCGCCGCGTCGGCGCCGGCGGGCCAAGACGGACCGGCTCGACGGCGAGGCGCTGCTGCGGGCGCTTCTGGCCTACAAGCGCGGCGAGCCGCGGGTCTGCGCCATGGTGGTGGCGCCCTCTCCGGAAGAGGAGGACCGGCGCCGGCTGTGCCGCGAACGCCAGACGCTGATCTGTGAGCGGACCACGCATGTGAACCGGATCAAGGGGCTTCTGTTCGCGCAGGGTATCACCGACTACGCGCCGCAGCGGCGCGACCGGCGGGAGCGGCTTGCGGCCTTGCACACGGCCGACGGGCGGGCGCTGCCGCCGCACTTGACGGCGCAGATCAGCCGCGAGTTGGACCGGCTCGAGCTGCTGGTCGACCAGATCAAGAGGGTCGAGGCCGAGCAGGAGGCCGTGCTGGCCGAGACCGGCGCCGGTGAGACGGCCGCCTCGGAGCCGGTGGCGATGCTGTCGGCAGTGCGGGGGATCGGCGCCACCTTTGCGGCGGTTCTCTGGTCGGAGGGCTTCTATCGATCCTTCGCCAATCGCCGCCAGGTGGCCGCCTATGCGGGGCTGGCGGCGACGCCGTGGCGCAGCGGCAGCATCATGCATGAGCAGGGTGTGTCGAAGGCCGGCAATCCGCGGCTGCGCACCGTGATGATCCAGCTCGCCTGGCTGTGGCTGCGGCACCAGCCGCAGTCGGCCCTGGCACGCTGGTTCCAGGCCCGTGGCCAGCGCGACCGCAAGCGCGCCATCGTCGCCCTGGCGCGCAAGCTTCTGGTGGCCTTGTGGAAGTACGTCACAGCCGGCGTCGTCATCGAGGGCGCGGTGATCAAGACGGCCTGACCACAGGCCGCCGCCCAGCCGTTCCGCCGAGGCCCGATCAGCCTCGGCCGATCCGGGTGGACGAACCGATGGATTGCATGGCTCATCGCCGCAACGAAGACTGGTCTCGTCCTCTCGAGCCTGCCCGCCGCAAGCGGAAGCGTGGTGCTGTCGCCTCGCGCGACGACCGAATGTGAGTTTGATCTGGCCGGCAACCCAGATCGTCGCACCGGCTCGACCCAGGGATCGCCACGGCCCTCCGCTCCGGTGCTGCCGACCGCACCAGCTTGATGGCGCGCTCGATCACGTCAAGACCAAGCCGCTTCGCGGCGCCCCTGCGGGCCGGCCTTGACTTGATCTGCGCGCGCCATCGGTCACGCCATCGCCGCCAGCAACAACGAAAGACCTCTCGCCCCCCCTTGACCCATACACTCCTCATGTGAGCAATCCAGGGGCCACGCCAAACGGCCCTGGATTGCTTCGCTGCGCTCGCAATGACGGCTGGGAATTCAGAGACCTCTTCGCCTCACGCCGCATCCCACGCCGGCGCCAGACCCTCCGGGCTGACCAGGCGGCCGTCAGGGCGGGCCAAAGCGTGGATCGCGGCCATCTCCTCGGCCGAAAGCGCGAAGTCGAAGATCGCCAGGTTGGCGGCGGCGCGGGCCTCGCTGACCGTCTTCGACAGGGCGACGACGCCCGGCTGCTGCACCAGCCAGCGCAGCACCACCTGCGCCTCGGTCCTGCCGTGGCGGTCGGCGATCGCCTGGATCACCGGGTCGCCGATCACCTTGCCGTCGGCCATGCCGTAATAGGCGGTCACGCTCATCCCGGCCGCGCGGGCCGCCGCCAGCACCGCCGACTGGCCGAGATAGGGATGGTATTCGACCTGGTTGGTGACCAGCGGCGCTGCGCTGAGCGACGCGGCCTCGGCCATCAGCGCGGTGCTGAAGTTGCTGATGCCGATATGGCGCACCTTGCCGGCGGCCCTGACCTCGTTCAGCGCGCCGATCTGCTCGGCCAGCGGCACGTCCTGGTTCGGCCAGTGCAGCAGCAGCAGGTCGACATGGCCGGTGCCCAGCTTGCGCAGGCTGTCGTCGACCGAGCGCAGGAAGGCCTCGCGGCGGTAGTTGGCGACCCAGACCTTGGTGGTCAGGAACACGTCGTCGCGGGCGACGCCGGAGGCGGCCAGGCCTTCGCCGACCTCGGCCTCGTTGCCGTAGATCTGCGCCGTGTCGATGTGGCGGTAGCCGAGCGACAGCACGTGCCGGACCATCCGGACCGTGTCCGGGCCGTTCATCCGGAAGGTGCCGAAGCCGAGCGCCGGGATCTCGGCGCCGTTCGCCGTGACGAGGGGGGCGGTGACCAGGGGAGCGGTCATGTCCGTGTCCTTTCTTCTCATTCGGCGGCGTCGGCCGCCGGGCTGTTGTGGATCTGCGGCAGCACCTCGCGCGCCAGCTCGTCGAGGACCTCCTCGACCGGGCGGCGGGAGTGCCGCAGCTGCAGCGCCAGGTGGTCGACGCCCAGCGCCGCGATCCGGTGCAGATGCTCGACCAGGCGGTTCCGGCCGAGCCGCGCGCCGAAGCGGTGCGGCTGCGGCGCCGAGTCCGGGTCCTCGGCCAGGTCGAGGTGGAAGGCGCTGATGAAGGGCCGCCGCGCGTCGTGCTTGCGGTGCCATTGCTGCGCCTGGGCGGCCAGCAGCTCCGGCGTGTTCGGGTAGACGAACCAGCCGTCCATCTGGTCCGCGATCCAGTCCAGGCTCTGCCGGCCGCGCCCGGCCATCACCAGCGGGATCGACGGCTGGACCGGCCGGGGCAGCAGGTCGAGGGACGGATCCCGCACGCCGTCGCCGAGCGGCAGCCCGCCCGGCCGCCAAGCCTGGCGGATCCAGGCGACGGCGTCGCGGAAAGCTTCGCCGCGGGCTTCGAAATCGAGCCCCAGCAGCGGGAACTCCACCGGCCGGTCGCCGGTGGCGACGCCGAGGATCAGCCGGCCGCCGGACAGGGCGTCGACCGAGGCCACGGCCTTCGCCGTCATCATCGGGGGACGCAGCGGCAGCACCACCGCGGCGGTGCCGAGGGCGACGCGTTCCGTGATCCCGGCCAGGAAGCCGAGATGGGCGAAGACGTCGTAGACCGAGCCGGCATCGCCGAAGCGCTGCGGATCGAAGACCGGGACGTCGCGCATCCAGATCGCCGCGAAGCCGGAGCGGTCGACCTGCCGCACCCGGTCGGCATGGCGGGCCAGGTCGGGCACGCCGAAGGGACGGCCGTCGGCGCGGCGGGCGGCCTCGCCCATCGGCGACCAGTCGTTGTCGAGCGGCAGCTCGATGCCGAGCGTCAGGCCGTGCGGCCGGCGGATCAGGTCGAGCGCCGATCCTTCCATGTGAGACGTCATGCTCCTCTCCCCTGCCCTGCCCTGCACTGCGACCGGCGCCTGGGCGGTTCGTGTCGGAGCGCAATGTGGTCAGGACCGGCGGTGGCGATAATCCGGCCGGGCAGATCAAAGCTTGTGAATTCAATTCGCGAATGCATGCGTTCTCGGCCACGAATTCCGCACCATCTTTTCTGGTGGACACAACACAGCAGAGAGCATCGGCATGACCATCTTCCTGACCGGCGCCACGGGCTTCATCGGTGGCGCCGTCGCTTTCCGCCTGAAGGCCTCGGGCCACCGGATCCGAGGCCTCGTGCGCTCACCGGAGAAGGCGGAGCGGCTTCGGGCGCTGGGCATCGAGCCGGTGCTGGGCGACCTGTCCGACACGGCGCTGCTGGCGCGGGAAGCGGAGACCGCCGATGCGGTCGTCAACACCGCCGATTCCGACGACCGGCCGGCGGTCGAGGCCTTCCTCGACGCGCTCGCCGGCAGCGGCAAGCCCTTCCTGCACACCAGCGGCACCAGCGTGGTGGCCGACGATGCCCGCGGCGAATGGGCGTCCGATCGCGTCTACGACGAGGACACGCCGGTCGAGCCGGTGCCGGGCAAGGCAGCGCGGGTCGCCATCGACCGAATGATCGTGGACGCCGCCGGCCGAGGCGTGAGGGCCATCGTGCTGTGCAACAGCCTGATCTACGGCACCGGCCCCGGGCTGCACCCGGACAGCGTGCAGATCCCGACCCTGGTCGCCGAGGCTCGCAGGACCGGCGTGGTCCGGCATATCGGGCGCGGCCTCAACATCTGGTCGAACGTGCATGTCGACGACATGGCGGATCTCTACGCCCTGGCGCTGGACCGCGCCCCGGCCGGCGCCTTCTACTACGTCGAGAACGGCGAGGCCTCCTTCGCCGAGGCTGCGGCGGCGATCGCCCGGCGCCTCGGCCTCGCGGCGCCGAGGCCCTGGCCGGCCGACGAGGCCATCGCCGCGCTGGGCTTCGGCCATGCCGTCTATGCGCTCGGCTCGAACAGCCGGGTTCGAGGCAAGCGGGCGCGGGCGGAGCTGGGCTGGGCGCCGAAGCATGCGTCGCTGATCGAGTGGATCGAGACCGAGATGCCGGTCGGCTGAGACATCGTGGGTCGGGTTCGCCCTGGCGAACCCGACCTACACGCTGGTCCTCAGCCCCGCATGTACCGCGCGAAATCGGCGAGGATCAGCGGCCAGCCCCCGGGCGAGGCCATGCCGTCGCGCAGCCGGGCCGCCCCGTCGCCGTGGCGTTCGAAATCGCGGTGCTCCAGCTCGATCCGGGTGCGCCCCTGCTCCGGCACGAAGCGGATCTCGACCTCGCTGGCCCGCTCCTCCGGCTCCGGCGCCCGCTCCGGGCTGACGGCGAAGGACAGCACCAGCCGCGACGGCGGCTCCCAGGCGCGGATCTCGCCCCAGGCGGTCTCGCGGCCGGCACTGTCGCGCTCGAACCACAGGCCGCCGGCCCGCGGCTCGATCACCGCGGTGTCGAGCTCGGCCTGGGCGTAGGTATAGGCGAGCGGCCACCACCGCCCGATCTCCCGGGTGAAAGCGTCGAAGGCACGGTCCTGCGGCGCGTCGACGATGATGCCGGCCTGGATCGGGCTCACGGCGGTCATGGCGTCCTCCTCGACGATCGGCTTCGAGTCATCAACGCGCCGAGAGGCCGGCCCGTTGCCGTCAGGCCGCGACCAGCCCGCGCCTGGTGTCGGACAGGAACTCCAGCAGCTCGGCCACGCCCTTGTCGCCGGCGTGGTCGCGGCGGACCCGGGCCATCCGCTCGGCCTTCTCCCCGGAACCGCGGAACAGGGTGCGGAAGACGCGGCGCAGGGCCATCACCTCGGGCTCGCTGAAGCCGTGGCGGCGCAGCCCGACCTCGTTCAGCGACACCAGCCGCGCCCGGTCGCCCTGGACCAGGCAGAAGGGCGGCACGTCCTGGGCCACCATGGCGCCGGCGGCGACGAAAGCGTGGGCGCCGATGCGGGTGAACTGGTGCACCCCGGCCAGCCCGCTGACATGGACGTGGTCCCCGACCTCGACATGGCCGGCCAGGGTCGCGGCGTTGGCGAACTGGGCGTGGTTGCCGATCCGGCAGTCATGGGCGATGTGCGAGCAGGCCATGAACAGGTTGCCGTCGCCGACCGTGGTCAGCCCGCCGGAGACGCCGACGCCCGGCTGGATGGTGACATATTCGCGGATGATGTTGTCATGGCCGATGACCAGCCGCGTCTCCTCGCCCTTCCACTTCAGGTCCTGCGGCGGCGCGCCGACCGAAGCGAACTGGAATATCTGGTTGCGGTCGCCGATCTCGGTCCGCCCCTCGACCACCGCATGCGGCCCGACGATGCAGTCGCGGCCCATCCGGACCTTCGGCCCGATCACGGCGTAGGGGCCGATGCGGGTGCCCTCGCCGATCTCGGCTCCGGGCTCGATGATCGCGGTGCGGTGGATCAGGGGTGACGTCATGCATAGTCCCGAACGGAAACGCCGGACACTCCGGCACGCCGGCGATCCTGCCCACAGGACAGCAAGAGACAAACTCAAAATTTGTTACGAATCATTGCGTTGCCACCGATGCATGGCCTCATGCTATCGTCCGGCACCTGTCCGGAGCTGCCATGACCACTGCCGTATCGACCGCGATCGACACTGTCGAGATGACGGTGGCCGACGTCGCGGCCGCCTTCGCCCGGGGCGTCACCGCGGAAGCGTTGACGCAAACCTTCCTCGACCGCATCGCCCGATACAATCCGCGCTATGTCGCGGTGATCACGCCCAATCCCGACGCCCTGCGCGAGGCGCGCGAGATCGACCGGCGACGCACCGCGGGCGAGGCGCCGGGCCCGCTGGCCGGGGTGCCGGTCGTGGTCAAGGACACGATGGACATGGCCGGACTGCCCAGCACCGGCGGCTGGCGGCTGCTGAGCGCCCGGGCCGGCGGCGTCGACCTGATCCCGGCGACGGATTCGCCCGTGGTGGCGCGGATGCGCGCCGCCGGCGCCGTGATCCTGGGCAAGACCAACGTCCCCGTGCTGAGCGCATCGGGCAGCCATGCCGACGACAGCTGGGCCGGCGCGACGCTCAATGCCGCCGACCCCGGCCGCGTGCCGGGCGGCAGCAGCGCCGGGACCGCCACCGCGGTCGCCGGCAGCCTCGCCGTGCTGGGCCTGGCGGAGGAGACCGGCGGGTCGATCCAGAACCCCGCCGCGGCGCAGGATCTGGTCGGGATCAAGCCGAGCTTCGGCCTGGTGCCCAATGCCGGGGTCATGCCGCTGGCCGGCAGCACCCGCGACGTCGTCGGCCCGATCGCGCGCTGCGTGCGCGACGCGGCGCTGACGCTGGACGTGCTGGCCGGCTTCAGCCCGGAGGACCCGAAGACCGCGGCCGGGATCGGCCACAGGCCGCCGGCCGGATATGCCGCCGGCCTCGACCCCGGATCGCTGCGCGGCAGGCGCTTCGGCCTGTACGGGCCGGGATGGCGCAGCCAGCCCCTGTCGGCCGAGGTGGCCGCGACGTATCGGAGGGCGATCGGCGAGCTGGAGGCACGGGGCGCGGTCCTGGTCGAGGACCCGTTCGCGGGCACCGGCTTCGCCGACATCGCCCGCCCGGGGCCCGCCGCCGACGGCTACGACCCGCGCGGCAGCGAGGGGCTGCCCCACGACCTGGACCAGTATCTGAAGCGGCTGGGCCCGCAGGCCGCGATCCGGTCCTTCGATGCCTTCAAGGCCGCAGTCGCGGCGGAGGATCCGTTCGGCCCGGACGGCGTGCTGTTCGACCTCGCCGACCTGCCGGGATTCCGGGCCAGCCTGGCCGACCCGCTGGCGCCGCCGGATCTGTCCGGGTTCCTGGCGGCGAAGGAAGCCTATCTCGCGATCTTCGCAGAAACCCTGGCCCGGCATCGGCTCGACGGGCTGGTGCTGCCGCAGATGCGCGAGGTGCTGCCGTTGGTCGGAAGCGGCGCGCGGATCCAGGAGACCGCGGTCTCGGAGATCAACATCGCCGGCCTGCCCGGCGTGACCGTGCCGGCCGGCCGCACCGCGTCGGGCGCGCCCTTCGGCCTGCTGTTCATCGGCCCGATGTGGAGCGAGGCCGCCCTGCTGTCCTTCGCCTTCGACTACGAGCGCGCCACCCGGCTTCGCAGGCCGCCGGCCCTGACCCCGTGACGCCGCGGCCCTGGCCGCTCCGGCCCCGGACGGGCATAATCCGACCGCAACGATCCGGGCAGACACCGCCCGCTGGGGAGGATCCGCCGATGGAGCCGTCGACGCTGCTGATCTACGCCGTCACGCTCGGCGTCGCCTGCGCCGTGCCGGGCCCAACCACCGCGGCGCTGGTGGCGCGGGTGCTGGGCCGCGGCAGCCGCGGGGCGCCGGCCTTCTGCGCCGGGCTGATGGCCGGCGACCTGATGTGGCTCGGCGCCACGGCGCTCGGCCTCGCCATGCTGGCGGCGACGCTGCAACCGGTCTTCGTCGCGATCAAATACGCCGGCGCCGTCTATCTGCTGTATCTCGCCTGGCGGCTGTGGACCGCCCCGGCCGCGGAGCCGGTCGAGGCGCAGCCGGTGCGCGGCGAAGGCGTACGGCTGTTCCTGGCCGGCATCTCGGTCTGCCTCGGCAACCCGAAGACGACATTGTTCTACCTGGCGCTGCTGCCGACCATCATCGACCTGCCGCGGCTGACCTGGCTGGGCTTCGCCGAGCTCGCCGCCACGCTGATGGCGGTCTACGGCGCGGTGCTGGCGGCCTATGTCGTGCTGGCGCTGCGCGCCCGGCGGATGTTCCGGTCGCCGCGGGCGCTGAAGGCGATCAACCGCGGCACCGGCGCAGTGATGGCCGGCGCCGCAGTGGCCGTCGCAACTCGCTAACCGACCGCGGCGATCACCGCGTCGCAGACGCGGTCGGCGTCGGCGTCGGACAGGAAGGGGTGCATCGGCAGGCTCAGCACCTCGCGGCTCAGCGCCTCGCTGACCGGCAGCGAACCCTCGCCTTCGCCATGGGCGCGATACGCCTCAGCCAGGGGCATCGGCGTCGGATAGTAGATCGCGGTCGGCACCCCGGCCTCGCCCAGCCTGGCCCGCACCGCGTCGCGGTCGGTCACGCGGATGGTGTACTGCGCCCAGGCGCAGGTCAGCCCGTCCGGCATCACCGGCGTCTGGATGCGGTTGGACAGCCGGGCCGAATAGTGCCGCGCCAGCCGGTCGCGGGCCTCCAGCTCCTCGCCGAAGCTGGGCAGCTTGGCCAGCAGCACCGCCGCCTGGATGGTGTCGAACCGGGCGTTGAGGCCGACCCGCACGGTGTCGTAGCGGCTCTTGCCCTCGCCATGGACGCGGATCGACTTGAGGACCGCCGCCAACTCGTCGTCATCGGTGAAGATGGCGCCGCCGTCGCCGTAGCAGCCCAGCGGCTTGGCCGGGTAGAAGCTGGTAGCGGTGACCGGCGCCAGCGACCCGACCGGGCGGCCGTGGAAGGCGCCGCCGAAGCTCTGCGCCGCGTCGTCGATGACGAACAGGCCGTGCGCGTCGGCGACCGCCTGCAGCTTCGGGTAATCGACCGGCAGGCCGAACAGGTCGACCGCGATCACCGCCTTCAGCGCCAGCCTGCCCGCAGCCTTGACCGCGGCGATGCGGCGCTCGAGATCGGCCAGGTCGATCAGGTAGGTCTCGGGGTCGACATCGACGAAGACCGGTGAGGCGCCGAGCAGCAGGATCGCCTCGGCCGTCGCGGTGAAGGTGAAGGCCGGCACGAAGACGGCGTCGCCCGGGCCGATGCCGCGGGCCATCAGCGGCATGATCAGGGCGTCGGTGCCGCTGGCCACCGTCAGGCAATGGCGGGCGCCGGCCCGACGCGCCAACTCGCCCTCCAGCTCCGCCACCTCCGGCCCCAGGATGTACTGGCCGTGGTCCAGCACCGCATGGATGCGGGCGTCGATCAGGGGCTTCAGGCGGGCGTATTGCTGCTTGAGGTCGACGAAGGGGAGCGACACGGGCGAGCCTCGGCTATCGGAACTGGGGGTGATGTAGCCCCGCCCCGGCCTCGACGCCAGCCGGAAACGCGACCCGGGCGATTCGCCTCAATGCTCGGCGGCGTCCGGCCCGAGCGAGCGCAGAAGGTCGACCAAGCGGCGGCGGACCGTCGCGTCCTCGATCCGGTAATAGGCGCGAACCAGTTCCAGCGTCTCGCGGCTCGCCACCATCTCGGAGTCGTGCACCGGATGGGCCGAACCGTTCTGCGGGGCATCGGTCATGCCTTCGAAGAAATAGCCGACCGGCACGTTGAGGATCTGCGTCAACTGGTGCAGCCGGCTGGCGCTGACGCGATTGGCGCCGCGCTCGTATTTCTGGATCTGCTGGAACGATACGCCGAAGGCCGCAGCCAGCTTCTCCTGGCTCATCCCCAGAAGGGTCCGGCGCTGGCGCAGTCGGGCACCGACGTGGACATCCACCGGATCCGGGCCATCCTCCGTGATGGTCTTGCGCCGGCGCTGTCGGTCCGAGCCGCGGGTCGCCATACTGTTACTTCCTCCTGCGGGCCTCAGCCCGACACCGACTACGATCGCGGACGATCGATCTGGTGCGGTCCCCCTGTTGCCGCAGTGTCGAACCCGGCCCGCCTCATACTATAGTATGTCGCGAGAAACCGGGCCGCAATACCCGCATAAGGCGATCTACACCGGCACGCTTAACCCGCACGCCCCAAGACGGGTTCCACCGCCTCGAGGTCCGGCAGCGGGATATGGCAGCGGATGACGTGGCCGTCGGTGCCGGCGCGCTCGGGCGGCGCCTCGCTTTCGCAGATGCCGCCGAGCTTGCGCGGGCAGCGGGTGTGGAACGGGCAGCCCTGCGGCGGGTCCAGCGGGCTGGGCAGCGGTCCTTCCAGGATGATGCGCTTCTTCTCGATCGTCGGATCGGCCACCGGCACGGCGGCGAGCAGCGCTTCGGTATAGGGGTGGTAGGGCGGCTGGAAGACCGCGTCGGTCGTCCCTTGCTCCATGATCTGGCCGAGATACATCACCACCACCCGGTCGGCCAGATAGCGGACCACGCCGAGATCGTGGCTGATGAACAGCAGCGTGGTGCCGGAGCGGCGCTGGATGTCGACCAGGAGGCCGGTGACCGCGGCCTGGACCGAGACGTCGAGGGCAGAGACCGGCTCGTCCGCCACCACCATGGCCGGGGCGCCGGCAAAGGCGCGGGCGATGCCGACGCGCTGCTTCTGCCCGCCGGAGAGCTGGCGCGGCTTGCGGTCGATGAAGGCGCGCGGCAGCTTCACCAGGTCGAGCAGGCGCAGCACCTCCTCCTCCACCTCGCGCCGGCCCTTCTTGACCCCGAACTTGCGGATCACCCGGCCGATCTGCTGGCCCACCGTCATGCTGGGGTTCAGCGTGTCGTTCGGGTTCTGGAACACCATCTGCAGCGAGGACAGCAGCTTGGCGTCGCGCTGCTGCACCGGTTTGCGGCCGATATCGGTGCCGCGGAAGGAGACGGTGCCGTCGGTCGCCGTCTCCAGCCCCATCAGCACCCGGGCGAAGGTGGACTTGCCGCAGCCGCTCTCGCCGACGATGGCGACGGTCTGGCCGCCGCGGGCCTCGAAGCTGATCGCCTCGTTGGCGCGGACCCAGCGGGTGCGGTCGCTGCCGAGCAGCGCCGCGATCGAGCTGTCGTAGATCGGGTAATGCTTGCGCATCGCCGCGACCTCCAGCACCGGCTGGTCATTCGCGGCGGCGGCGACGGGCACGGCCTCGACCGGCGCCGGGACCGGCGGCTTCGCCTCGATCTCCTCCCAGCGCAGGCAGCGCACGCCCCGGGTCTCGCTGGCCGGCAGCATCGGCACCGCCGCGGCGTCGCAGCGGCCGGGCTGGAAATGGTCGCAACGCGGCCCGAACCAGCAGCCCTGCGGCCGGGCCTGCGGCAGCGGCAGCTGGCCGCGGATCGGCACCAGCGGCCGGCTGGACTTGTCGCGCGCCGGGGTCGGGATGCAGCCGAACAGGCCCTGGGTGTAGGGGTGGCGCGGGGCGGCGAAGATCTGGTCGATCGTCCCCTCCTCCACCGCCTGGCCGGCATACATGACGCAGACCCGGTCGCAGGTCTCACGGATCAGCCCGAGATTGTGGCTGATGTAGATCATGGCCGTGCCGAGCGTCCGGCCGAGCTCGGCGATCAGGTCGACGATGCCGGCCTCGACCGTGACGTCGAGCGCGGTGGTCGGCTCGTCCAGCAGCAGCAGCGACGGGTTGGACAACAGCGCCATGGCGATGACCACGCGCTGCTGCTGGCCGCCCGAGATCTGGTGCGGATAGGCCTGCAGCACCCGGTCGGGATCGCCGAGCCGCACCCGGGCCAGCATGTCGCGGGCCCGGGCCAGCGCCTGCTCCCGGGTGCAGCCGGGCTCGTGGCACAGCGGCACCTCGGCCAGCTGGTCGCCGATCCGCATCGCCGGGTTCAGCGCCGCCATCGGCTCCTGATAGACCATGGCGATCTCGGCGCCGCGGATCCGCCGCAGCTCCTCCTCCGACATCGCCAGCATGTCGCGCCCCCGGAACCGCATCGAGCCGCCGGCGATCCGGCCGTTGCGGCCGAGATAGCGCATGATCGCCATCGCCACGGTCGACTTGCCGCAGCCGCTCTCGCCGACCAGACCGACGCATTCGCCGGGGCGGACGGTGAGCGAGAAGTCGACCACGGCCGGGATCTCGGCGGCGCGGGTGAGGTAGGAGATCGACAGCCGGTCGATCTCCAGGATCGGGGTGGTGGCGTCGCGCGGCGGGATCAGCTCGACGGCCATGCCCTCAATCCTTCAATGAGATCTCGCGCAGACCGTCGGCCAGCAGGTTCAGGCCGAGGACCAGCGACGAGATGGCGATGCAGGGGAAGACCGTCATCCAGGGCGCGAAGGCGGCCATGGCGCGGGTCTCGTTGACCATGCCGCCCCAGTCCGGGTCGGGCGGCGGCAGGCCGAGGCCGAGGAAGCCCAGCACGCCGATGGTGATGATGGTGTAGCCGAGGCGCAGGCAGGCATCGACGATCAGCGGCCCACGCGCATTCGGCAGGATCTCGACGAACATGATGTAGAGCGAGGATTCGCCGCGGGTCTGGGCCGCGGCGACGTAGTCGCGGTTGCGCAGGTCCAGCGTCAGGCCGCGGACGATGCGCATGATGCCGGGGGCGCTGGCGCAGGTGACCGCCAGCACGATGTTGATGCCGGACGGGCCGAAGGTGGTGATGATGACGACGTAGAGCACCAGGATCGGGAAGGACAGGATGATGTCGCCGATCCGGCTCAGCACGTCGTCCCACAGCCCGCGCTTGTAGCCGGCCAGAAGCCCCATGGTGACGCCGAGCGCATAGGCGCAGGCGGTGGCCAGGGGCGCATAGATCAGCACCCGGCGCGCGCCCCAGATCACCCGGCTGAGGATGTCGCGGCCGAGCTGGTCGGTGCCCAGCCAGAACACCCCGCCGTCCGGCGCCACGGTGCCGGGCGGCTTGAACGGCAGCAGGTTCTGGTTCGGCGGGAACGGCGCGATCACCGGCGCCAGCAGCGCCACCGCGATCCAGAACAGCACGATCAGGACGCCGACCAGACCGACCCCGCTTTCGCGCAGCAGCAGCACCGAGCGCAGCGCGCGGAGGACCGGGGTGCGGCCCCGCGAGGATGGGGGCGGCCGCGAGATCTCGGCCATTCCGACCCCTCAGGTGAAGCGGATGCGCGGGTTGAGGTAGGTGTAGCCGACATCGGCGATGGTCTGGGTCGCCACGGCGACGAAGACCGAGACCATGGCGCAGGCCTGGATCAGGTAGATGTCCTGGTTCAGCGAGGCTTCGAGCAAGAGGGCGCCGAAGCCCTTGTAGCCGAAGAAGGCCTCGACCACGATCACGCCGGAGAGCAGCCAGTTGATCTGCAGCACGATCACGGTGAACGGCGCGATCAGGGCGTTGCGCAAGGCGTGGCGCAGGATCACCCGCTTGTAGGGGATGCCCTTCAGCACCGCGGTGCGGATATAGGGGCTCTGCATCACCTCGGCCATCGAGGCGCGCATCATCCGGGTGACGTAGCCGAAATCGTACAGCACCAGCACCGCGACCGGCATCACCAGCTGCAGCACGTCGAAGCCCTGGCTCATGCCGCTGGTCCCCGGCAGCCACTTCAGGACCAGGACGAAGAGGAAGGACAGGAAGGTCGCCGAGGCGAATTCCGGGATCGAGGTGGTGACGATCGACAACACCGAGATGGTGCGGTCGGTGCCCGAGCCCTCGCGCATGCCGGCGAGGACGCCGAGCACGACCGAGACCGGCACCATGATCAGGAAGACGCAGGCGGCGAGGATCGCGGTGTTCTGCAGCCGGGGCCACAGCACGTCGGCGACCGGGGTCTTGAAGCGCAGGGAATCGCCGAACTCGCCGCTCGCCATGCGGCCGAGCCAGGCGAGGTAGCGCTCGTACCACGGCGCGAAATAGCCGTGCGCCTCGAGCCACAGGCGCCGCTGCTCCTCTGAGCTGTAGGGGCCGAGGACCTTCACCGCCACGGCCGACCCGTTGACCTCCAGGAGGAGGAAGACCAGCAGCGACACCGCCAGCATGGTCAGCACCATGAAGAAGGCGCGCTTGGCGAGGAAGATCAGCATCGCCTCACTACCTCCCCCCGCTTGCCGGCCCGGGGACGCGTGACGCGCCCCCGTCCGACACCTCTGGCCTGCATCCTCACGCCGACAGCCACACCTTGTCGAAATACATCTCGCGGGCGAAGTGGTAGGCGAAGCCCTGCACCTTGTCCGTGCTGGCGGTATAGATCTTGAGCCAGAACGGGATGATGGTGATGGCGTCGTCCTGCAGCATCTGCTCGATCTGCTTCACGATCTCCTTGCGCTTCGGCACGTCGATCGTGGCCTGCGCCTGGTTCAGGAGCTTCTCGAACTCCGGGTTGTCGTAGCCGGTCTCGTTCCAGGACGCGCCCTTGCGGTAGGCGACGTCGAGCACCTGCACGCCAAGCGGCCGGGTGGTCCACTGCGTCACGCTGAACGGCCAGGCGGTCCAGCGGTCCCAATAGGTGCCGCCGGGCAGGATGTTGACCTTCAGGTTGATGCCGGCCGGCTTCACCATCTCGGACAGCACCACGCCGATCTGGCCTTCCCATTTCGGGTCGTCGACGCAGTTGATCTCGATGTCGAGGCCGTTCGGGTGGCCGGCCTCGGCCAGCAGCTTCTTCGCTTTCTCGTAGTCCTGCTTCATCGGGCCGAGATCGGTGTATTCCGGATGGATCGGCGCGACGTGGAAGTCCTGTCCGGCGATGCCGAGGCCCTGATAGGCCAGTTGCAGCAGCCGGTCGTGGTCGATGCAGGCCTGCACCGCCTGGCGGATCCGCTTGTCGTCGAACGGCTTCTCGGTCACCCGCATGCGGGCGACGCCGACGATCGCCGTGTCCTTGTCGTAGACCTTGACCTGCGGGTTGGCCTGGTAGCCGGGCAGCAGGTTGGGGTCGAGCTTGTACAGGAGGTCGACCTGGCCCGAGGACAGGGCCGCCAGCTCCGCCGCCGGGTCGGCGCCGAGATCGATGAACTGCAGCTCGTCGATATAGGGCTCGCCGCCCCAGTAATCGGCCTTCTTGGTGTACACCGCGCGCTGGCCGACCACGTATTCCTTCAGGTTGAACGGGCCGGTGCCGATCGGGTGCTTGATCAGGTTGGCTTCGAACTTGGTGGCGAAGTCGCGATGGGTGATCAGCGCCGGATAGTCGCCCAGGCTCTCGGGGAAGGAGAGCATGGCGTTCTGGAAGTGGAAGCGGACCGTGTGGTCGTCCACCCGCTCCAGCGCGTTCGGCGCGATCTTGATGGTGTCGCCTTCCTTCACCGTCAGGCCGCTGAACCGGCCCTGGTTGGAGGAGCCGGTCTTGCTGTCGAGCCAGCGCTCGAAGGTCTTGATCACGTCATCGGCGTTGAAGTCGTCGCCGTTGCTCCACTTCACCCCCTTGCGGAGCGACAGCGTCCACACCGTGACGTCGTCATTCGCCGTCCACTTCTCGGCCAAGTGGGGATGGGAGAGGTTGTCGGTGCCGATCCGCACCAGCGGCTCGATCAGCTGCCGCGCGGAATTTCCCTTCTCCGACCAGTCGTAGATCGCCGGGTCGCTGGCATCCATGACGAAGATGCCGATCCGCAGCGTGCCGCCCTTGCGCGGCGTCTCCTGCGCCGCCGCCTGCGGCACGATCGGGTCGCCGGTCAGCACCGAGGCCACGGAATACGCGGTCGGGATCGCCAGGCCGAGCAGCACGGATGTGCGCAGGAATTCGCGCCGGTCGACCCGGCCGTCGCGCAGATCCTCGGCCAGCTTCGGAATCGCGACGTGAACCTTCCCCAGATCCTTGATGTCCATCAGGCTCTCCCTGTCGAGACGCTTGGAACCACCCTGTGGCGGCGCCGGCTTTCTTGAATTTCCGAAGCCTCGGCCCGCAACCAAGGCCATTAGACGGCCCGTGGGCCATCCCTTTGTTTCCCCTGGCGACAACGAAGCGCCCGTCCGCGACATCGCAGCCCGCCGGGCCCGATGGGAAGTATCGCGACCGCGGCGCCGCCGCGTCAAACCCTAATCCCCGTCCCGCCTGCGGCGCGCGGCGCCGTGGCGCCCGGCCGTCGCCGCCGCTATGGTCCCCGCGTCGCCCGCCGCGCAGGAGTGAACGAGAGTGGCCTTCGACAATGACGCCGATGTCGAGCTGATCGAGCGGCGGACCGACTATGCCGGCTTCTTCCGGCTGGACCGGCTGCAGTTGCGCCACCGCCGCTTCGACGGCGGCTGGACCGAGCCGCTGACGCGCGAACTGGTGCTGCGCCGCCCGGCCGTCGGCCTGCTGCCCTACGACCCGGTCGCCGACCGGGTGGTGCTGCTGGAGCAGTTCCGGCTGGGCGCCTGGATCGCCGACCGGCCGGCCTGGATGGTCGAAATCCCGGCCGGCCTGATCGATGCCGACGAGGCGCCGGAGCATTCCGCCGCCCGCGAGACGCAGGAGGAGACCGGCCTGGCCGTGGCCGACCTGCTGCCGATCGGCGAATTCGCCACCAGCCCGGGCGGTTTCAACGAATGGGTCAGCCTGTTCTGCGGCCGTGTCGAGGCGCCGGCCGAGCGCAGCCTGCACGGGCTGGCGACCGAGCAGGAGGACATCCGCATCCTGCCGATGCCGGCTGACGAGGCCCTGGCGCTGCTGGCGGAGGGCCGGATCCAGAACGCCATCACCCTGATCGCGCTGCAATGGTTCGCACTGAACCGGGAGTCGCTGCGCCGCCGCTGGGCGTCGCTTGAAGCCGCCAATGGCGCCCTCTAAGGTCTCCGGGGACGCCTGATCCGAGAACTGGGACCGAGCATGAGCGACACGCCTTCCCGCCAGATCGTCGACGGCTTTGTCGGCGCGATCGGCAACACGCCGCTGATCCGCCTCGCCCGCCTGTCGGAGGAGACGGGCTGCGAGATCCTGGGCAAGGCGGAGTTCCTGAACCCCGGCGGCTCGGTCAAGGACCGGGCGGCGCTGGCGATCATCCGCGACGCCGAAGCGCGGGGCACGCTGCGGCCCGGCGGCACGATCGTCGAGGGCACGGCCGGCAACACCGGCATCGGCCTGGCGCTGGTCGGCCGGGCGCTGGGCTATCGCAGCGTCATCGTCCTGCCGCGGACCCAGAGCCAGGAGAAGAAGGATGCGATCCGCCTGGCCGGCGCCAGGCTGGTCGAGGTCGAT
This sequence comes from Inquilinus sp. Marseille-Q2685, assembly GCF_916619195.1. NCBI lineage: Bacteria > Pseudomonadati > Pseudomonadota > Alphaproteobacteria > Rhodospirillales > Rhodospirillaceae > Inquilinus > Inquilinus sp. Marseille-Q2685. The sequence continues at coordinate 95,050 of NZ_CAKAKL010000014.1, forward strand.
GCCGTTCCCTACAAGGACCCGAACAACTACGTCCGCTACTCGGAGCGCCTGGCGGCCGAGCTGGCGCAGAGCGAGCCGAACGGCGCGATCTGGGCCAACCAGTTCGACAACGTCGCCAACCGCGACGGCCATTACCGCACCACCGGGCCGGAGATCTGGGAGCAGACGGGCGGCCGGATCGACGGCTTCACCTGCGCCGTCGGCACCGGCGGCACGCTGGCCGGCGTCGCCCTGGCGCTGAAGGAGCGCGACCCGAAGGTGCAGATCGCGCTGACCGACCCGCTGGGGGCGGCGCTGTACAACTGGTACGAGCATGGCGAGCTGAAGGCCGAAGGCAGCTCGATCACCGAGGGCATCGGCCAGGGCCGGGTGACCAAGAACCTCGAGGGCATGCCGCTCGACTGGGCGCAGCAGGCGACCGACGAGGAGGCGCTGCGGATCCTGTTCGGCCTGGCCCGGGACGAAGGGCTGCTGCTGGGCGGGTCGACCGGCATCAATCTGGCCGGCGCGGTGAAGATGGCGCGGCGGATGGGGCCGGGCCACACCATCGTCACCATCCTGGCCGACCACGGCAGCCGCTATCAGTCGAAGCTCTACAACCCGGACTTCCTGCGCGAGAAGGGATTGCCGGAACCCGACTGGCTGGAGACCAGCGCATGACCGAATTGCTGTTCCGCGACGACGCCTATGCCAGCGGCGCGACCGCCATCGTGGTCGACGCGACGCCGGAGGGCATCGTCCTGGACCGGACCGTGTTCTACGCCACCGCCGGCGGCCAGCCGGGCGACACCGGCGCCATCCGCTGGGCCGGAGGCGAGATCGCCGTGGCCGACACCCGCAAGGGGGCGATGCCCGACGAGATCCGCCATCTCGCCGCCGACGGCACCGCCCTGCCCGCTCCCGGCACGCCGGTCGAGCTGGCGCTGGACTGGGAGCGGCGCTACCGCCACATGCGGATGCACACGGCCCTGCACCTGCTGTGCGTCGCGGTTCCCGGCGACGTCACCGGCGGGCAGATCGGCGCCGAGCGCAGCCGGCTGGACTTCAACCTGCCGGGCGACGCGCTGGACGCCGCGGCGATCACCGCCCGGCTGAACGAGCTGGTCGCGGCCGCCCTGCCGATCGAGACCGAGTGGATCACCGACGAGGAGCTGGCGGCGCGGCCGGAGCTGGTGCGCACCATGTCGGTCAAGCCGCCGAGCGGCTTCGGGCGGGTGCGGCTGGTGCGGATCGGCGACGCCGCCGCCCCGGTCGACCTGCAGCCCTGCGGCGGCACCCATGTCCGCAACACGGCGGAGATCGGCCCCCTCGCGGTCGCCAAGATCGAGAACAAGGGCAAGCAGAACCGCCGGGTCGTCCTCACCTTCGCAGGCGAAGCATGAACACCATCGTCTCCACCGCCTGGCTGGCCGACCATCTCGACGACCCGGACGTCCGCGTCGTCGACGCCACCTACCACCTGCCCGGCACCAACCGCGACGCCGCGGCGGAGTTCGCCGAGGCCCATATCCCAGGCGCGGTGTTCTTCGACGTCGACGATATCGCGGCGCCGGAAAGCAAGGCGCCTGGGGGCCTGCCGCATATGCTGCCGCCGCCGAAGCTGTTCGCGGAGCGGATGGCCGCGCTGGGCATCGGCAATGACAGCTTCGTGGTCTGCTACGACGTGCACGGGCTGATGAGCGCGGCCCGCGCCTGGTGGATGCTGCGCGCCTTCGGCCATGACGGCGTGGCGGTGCTGGATGGAGGATTGCCGGCCTGGAAGGCGGAGGGCCGGCCACTGGAAAGCGGCATTTCCACCCCCGCCCCGGCGCGCTTCACCCCACATCCGCGGCCGGCGCTGGTGCGCAGCAAGGCCGAGATCCTGGCCGGCCGGGTCGGCGCCGTGGTCGACGCCCGGGCGAGCGAGCGCTTCGAGGGCACGGCGCCGGAGCCGCGGCCCGGCCTGCGCGGCGGCCATATACCGGGCGCCCTCAACCTGCCTTTCGGCGAGCTGCTGGATCCGGCGAGCAAGACCCTGCTGCCGCCCGAGGAGATCGCCGCGCGCTTCGCCGCCGCGGGCCTGCCGGAGAGCGGGCCGGTGACGGCGAGTTGCGGCAGCGGCATCACCGCCTGCGTCCTGGCCCTCGGCCTGCACCGAATCGGCCGCGAGGACGCGGCGGTCTATGACGGATCCTGGGCCGAATGGGGCATGCCGGGGGACACGCCGGTCGAGACCGGCCCGGCGCGGAAGCCATCATGAGCGCCGCGGCCGTCCCGGAGCTGACGGTCACCGTCACCCAGCTGGAGATGACGGCCAGGCCGTGGCGCCCGCCGCCGCCCCCGCCGCTGGCCCGGCACCTGCTGATGCGGGCCGAGCCGGCGACCGTGTCCTTCTACCGCTATCTCTACGACACGGTCGGCGCCAACTGGCTGTGGACCGACCGGAGGGAGTGGGACGACGACAAGCTGGCCGCCCGGCTGAACGACGAGCGTACCGGCGTCTATGTGCTGTACCTCGACGGCACGCCCGCCGGCTTCGGCGAGCTGTTCCAGGCCAACGCCGAGACCACCGATCTCGCTTATTTCGGGCTGATCCCGGAGTTCATCGGCCGCCGGCTGGGACCGTTCCTGCTGTGGTCGCTGATCGACCTCGCCTGGGCGCGGCCGATCCGGCGGATGACGGTCGACACCTGCACGCTGGACCACCCGAAGGCGCTGGCACATTACCAGCGCGCCGGCTTCGTCCCCTATGCGCAGCGGGTGGTGCGCAAGCCCGACCCCCGCCTCAGCGGATTGCTACCGCGGACGGCTGCGCCGCACATCCCTCTGGCGACCTGAGCCGGGACGTGCGGCACCCCAGGGTCAGAATCCAAGGATAAGACCGGTGATCAGGTTGGCGTTCTCGAAGTCCCCGCCTTGCCGGAAGTTCTGCTTCTCATAGATCATCTGGGCATAGGTGTTGAGACCGGGGGCGAGCGTGTAGGTGAAGTTCGCGCCGACGATGTGATTGTCCTTCAGGTCCTCGCCGCTGGTGTATTCGGACTCCAGGCCGTTGTTCTTCTCGGCCCAGGTATAGGCATAGGACAGCGACACCAGATATCGATCCCACTGGTAGCTGAGGTCGCCGATGATGGTGTCGACTGGCTTGTCCGAGGCCGCGAGCTGCTCGTTGTGGGTCCAGTTCACGCTGGCCCAGATGCCCTGGTACCCGACCTGGCCGCCCAGCGTATAGACCTCGAGGTCGTGGCCGCCCGGATTTGCGCCCGAGGCCGATGTCCGGATGCCGGCGCCGTAGGCCGCCGTGGCCGCCCCGCGGACCGACCAATCGCCGAACGTATCCTCATAGTTCACGCCGGCGGTGACGACGTTCTCGTAATAGGTCTCGTCGTCGTCGAACAGGTCGTTGCGGCCGCCATTGCCGGCGTGGTCCGCCCCGCCGACCACCGGGGTGAAGTCGACAGCGAAGCTGAAGCCGTCGAAGGTCGGCGAGGTGTACTTGATCCGCGTGTCCTGATTGGTCAGGCCGGCGAGATAGGTCGCGTTGATCGAGTAGAAGTTGCCGCCGCCCACAGGGAAGTCGCCGTCCAGCAGCTCGCCGAAATTCATCCCGCCGGCGCCCATGTTGCCGACCAGCTCGTCATGGACGTAGACGTAGCCGATATCGTCGGCGACGGTCGGCGCATCGCCGAAGGTCAGGGTGCCGAAGCCCCCCTTCAGATAGGCGTAGAGGCGCGTGATATTGACGTCGTCGCGGCGGTTGACCGAATCGAAGCGGATGCGGCCGCCATATTCCAGCCCGGAATCGGTGACGTTCTTGACGTCGAAGATCAGGCGCGCATTGGTCTGGAAGTCGTAGTCGCGGTCGAGGCTGCTGTGCTGGCTGTCGCTGAGCACCAGCGTGGACTGCCAGCCGATGAAGCCGCTGATCTTCAGCTGAAGACCGGAGGTCACGTTCGTGTCGGCCGCCGATGCCGGCGCCACGCCGGCCAGTCCCAGGGCGGCAACAGCCGTCCCTCCAAGAAGAACCTTCTTCATTTCCCCTCCTCCCGCCCCGTCGTCGCGGACGCCTGGCATCCGCATCGGGTCATTGCCGGACTCAGGCCCGCCGGGGCCGTGAAAGCCTGCGCCAAGGAATATAGAGACAAAGTCCCCCGCGGCGAATTCCGCTCCTCCACGCGAGTTCGGGAAGCCAAGCCTCGACCCGCCCGGGGATGCCAAACCGTAATACCGGAGCAGAGTGGGAGCAAGCTCTATATACATTCATGAATGTATGCATTGAAGCAGCCATTGCTTGGCCGGCCAGCCATAAAAAAAGGATGCGCGGCCTGCAGAACCGCGCATCCTCCATCGACCGGACGTGATTTTCAGCCTTCGAGGGGACGAGACAGAGACCGTCAGGAGTGGTCCGTCACGTCCGGTCTTCCCGAGCCGTCACACGGGTGACGGCTTGATCAGAACGCCAGGAGCACGCCCGTCATCAGATTGGCGGTCTCCCAATCCTGGCCGGCGCGATAGTTCTGCTTCTCGTAGATCACCTGGCCATAGGTGTTCAGGCCCGGCGCGAGCGTGTAGGTGAAGTTCACGCCGGCGATGTGGTTGTCCTGGAGATCGGTGCCGCTGGAGAACTGCGAGTCCAGGCCGTTGTTCTTGTCCGCCCAGGTGTAGGCGTAGGACAGCGACGCCAGATACGGACCCCACTGGTAGCTGAGATCGGCCACGATCGAGTCGACCGGCTTGTCGGCGACCGCAATGCTCTCGTTGTGGGTCCAGTTCACGCTAGCGGCGATGCCGCCCGACTGGACCATGCCGCCGAGGGTGTAGACCTCAAGGTCGTTGCCGTTCGGATTGGCGCCGGCCCCGGAGGTCCGGACACCGTTGCCGTAGGCGGCCGTGGCGGCCAGGCGGACCCAGACCGAATCGAACGTCTCTTCGTAGTTGATGCCGCCCGTGACGACGTTCTCGTAATAGGTGTCGTCGTCGTCGAACAGGTCGTTGCGGCCGCCGTTGCCGGCATGATTCGCGCCGCCGACGACGGGCGTGAAGTCGAAGGCGAAGCTGAAGCCGCTGAAGGTCGGCGACGTGTACTTGATTCGGGTGTCGGCGTTGCTCAGCCCCGCCAGATAGGTGGCGTTGAGCGAGTAGAGATCGCCGCCGCCCAGCGGGAAGTCGCCGTCGAGCAGGTCGCCGAAATTGAGGCCGCCCGCGCCGATCTCGCTGGCAAGGGCGTCGTGGGCATAGACATAGCCGATGTCGTCGGCCACGGTCGGCGCGTTACCGAAGGTCACCGTGCCGAAACCGCCCTTCACATAGACATAGGTGCGGTCGACGCTGACGTCGTCGCGGCGGTTGACCTGATCGAAACGGATACGACCGCCGTATTCCAGGCCCGAATCGGTGACGTTCTTGACGTCGAAGATCAGCCGCGCGCCGCTCTGGAAATCATAGTCGCGAGCGAACTCGTCGTTCTGGGTGTCGCCCAGATTCAACGTGGCCTGGAAGCCGATGAAACCGCTGATCTTGAGCTGCAGACCGGACGTCACATTCGCGTCCGCAGCCGATGCCGGCGCCGCGCCGGCCAGTCCCATGGCGGCCAGCGCCGCCCCACCCAGCAGAACCTTCTTCACTTCCCCTCCTCCACTCGGTCCGTCTCGACGGCTTCGCCGATCTGAGGATCGCATCGCCGGAAAATCCGGTGGGCCGTCCACGCCGAGCCTTGGCTTTGCACAGGAAATCGAGAGCGCATCTCCCAGGACGAAGGTCCGAGTCCGCCCCGGGCTGCGGGGCCTTCGGGACTCGGCCCGTCGCGAGATTACGGAACGGTAATCTCTCCGGCGGAGCGAAGCAACGAGAATATACATGCATGAACGTATGTAATGTAGATGGAGACAGGCCGGACAGCATCGCTCGAGACGCACATAAAAAAGAGGATGCGCGGTCTGCAGACCGCGCATCCTCCGTCGACCGGACGTGACCTTTCAGCCTTCGAGGGGACGAGACAGAGACCGTTAGGAGTGGTCTGTCACGCCCGGTCTTCCCGAGCCGACCTTTCGGTCCGGACTCGCCAGGGCTTCTTAGAAGCCGAGGACGATGCCGGTGCCGAGGCTGGCGGACTCCCAATCCGCGCCCGCGCGGAAGTTCTGCTTCGAGTAGATGACCTCAGCATAGGTGTTGAGGCCCGGAGCCAGGGTGTAGGTCAGGTTCACGCCAGCGAGGTGGTCTTCCTTCAGATCCGCGCCGCTGGTGTAGGACGAATCCAGCCCATTGCCCTTGTCGGCCCAGGTATAGGCGTAGGAGGCCGAAGCCAGGAACGGCCCCCACTGGTAGCTGAGGTTGCCGATGACGGTGTCGACCGGCTTGAACGTGAACGCGGTCTGCTCGTTGTGCGTCCAGTTCACGCTGAAGTAGATGCCGCCGGAGCTGACCTGGCCACCGAGGGTGTAGACCTCGAGATCGTTGCCGCTCAGGTTGTCGCTGTTGATGGAGGTCCTGACGCCGTTGCCGTAAGCGGCCGAGGCGGCGAGGCGGAGCGACACGGCGTCGAAGGTCTGCTCGTAGTTGACGCCGGCGGTGACGACGTTCTCGTAGATCGTCTCGTCGTCGTTGAACAGGTCGTTCCGGCCGCCATTGCCGGCATGGTCCGGACCACCGACCACCGGGGTGAAGTCGACACCGAAGCTGAAGCCGTCGAAGGTCGGCGAGGTGTACTTGATTCGGGTGTCGGCGTTGCTCAGACCGGCGAGGTAGGTCGCGTCGATCGAGAAGAACTCGTTGCCGCCGAAGTAGAAGTTGCCGTCGAGCAGGTCGCCGAAGCCGGCGCCCAGGCCCATGTCGCCGCTCAGCTGGTCATGCGCGTAGACATAGCCGAAGTCATCGGCGGTGGTCGGCGCGTTACCGAAGGTCACCGTACCGAAGCCGCCCTTTACATAGACGTAGGTGCGGTCCACCTGGACGTCGTCGCGGCGATTGACCGAGTTGAAACGGATGCGGCCGCCGTATTCCAGGCCGGAATCAGTGACGTTCTTGACGTCGAACTGCATCCGGGCGCTGCTCTGGAAGTCGTAGTCGCGGTCGAATTCGTCGTTCTGGGTGTCGCCCAGAGACAGGGTCGCCTGGGACCCGATGAAGCCGCTGATCTTCAGCGAAAGACCGGACGTCACATTGGCGTCGGCCGCCGATGCCGGCATCGCGCCGATCAGAGCGGCGGCGACAAGCGCCGTACCACCCAGCAGTACCTTCTTCATTCTTCCCTCCTATGCCCCACACCGAATGCAGGGCGGTTCGCTCAAGACGCCTCTCGGCCCGCCTGCTTGCCTGCCCCGTCTTGGCTGCCCATCGGGGCTTGCAGGCAGAACCCGACGCTGCCGGTCGGGCGATGGCGGCCGTGTCGAAAGCGAGTCCCCCGAAACGGCGCCGATCTGTGTCATCGAAAGCACAGTCCGATCGGCCTTGGCGGTCGGTCGGGCGGATGCCCCGAAAACTTCGAGACCATAGTCTCGCCCTCGGAGACGCGGCAATCAGATTATACATTCTAGAATGTATGTAAGATAAAATCGCAACGACCTGTGGCCGGAGGGCCACACCTTCGCAGATGCGCAAGGCTGGAGCCGCACACCGCCCGATCGACACGATGTCCAGCCCGGAATTCCCTGCGGAAGCGGCGGCAGCCACCCATTGGGCATGAAAAAGGCCGGCGGGCAGCGCCTCGCCGGCCTCGGGACGGGAACGGGGCGCCCGACCGGCGCCCCTGCCCTCAATGTGCCAGGATCTGGCTCAGGAACAGCTTGGTCCGGTCCGACTTCGGGTTCTTGAAGAATTCCTCCGGCTCGTTCTGCTCCACGATCTGGCCGCGATCCATGAAGATCACCCGGTTCGCCACGGTCCGGGCGAAGCCCATCTCGTGGGTGACGCAGATCATGGTGATGCCTTCGCGGGCCAGTTCGACCATGACGTCGAGCACTTCCTTGATCATCTCGGGATCGAGCGCCGAGGTCGGCTCGTCGAACAGCAGGATCTTCGGCTTCATGCACAGCGATCGCGCGATCGCCACGCGCTGCTGCTGGCCGCCGGACAGCTGCCCCGGATACTTCTGCGCCTGCTCGGGGATCTTGACCCGCTTGAGGAAGTACATCGCCGTCTCCTCGGCCTCCTTCTTCGGGACCTTGCGGACCCAGATCGGGGCGAGGGTCAGGTTCTCCAGCACCGTCAGGTGCGGGAACAGGTTGAACTGCTGGAACACCATGCCGACCTCGCGGCGGATGGCGTCGATGTTCTTGACGTCATTGGTCAGCTCGATGCCGTCGACGACGATCGAGCCCTTCTGGTGCTCTTCCAGCCGGTTCAGGCAGCGGATCAGGGTCGACTTGCCGGAGCCCGAGGGCCCGCAGATCACCACCTTCTCGCCCTTCTCGACGGCGAAGTTGATGTCCCGCAGGACATGGAACTCGCCGTACCATTTGTTGACCCCGGACATCTGGATCAGGATTTCCGGCTGGGTCGCGGTCGCTTGCGTCGCAGTCATTGTTACAGTCTCCCTGTCAGCGGCGGCGCGTACCGATGTTCAGATACTTCTCCAGATACTGCGAATAGCGCGACATGGAGAAACAGAACACGAAGAAGATCAGCGCCACGAACACATAGGCTTCCTTGTAGTACGGCCCCCAGATCGCGTCGGCCAAGCCGGCGCGGGCGCCTTGCAGGATGTCGTACATGCTGACCGTCGTGATCAGCGTCGTGTCCATGAAGACGCCGATGAACGAGTTGACCAGGGCCGGGATCGACACCCGTATCGCCTGCGGCAGGATGATCAGCCGCTGCTTCTGCCAGTAGCCGAGGCCGAGGCTGTCGGCGGCCTCGAACTGGCCCTTCGGCAGCGCCTGCAGCCCGCCGCGCACGACCTCGGCCAGATAGGCGGCCGAGAACAGGATGATCGCGATCTGGGTCCGCAGCAGCCCGTTGAAGTTCCATCCCGTCGGCAGGAACAGCGGGAACAGGTAGCTCGACATGAACAGCACGGTGATCAGCGGGACGCCGCGGATCATCTCGATATAGGTCACGGAGAGCACCCGCGCGACCGGCATCGCGGAGGCGCGGCCGAGCGCCAGGAGGATGCCGAAGGGGAAGGCGACCGCGAGGCCCACCATCGACAGGCCGATGGTCAGAGGCAGGCCGCCCCATTTCACGGTTTCGACGATGCTCAGGCCCGGAACGGGAATGTCGACGAAGCCGAGGGGGATGGCCCCGTACATCAGCGCGATCGCCGCCACGATCACCACGACCCAGGCCCAGATCAGCCACCGGCTCCAGAACCGGCGCATCGTGCTGATGACCACGACCCCGACCATCAGGATCATGGCCAGGACCGGCCGCCATTCCTCGCCATAGGGGTAGAGGCCGAAGAAGATCAGCCGGTACTTCTCGCCGATGAAGGCCCAGCATGCCCCCGCGGCGGCGCGACAGGCGTCCACCACCTCGCGGGCCGGCTGATCCGGCGTCGCCGGCCCCCAGACCGGGTCGATGAACGCCCAGGAGATCAGCGGCGGCACCACCAGATACAACAGATAGGCGATCGCCAGGGTCAGGATGACGTTGTACCAGGTGCTGAAGAGATTGCGCCGCAGCCAGGCGATCGGCCCGACGGCGCTGCTGGGCGGCGGCTGGGCCGGGATCTCGCCGGTGGCGACGAAGGGATCGGTGAGGGAGCGTCCGTCCGACATTCTCAGCGCTCCCGCAAGGCCATGCGACGGTTGTAGGCGTTCATCCCGATCGAGATCGCGAGGCTGATCGTCAGGTAGATCGCCATGTAGATCGAGATCGCCTCGACCCAGCGGCCGGTCTGGTTGCCCATGGTGTTGCCCACCAGCACCAGATCGAAATACCCGACGAAGACCGAGAGCGAGGAGTTCTTGGTCAGGTTGAGATACTGGCTGGTCAAGGGCGGCAGGATCGTTCTCAGCGCCTGGGGCAGGATGATCTTCCGCAGAGTGATGCCCGAATGCAGGCCCAGCGAGCGGGCCGCCTCGGTCTGGCCGTGCGACACCGCGAGGATGCCGCCGCGCACGATCTCGGCGATGAAGGCCGCGGTATAAACCGAAAGCCCGATCAGCACGGCTGCGAATTCGGGGCTACGGGTCCATCCGCCGGTGAAATCGAAGCGGCCGAGCTGCGGCAGCTCGAGCACCACCGGGGCGCCGCCCGCCAGCCAGACCGCGATCGGCAGGATCAGGACCACGGCGAGGCCCGTCCAGACGCTGGGGAAGGGCTGCCCCGTCGCCGCCTGGCGCGCCTTGGCCCAGCGATGGATGGCCCAGGCCGCGATCAGGCCGATCAGCGCCGCGATGCCGACCCAGAGGAAGATCGGGTCGTTCTGGATCGCGGGCACCCGCAGGCCCTTGTTGCTGATGAAGACATCGGGCAGGAGGGTGATCGCCTCCCTCGGCGGCGGCGCGAACCGGATCAGGCCGATCCACAGGAGCAGCTGGATGGGCAGCGGAATGTTGCGAAGGACGTCGACATAGACGGCCGCCAGCTTGGCCACCAGCCAGTTGCCAGACAGCCGCGCCACACCGATCACGGTACCGAGGATCGTGGCCAGGACGATGCCGAGAACGGAGACGACGAGGGTGTTGAGAACACCGACCTCGAGGGCGCGGATCCAGTTGTCCGAGGGGGCGTACGAGATCAGCGAATCGTCGCTCAGGCGAATATTCGCGGGGCCGTAAAGAAAGTCATAGCCGACCGCGATCCCGCTCGCGGCGCGGTTCTGCAGCATGGTCGAGATCAGGAACCATCCGACCCCCACCACGACCGCAAGGATGATGATCTGATAGACGACCGACCGCAGTCGCGGATCGTTGAGCGCGCGCCTGCGACGGACGCTTTTTCCGGATCCCCCGGAGACAGTAATGGTCATAGATGATCCTCGGCCTGTGCCACTCCAGCCGACCTGCGGGCTTCCGCGGGTCCACCGCCGGCTCGCGATGGAGCCGGCGGCAGCCCCGATCCGATATCAGCGGATCGGCAGCGGGTACTGCAGCCCGCCGTTGTTCCACAGGGCGTTCAGGCCGCGCTGGAGCTTGAGGGCGGAATCCTTGCCCACATTGCGGTCGAAGATCTCGCCGTAGTTGCCGACCTGCTTGATCGCGTCATAGGCCCAGGTCTCGGGCAGGCCGAGCGCCTTGCCCATGCCGGGGTCGGTGCCGAGCATGCGCCGGACGGTCGGGTCCTGGGAGTTCTTGAAGTCGTCGATGTTCTTGCTGGTGATGCCGCTCTCCTCCGCCTGGATCAGCGCGTTGAAGACCCAGCGGGTGACGTCGGCCCACTGCTCGTCGCCCTGGCGCACGGCGATAGCCAGCGGCTCCTTCGAGATCACCTCGGGCAGCAGCACGTAGTCGTCCGGGTTGGGCGCCTTGGCGACCCGGGTGCCGGCGAGGCTGGACAGGTCCGTGGTGTAGGCGTCGCAGCGGCCGGAGAAGAAGGCGGCCTCGATGTCTTCGAGACGCTCGATCACGACCGGCGTGAAGTCCAGCTTGTTCGCCCGGAACCAATCGGCCAGGTTCAGCTCGGTGGTCGTGCCCGGCTGGACGCAGATCGAAGCGCCGTTCAGCTCCTTGGCGCTCTTGACGCCCAGCTTCGTCGGCACCAGGAAGCCGGTGCCGTCATAGAAGTTGATGGCGGTGAAGTTCAGGCCGAGCTCGGTGTCGCGGGTCAGCGAATAGGTGGTGTTGCGGGCCAGGACGTCCACTTCGCCCGACTGCAGCGCCGTGAAGCGGACCTGCGCGTTCAGCGGCGTGAACTTGATCTTGGTCGCGTCGCCGAAGATCGCCGCGGCGAAGGCGCGGCAGGTGTCGACGTCGAGACCGGTCCAGTTGCCCTGGCTGTCGGGCACCGACATGCCGGGCGCGCCGGTGTTGACGCCGCACTGCACGAAGCCCTTCTGCTTGATGGCATCGAGCACGGCGCCGGCCTGTGCCGAGGCGGCAAAGCCCATCGCGGCCACGGCCGCAGCCCCCGCCGCGAGCAGAGTACGAACCTTCATGAAACCTCCCCTTTTTGCCCCGGCCTTCGCCGGAGCGAAACCGCAAGTCGTCCCGACGAAGCGCCGCCGGGGGAGGGTCATTTAATGGAACATCCCCGACGAATGCACGGCTTTTTTGGTTTGGCGCCTCCGGCGAGCTGCTGGTGTATGGTATTTCAATCAAACGGCGACCGTTCCATGTGCTTTCCGAATAATCATCCGACCAATCCATGCGCAACGGATTGGCGGTTCTTTCGGCAAGCGCCGCGTCGCGACCAGATGTATCGCGACAATCGGCAAGAATAGACCGGCGGTCGACTTCCTGCCGTCAGCGCAGCAGCCCGTCGAGGAAGCCGCCGACCACGCGGTCGCGGTCGATCCGGGTCGCCACCCGGACGGCGGGCCGCCCCGCCGCCGCCTGCTCCTCGGGGACACCGCGCCGGTCGGCCAGGGTCATGCCGCGGGTCAGGTCGCCGCTGAGCTCGACCCGGACCGGCCACTCGGCATAGTCGGCGAGGCCGGGGTCGAGCAGCAGCATCGCCGCCGCCGGGTCGTGCAGGGCGCAGCCGCGGATGCCGTAGCGGGCGTGATAGAAGCCGACATAGTGCTGCAGGATGGAGCAGGCGAAGCGCCCGCGCGGCCGGGAATCTGCCTCGATCCGCGCCAGCTCCGCCTCGCCCAGCCAGGCGGTCATGGTGACGTCGAGCCCGACCAGCGTGACCGGCCACGACGCGGCGAACACCGCCTCCGCCGCCTCCGGGTCGTGGAAGATGTTGGCCTCGGCCGCGGCGGTGATGTTGCCCGGCACGGTCACCGCCCCGCCCATCACCACCACCCGCTCGACCAGCCGCGGCAGCTCCGGCTCGAGATGCAGCGCCAGCGCCAGATTGGTCAGCGGCCCGGTGGCCAGGATGGCGTGGGCGCCCGGCTCGGCCCGGGCCAGACGGACCAGCTGCTCGGCCGCGGTCTCGGGTGCGAATGGCCGCAGCGGCGCCTGCGGGCCGTGACCGCCGAGCCCGTCGTCGCCGTGGACATGGCCGCTGATGCTGACCGGCTGGGCCAACGGCGCCTCGGCCCCGACCGCGACCGGGACATGGCCGAGCCCGACCAGGTCGAAGACATGCTGGGCGTTGGCGGCGGCGACGTCGGCATGGGCGTTGCCGTGCACGCTGCCGAGGGCGGCGATCTCCACCCCCGGCCGGTCGGCCAGCCACAGGATGGCGAGCGCGTCGTCGATGCCGACGTCGCAGTCGAGGATGATCTTCGGCATCGGCAGGGTCCTTTCGTGTCGGCCGGCCCGACCATAGCGCGGCCGGGCGCGGCGCAAAACGCCGCTGGATGCGGGGGCATGCTCCGTGCCACTCTCCCCGCCCCTGCCCCGCCGGACGCGCTGGAGACGATGCCGACGCCGCAAGCCCATCCCTGGCTCGAACCCCTCTGGGTCCGGCTGCTGATCGTCGTCTTCCTGATCGCCGCCCTGGCGGCGGAGTATCTGTGGCTGGGCGACCGGCTGTGGCTGTTCCTCTGGGGCGCGGCCCTGGTCTACGCGGTCTGGGACTTCTTCCTGCGCGGGGTCTACGGCAAGCCGAAGGAGTGACGGCCAGACCGCGGGTCAGGCGCCGGCGCGCACCGGAAACTCGTCCAGCCTGTCGTCCAGGACGGCGATCGCGCGGGTGATCATCTCGACCGTGCGGACATAGAACACGGGGTTGATCCGCTCGAAATCGTCGGTCGGGCGATGGTAGTCGGCGTGCTCCTCGCCCCCGAACATGACGAAGGGGATGCCCGCTTTGTGGAACGGCGCGTGGTCGGAGCGCAGGGTCCAGTCCTCGTCCTTCGGCTCCGGCGCATCATGGCCGAACATGATCTTCGGCGCCCCGGCCTTGCCGGAGAGCGGCTCGAGCCAGGGCCGCAGGAACGGATAATGCCAGGTGCCGAGGACGCTGACCTCGTTGCGGCTGCTGCGGCTGATCATGTCCATGTTGATCTCCACCCCCATGGCGGAGAGCGGGACCGGCGGCGCGCGGACGAAGCCTTCGCTGCCAATCATGCCCAGCTCCTCGCCCGAGAAGGCGGCGAAGATCACCGGATGCCGGGTCGGGTGCTTGCCGAGATGGTCGGCCAGGGCCAGCAGCGCGGCGGTGCCCGATGCGTTGTCGTCCGCCCCGTTGTAGATGCGGCCGCCGCGGGTGCCGAGATGGTCGTAATGCGCCGAGACGACAATGTAGCGCTGCTCCTGGCCGATGCCCGGCAGGTCGGGCATGACGATGTGGCCGTCTTCGACTCGCACCCCGTCCGGGAAGCCGCCATAGGGCTGGAACAGGTCCGGGTAGCTCTCATTGCCGCCGAGGCCCAGGCCGGCGGCGATGTTCAGCGACATCTGGTGCCCGCCATGCGGGATGCAGCGCGCCGGCGACCAGCCGAGCTGCGCCAGCACCTCGAGGGTGCGCAGATACTCCACCAGCCCGTAGGACAGGGCGCAGTCGAACTGCAGCCAGTCGCGGTCCGGCCGCATCCCGCCATAGCGCAGCAGGTTCCGCGCGTCCTGGTGCGAGAACAGGTTCTCGCCGGTCGCCATCGGGCCCGGATAGAACTCCGCCAGCGCCGCCTGCAGCGCGTAGTCCAGCGGGTCCCCGGCCTCCTCGTACCAGAACAGCGGATAGTCCCGCAGCATCCTGGCGTAGGCGATCGCGGTCTCGAGGTCGAAGCGGCCATTGGCGTCGACCGCCAGCTGCGCCTGGCCGCCGATCTCCGCCAGCACCGCCTCGATCCGGCCGCGATCCTCGTCGATCGGGGCGCCGCCGATCTTCATCTTCACGACGGTGTAGCCGCGGTCGAGATAGCCGCGCATCTCCGCCCGCAGCGCCGCATTGTCCTTGCCGGGGTAGTAGTAGCCGCCCGCGGCATAGACGAAGACGCGGGGGTTCGCCTCGCGCCCCTTGCGCTGCGCCAGCAGCCGGAACAGCGGCTGGCCGGCGATCTTGGCGACGGCGTCCCACACCGCCATGTCGATGGTGCCGACGGCGACCGAGCGCTCTCCGTGCCCGCCCGGCTTCTCGTTCGCCATCATCGCCGCCCAGATCCGGTGCGGGTCGAGGTTCTCGCCGGCATCGTCGAGCAGGCTCGCCGGCTCCGCCGCCAGGATGCGGTCGCGGAACCGCTCGCGGATCAGCCCGCCCTGGCCGTAGCGCCCGTTCGAGTTGAAGCCGTAGCCGACGACCCGGCGGCCGTCGCGCACCACGTCGGTCACCACGGCCACCAGGCTCGTCGTCATCTTGGAGAAGTCGATATAGGCATTGCGGATCGGGGAGGCGATCGGCTTGGTGACCTCGACGACGTCGACGATGCGCATGCTGGCTTGCCCGTGGTTTCGTGCGGAAGACGCCCGGCTGTTCCGCCCCGGCGTCAGCCCCGATTCCTAGCAACCATCGCGGCGATGGTCTCGGCCAATTCCGCCTGCGCCTCCGCAGCGGTGAGGTCGCCACCGGCCGCGGCGGCGGACAGGGCTTCGGCGGCGCCGAGCATCGCCCAGAGGCCGGCGGGGGCGATGGCACCGGATGGGGCGAAGGGCGCGAGGGCGGCGCGGCAGGTCTCGCGGAACACCGCGTCGCATTCGCGCTTGACCTTCTCCAGCTCCGGCGAGCTGGTCAGGGCCGCGACCACGCCCGGGATCTCGCGGCCCTGGGCCAGCACGCAGTCGAGATAGGCGGAGGCGATCACCGCCGCCCGCCCGGCCAGGGTCGGCTCGCCGGTGCGCAGCGCGGCCTGCAGCAGGGCCGTCTGGCGGTCGTCGAACTCCCGGTACAGCGCGATCAGCAGCCCGGTGCGCGTGCCGAAATGGTCGTAGACCACCGGCTTGGTGATGCCCGCCTGATCGGCCAGCCGGCCGAGGGTCAGGGCGTCCGTCCCCTCCTCCCGCACCAGGCGCCAGGCGACGTCCATGAGCTGTCGGTGCCGCTCCTCCCGCGACAGGCGGCGGCGCGGCGACCGGGAGTCTCTCACAGGGGTGCTTGACATGCTTATATACCAAACGTAAGTTACGAAAAGTATATAAAACTTCGTCCGTCCCCGCAATCACCAGCAGGAGCTGCCGGCATGCACGCGCTCGTCGTCGTCGCGCATCCCGATCCCACATCGCTGACCCACGCCGTGGCCGCCCGCCTCGCCGAGGGCGTGTCCCTGGCCGGCCATTCCGCCGAGATCGCCGACCTGATGGCGGAAGGCTTCGACCCGCGCTTCACGGCAAACGACCACGCCGTCCATCTCAAGCAGGCGGCGCCCTCCGCCGACGTGCTCGCCGAGCAGGCGCGGATCGACCGCGCCGATGCGCTGGTGCTGGTCTATCCGGTGTACTGGTGGTCGATGCCGGGGCTGCTCAAGGGCTGGATCGACCGGGTGTTCTCGAATGGCTGGGCCTATGACGAGATCCCCGGCGGCGCGCTGGAGAAGAAGCTGGGCCATCTGCCGGTCCATCTCGTCGGTCTCGGCGGCGCCGGCCGGCGGACCTATGAGCGGCACGGCTATTCCGGCGCCATGAAGACGCAGATCGACCACGGCATCTTCGATTTCTGCGGCGCCCCCGTCGTCACCTCGGAGCTGCTGCTGCCCCCGGACACGCAGGATATGGGCGTGCATCTCGATGCCGCCCGCGCCATCGGCGGCAGGCTGTTTCGGGCGGCCGAACAGGGCGAGGCCGCCTGACGCCCGCCCGTCAGCGCAGGCCCATGAGCAGCGCCCCGATCCGGCGCCCGGCGGCGGTGAGCTGGGCGCGGCTGACCAGCTGGGCCTGTTCGACATAGTCGCCCGGGAGAACGGGGGCGGAGCCGGGCGAGGTGCCCAGCTTCAGCCTTCCGCCCTGGTAGACGACGTCATAGGCGAGCTCGCGGCTGTGGGCCACCCAGCGGGCGAAGGCGGTCTCCGGGTCCGGCGACAGCGTCTCCGTATCGGGCGGAGGGCCCTGCTCCAGCTCGACCTCGACCGCTCCCGACTGGGCCAGGGCGAGCTCGCCCGGATGGCCCGCGGCGTCCCAGAACCGCCCGAGACGCTCGGGAGCCGCATCCGGTGAGGCGCGGATCCAGGCCCACTGTCCGCCGGCGTCGGTGATCGGGAACCGCCATGACATCCACAGCGCCGTGTGCAGCGGCTGGTGCATGTCGCCGACGATATGCATCACCCAGCAGAGCGCGACGGCCCGGGCCGCGTCCGAGGCGGCGGCATCGTGCGCGATCGCGAGATTGTGCCCGAACGCCCACTGGGCGCTGCCGAAGGCGATGGGAAGCAGGCGGCGCATCGAGGACACGATCCGCGGGCTGTAGTGCCAGCTCGGGTGATCGTAGGGGGTGCGCCTCACGGCATCCGGCCAGATCGCCATCAGCTCGAACATCCGGCGCTCGCCGACGCGGCCGGTCAGGCCGCCGAGCTGGGCGTCGAAGCGGGCCCGGTCCGGATGCGCCTGCATCAGCCGGAGAACGGCGGCGATCGCCTCCGGGTCGTGCTGCTCCAGGATGTCGTAGGCCAGCGCCGCGGTGGCCACATGGCCCTCGCGGAACCACGCCGAGGCCTGGTGCGGCGTGAGCAGCGCCAGCATCAGCACAGCGCCGAGCCCGGCCGGCCTCCAGCGCTTGAGATGGACAGCAAGAGCTCGCATCTGGGCACCTCCGGAAGCGTCGTTCCGCCGGCCCGAGCCATGTTGATGGAGAACAGGGCCGGCGTCACTGCGGCGCAGGACCGCTGCCCGGATTGAGCGGCAAGAACCGGAGTGAGGCCGCCGATGCCCTCCGCCATCCTCCGCCGCCTGGAACAATGGAAGGAGAGAGGACATGGGCGCATTGGCGGGCAAGGTGGCGATCGTCGCCGGGGCCAGCTCCGGCATCGGCCGGGCCGCGGCGGTGCTGTTCGCGCGCGAGGGCGCGGCCGTGGTGGCCGGGGCGCGGCGGCAGGCGGAGCTGGACACGCTGGCCAGGGAGATCGCGGCGGCCGGCGGCCGGGCCGCGGCGCTGGCCGGCGACGTCACCGACGAGGCCTACGCCCCGGCGCTGGTGGCGCTGGCGGAGGAGCGCTTCGGCGGCCTCGACATCGCCTTCAACACCGCCGGCATGGTCGGGCCGATGGCGCCGACGCCGGAGGTGTCGCCCGCGGACTGGCGGCAGACGGTCGAGACCAACCTGACCAGCGGCTTCCTGGCCGCTCGGCACCAGATCCCGGCGATGCTGCGGCGCGGCGGCGGGTCGCTGATCTTCACCTCGACTTTCGTCGGCTACACCGTCGGCTTCCCGGGCGTGGCCGCCTATGCCGCCAGCAAGGCGGGGCTGGTCGGGCTGGTGCAGGCGCTGGCGGTCGAGTTCGGCGGCCGGGGCGTCCGCGTCAACGCGCTGCTGCCGGGCGGCACCGAGACGGAGATGTACCGGCAGTTCGCCAAGACCCAGGCGGAGCGCGACTTCATCACCGGCCTGTACCCGATGAAGCGCCTGGCCAGCCCGGGGGAGATGGCGCGTTCGGCGCTCTACCTCGCCTCCGACGCCTCCAGCTTCACCACGGGAACAGCGCTGCTGGTCGATGGCGGAGTGTCGATCACCAGGACGTAGGCCGCGGCGCGTTCTTCTGTGTTGCCTCTCCCGCTTGCGGGAGAGGTCGGAGACGCGAAGCGGCTCCGGGTGAGGGGATTTTGTCGAGGCCGGGACCAGCTCTCACCCGGTCTCGCTGCGCGAGCCCGACCTCTCCCGCCAGGCGGGAGAGGCAAACCAAAAGCGGGCTGTCTGAGCCTGCCTTAAGCCACCACCCCCGCATGGTGCTCCACTGCCGCCAGCACCGTCTCCATCTGCACCTGGTGGCCCAGGGTGAAGCGGTCGCCGTAGATCGTCTCGTCCGGATACTCGGTGATCAGGGTCAGCGGCGGCACGTGGCGCTCGTCCGGCCCGATCAGGCAGGGAATGCCGTTGATCACGGTGAACGGCCCGGCGCCGGCATGGGCGCCATAGGCGGCGAGCTGCATCCGGTTCAGCTGCAGGAGCGGCTCGATCCGGGCCAGGCGGCGGGTGATCGCCTCGACCAGCGCCATGCCCGGCTCGGCCCAGTCCGGATGGTGGCGCAGGATCAGGAAGAAGCCCTTCGGGATGGTCCACATCTCGAAGCCGCGCGGCAGGTAGCCGGTGAAGGGCCGGGTCCATTCATGCGCCGGATAGCCGTGCAGGTTGACATGCAGCTGCGCCCCGGTGCGGGCGATCGCCTCCTGCCGCGCCGCCCGCTCGAAGAGCTCGACGCCGGTGCGGTATTCCAGGTCGTCGCCCAAGGCGGTATAGCGGGCGGCGTGGTGCATGTGCCGCGGATTGTCCCGGCACAGCCGGCGATGCAAGGCGTAGCCGTCCGGGTTCTCCAGCGGGATCACGGCGAGATGGTTCTCCGGGTCCTGCAGTAGAATCCGCGCGGCGCGCAGGGCGCCGACCGGACCGGTGGTCTCGTTGGCGTGCTGGCCGCCGGTGACCACCACCGCCGGGCGGGAGCCTGGGCGGATCAGCCCCGGCACCGCCCTTCCCTGCCGCGACCGCGCCAGGAACGGCTGCCCGCCCAGCGCCGCCAGCTCGCGATGCACCTGCTCGATCGACAGCGGCGCCTCCGCCATCTCCAGCGGCTGCTCCGGCCAGTCGCCGGGCTCGCTGGACACGTCGAACGGCACGGTCTCGACCCGCACCCGGGGCGCGCCGGCGCGGATCTCCGGCACGATCTGGCCCGGCTGCAGGCCGCGGTCGCCGACCGGCCGGCCGGAGTGGCGCTGGAACACCTCCAGCAGGGTGAAGTAGAGGTCCTCGTGCAGCGCCTCGTGCAGGCTGACGGCCTCCTCGTGGAAGGGCAGCGCCCGCTCGACCGCCGGCGCCTCGACCGCGATCGACAGCCGTTCGAAATAGGGCTCGTCCGCGCCCCAGGGATGGGCCTGGACCGCCTCGACCGCGGCGCGGAACAGGCCCTCGACCTCGGTCTCCAGCCGCTCGTCCCGGTCCGGCCGGCCGTCGGGCCGGCCGGTGACGCGCAGCCAGCCGGTCGGCGACAGGCAGGCGGCGCCGAGATGGTCGACGCCCAGATGGTTCGGCGCGAAGACCTCCGTCGTCGCGGTCCGGCCGTCGCGATAGCGCAGATTCACCCGGTAGCGCAGCGTCTCGTCGCCCGGCTCGAAGCGCAGCTCGACGCCCTGCAGCAGCGCCTTCAGCGGATAGGCCTCAAGCAGGAAGCGGTCGGGCGCGGCGGCAGGATGGACCGGATAGCGGATGGTGGCCGAGGCCAGCCCCTCGGTCTCGATCTCCTCCAGGACCGCATGCAGCAGCGGCTTGTAGGCGCAGCGCAGCCGGGCCGAGACGCCGGCCGACGCC
Source organism: Inquilinus sp. Marseille-Q2685 (assembly GCF_916619195.1). Lineage (NCBI taxonomy): Bacteria > Pseudomonadati > Pseudomonadota > Alphaproteobacteria > Rhodospirillales > Rhodospirillaceae > Inquilinus > Inquilinus sp. Marseille-Q2685. The sequence continues at coordinate 115,402 of NZ_CAKAKL010000014.1, forward strand.
AGCGCCGTCTCGGCCTCGCGGCGCGCCGCCTCGTCCTCGAACAGCCAGGCCTCCACCGCCGCGCCCTGGTGGCCGCCGGACAGGTCACGCAGCAGGGCGTCGAGGGTCCGCGGCGCCTCGCGGTCGAGCAGAACGGTCATGGTCACAGCTTTCCGGTCGGGTCGAGGACGTCGCGCAGCCAGTCGCCCAGGAGGTTCAGGCCGAGCACGGTGAGCATGATGGCGAGGCCGGGGAAGACGCTGATCCACCAGGCCGTCTGCACATAGGTGCGGCCGTCGGCCAGCATGCCGCCCCAGCTGGGGATCAGCGGGTCGACGCCGAGGCCGAGGAAGGTCAGGCTGCTTTCCAGCAGGATGTTGTTGGCCACGTTCAGCGTCATCAGGATGATGATCGGCCCCAGCACGTTGGGCAGCAGGTGGTCGAGGATGATGCGGTGGTCGCGCACGCCGATCGCCGCAGCCGCCTGCACGAATTCCCGCTCGCGCAGCGACAGCACCGAGCCGCGCACGAGGCGGGCGTACTGCACCCATTGCGAGACCACCATGAAGAAGATCAGCCGGTCGATCCCGCCGCCGAGGATGGCGATGAAGGTCAGCGCGATCAGGATGAAGGGCAGCGCCTGCTGCACGTCGGCGCAGCGCATCAGCACCAGGTCCCAGAGGCCGCGGTAGTAGCCGGCGACCAGGCCGGCCAGCGTGCCCAGCACCACGGCGCCGGCCACCGAGGCGAAGCCGACGGTCAGCGAGATGCCGCCGCCCGTCACCACCCGGGCCAGCACGTCCCGCCCGACCGGGTCGGTGCCGAGCGGATGCGCCCAGCTCTGGAACGGCGGCAGCAGCCGGGCGGTCAGGTCGAACCCCTCCCCGCCGTCGGGGAACAAGAGGCCGGCGCACAGCACCGCCAGCACCATGATCCCGGTCAGGGCCGCGCCGAGGATGAACTCCAGGTTGCGCAGGCGGCGCGACCAGGGGCGGCTGTCTTCGACGATCGCCATCGCTCACTCGGTCCGGATGCGCGGATCGACCAGGCCATAGGCGATGTCGACCGCGAGGTTGATGACGACGATCAGGATCGCCAGCACCGTGATCACCGCCTGCAGCACCGGATAGTCGCGGGCGGCGATGGCGTCGAAGGCCAGCGATCCCATGCCGGGCCAGGCGAAGACCTGCTCGACCACCACGATGCCGCCGACCAGCCCGCCGAACTGCAGCCCGATATAGGTGATCAGCGGGATGGCGCAGTTGCGCAGCGCGTGCTTGTACAGCACCACCCGCTCGCGCAGCCCCTTGCTGCGCGCGACCATGACGTATTGCGCCGACAGCGTCTCCAGCATCGCGGTTCGGACCAGCCGGACATTGGTGGCCGTGAGGATGATCGCCATGGTGGCGGCCGGCATCACCAGGCTGGCGGTGCCCTCCATCCCGCTCGGCGGCAGCCAGCCGAGGGCGATGGAGAAGACCAGCACCATCATCATCGCCAGCCAGAAGTTCGGGAAGGACAGCCCGACCAGCGACAGGATGCGGATCGCCTGGTCGACCGCCCTGCCCTTGTGCACGGCGGCGTGGATGCCGAGCGGGATCGACAGCAGGATCGAGGCCAGCAGCGAGACGAAGGCCAACAGCAGCGTCGCCGGCAGCGCATGGCCGATCAGCTGGACGACCGGGGTGCCGCCGAGGAAGCTGCGGCCCAAATCCCCGGTCAGCAGCCCCTGCAGGAAGCCGAGATACTGAACCGGGAAGGGCCGGTCGAGGCCGAGGGCGGTGCGGATGCGCTGCAGGTCCTCCTCGGTCACGCTGCCGGCGCCCTGGGCCAGCATCACCGCCGGATCTCCGGTCAGCCGGATCGCCCAGGACACCAGAAGCGTCACCACCAGCACGACGAACACCGCGAGCGCCACCCGCCTGGCGACGAAGCCGATCATTCGACGGTCGTGTCGACGAAGCGCATCCGCTCGTCGGAAGGCAGCTGCACGTTCTGCACGCGCCGGCTGACGCCGTAGATGGTGTTGAGGTTGTAGAGCGGCAGCTCCATCGCCTTGTCGGCGACATAGGTCGCGATCTGCTGCAGCGTCTTCTCGCGCTCGGCCTGGTCGTAGGTCTTGCGCTGCGCCTCCAGCATCGCGTCCAGCTCCGGGATGCTGTCGTACGGGTTCCACTTCTCGCCGGTGTGGTACATCAGATAGGCGGTGTTGTCATAGTCGAAGGTCCAGCCGCCCCAGCCTTCCTGGAACAGCGCGCCGGTCTTGCCGTTCGGCACGATGTCGTTGAGGAAGACGTTGCTCTCATAGGGCTTCAGCGTCGCCTTGAAGCCGACCATCTGGAGATATCCGGCCACCGCCTGCAGCACCTCGCGGAGCGTGGCGTTGTCGCCGCGGAAGTCGAGCTGTAGCGGCGTGCCCGGCCGCACCCCGGCCTGGGCCAGCAGCGCCTTGGCGCCGGCGGGGTCGAAGGGCAGCGGCTTGAGGTCGGGCGGATAGCCGAAGGACAGCCGGCTCTGGAAGCTGACGATCGGCTCGGCCTGGCCGGCCAGCACCGTCTTGACGATGGTGTCGCGGTCGACCGCCATGATGATGGCCTTTCGCACCGCCTCCTTCGAGGTCAGCGGGTCCTTGGTGTTGAAGCGCATGGCATAGACGGTCGGGCCCGGCACGCTCTCGATGCGCAGCTTCGGGTCCTGCTCGATCACCGGCACCTGGGCGACCTCGACCTGGGTCGCGATGTCGACGCGGCCGGCCTGCAGCTCGGCCACCCGGGTCGAGGATTCGGCGATGAAGCGGTAGACCAGCCTGTCGATCTTCGGCGCCCCGCCCCAGTAGTTCGGATTGGCCTCGAGCGTCAGGCCGACCTTCGGCTCGTAGGACACGACCTTGAACGGGCCGGTGCCGATCGGCGCGGCGTTGAAGGCGTCGTCGCCCTTCTCGGCGATGTATTTGGGCGGCACGATCATGGCGCCGTAGCCGGCCAGCTTGGTCAGCAGCACCGGGTCCGGCCGCTTCATCACGAAGTCGACCGTGTGGTCGTCGACCACCGCGACATGGTCGATCGAGTTGTAGTTCGACTGCTGCGGGCCCTTGGCGCCCTCCGGTCCCAGAAGCCGGTCGAAGGTGAACTTCACCGCCGCGGCGTCGAAGTCCTCGCCGTTCTGGAAGGTCACGCCCTGGCGCAGGTGGAAGCGGATGCGGTTGGCGTCGTCCAGGAACTCCCAGCTCGTCGCCAGCCCCGGCACCAGCTTCAGGTCCGGCCCGCGCATCACCAACCCGTCGAAGATCTGGCTGCCGACCGATCCCCAGGCGACGAGGAAGGTGTCGATCGGGTCCCAGCTGCCGGGGTCCTGCCGCAGCGCCACAGTCAGCGTCCCTGCCGCCTGGGCCTGCGACTCCGCGGCCGGCAGCAGAGCCGCCGCCAGGGCCAGTCCGAGAGCGTGCCTGCCGATGGATCCGGGGAGTCGACCCAGAACGGTCGTTCCACGCTCAAGATTGTCATGCCCGGGCTTGACCCGGGCATCCAGAGAGCGTCGAGACCCTCTGGATTGCCGGGTCAGGCCCGGCAATGACAAAATGGAAAAGCCCTTCGTTTCAGCAGCCTTGGCTCTCGGATCGTTCATCATCGCCTTCCCTGTCTTGTGCTTGCGGCTCATGCCTCGACCGCCGCGAAATGGCTGGGCCCGACCGGCTGCAGCCGGTGGATCGCCGGTTCGTCGCCGACCGCGCGCACCGGGCTCGGGATCTCGCCCTCCAGCGCGGGACGCTGCGCCGCCTGTTCCGGATCGGCCACCGGCACCGCCGCCAGCAGCCGCTTCGTGTACGGGTGCCGCGGCGTCTCGAACACCGCCCGGCGCGGCCCGATCTCGACGATCTGGCCGAGATACATCACCGCGACCCGGTGGCTGATCTTCTCCACCACCGCCATGTCGTGGGTGATGAACAGGTAGGACAGGCGCTGCCGCGCCTGCAGCTCCATCAGCAGGTCGACGATCTGCGCCTGGATCGAGACGTCGAGGGCCGAGACGGATTCGTCGGCGATGATCAGCTTCGGGTCGCTGGCCAGCGCCCGGGCGATGCAGATGCGCTGGCGCTGGCCGCCCGAGAACTCATGCGGATAGCGCCCGGCCCGGGCCGCCGGCAGCCCCACCCGCTCCATCAGCTCGTGCACCCGCCTCGTCACCGCCGCGCGGCCCTCCGCTAGCCCATGGGTGACGATCGGCTCGGCGATCGAGAACCCCACCTTCTTGCGCGGGTCGAGCGCGGCGAAGGGGTCCTGGAAGACATACTGGATCTTCTGGCGCAGCCGCCGCCGCTCCGCCGCCCCCATCGCCAGCACGTCCTGCCCGTCGAAGCGGATCGAACCCGAGGTCGGCTTCACCAGCTGCTGCAGGGTCTTGCCGATGGTCGACTTGCCGCTGCCGGATTCGCCGACCAGCGCCAGCGTCTCGCCGGGATAGAGGTCGAAGCTGACCTCCTCCACCGCATGGACACGATGGGTGACGCGGCCGAGCATCGTCTTCTTCACGTCGAAGCGGGTGGTCAGCCGCTCGACCGACAGCAGCGGCGCCGACGTGTCGGCGGTGTCCTGCACCCGGGTCTCGCCGACGCTGCGCGGCGTGTCGCCGTCCAGCACGATCAGCGGCGTGCGCTTCGGCAGGTCCTCCCCGGCCAGGCTGCCCAGCCGGGGCACGGCCGACAGCAGCGCGCGGGTGTAGGGGTGCTGCGGCACGCGGAAGATCTCGCGCACCGGCGCCTGCTCGACCTTGCGGCCGCGCCACATCACCAGCACCTCGTCCGCCATCTCGGCCACCACGCCCATGTCGTGGGTGATGAACAGCACGGCCATGCCCAGGTCGCGCTGCAGCTCGCGGATCAGGGTCAGGATCTGGGCCTGGATGGTGACGTCCAGTGCCGTGGTCGGCTCGTCCGCGATCAAGAGGCGCGGCCGGCAGCACAGCGCCATGGCGATCATCACCCGCTGGCGCATGCCGCCCGACAGCTGGTGCGGGTAGCGGTCCAGCATCGCCCCGGCATCCGGCAGCCGCACCCGGCGCAGCAGCGCCTCCGCCTCCCGCCGCGCCTCGCGCAGGCTCAGCCGCTGGTGCAGGACCAGCGCCTCGATGATCTGGTTGCCGATGGTGAAGACCGGGTTCAGCGACGTCATCGGCTCCTGGAAGATCATCGCGATGTCGTTGCCGCGGATCCGGCGCAGCCGGTCTTCCGGCGCCCGCACCAGGTCGACCGGCATCCCCTCCTCCGGCCGGAACCGGACCGCCCCGCCGGCGATCGCGCCGCCGACATGCCGCACCAGCCGCATCACCGACAGCGCCGTGACCGACTTGCCGGAGCCGGATTCGCCGACGATGGCGAGCGTCCGGCCGGGGGCAAGGTCGAAGCCGAGCGACTGCACGGCGGCGAAGGGCCCCGTGGGCGTGTCGAAAGTGACGGTGAGATCGCGCACCGAGAGCAGGGCGCCGGGCTCCGCGCCCGACCGCGGCGCGTCGAGCGTCTCGACGAGGCCGGTCACAGCCCGATCGCCGGCACGCGTCCGTTCACCCTGCCCTGCCCCATGCCCGCCTCTGTCCGGAGATTCGACGGCGAACTGTCGAAGCCCCGCCGCCGCCCTGTCAACCCGCTCTTCGCCGCGGCGCCACGAGCGCGTCCCAGCCGGCCATGGCGCAGTCGACGACCGCCTGCAGCGCGGCGCAGTCGGCGCCGTTTCGGGCCTGGATGGACAGCCCGTTCAGCACGGTGACGTAATAGGCGGCGACCGCCCCGGTGTCGGCCCCTTCCGGCACGTCGCCCTCGGCCACGCCGCGGTCCAGCCGCGCCTTGAGCCGCGACACCGACTCGCGTCCGGACTCCAGCAGATAGTCGCGGATCTCCGGGCTGGCGGGAACGCCGACGGCCGACGCCAGCACGATCATGCAGCCGGGCGGCTGGCCCGGCGCCGTGTAGGCGACGGCGTGCTCGCGCAGCATCGCCTCGACCCCCGCCCGAGCCGTCGCCGCCTCCTGCAAGGTCCGGGACGCGGTGCCTCCCTCGCCTGCCGCGTAAAGCTCCAGCGCCTCGCGGAACAGCGCCTCCTTGCAGCCGAAGGCGGCGTAGAGGCTGGGCGAGTTGATGCCCATCGCGGCGGTCAGGTCGGTCATCGACGCGCCGTCATAGCCGCGCGCCCAGAACACCTCCATCGCCCGGCGCAGGGCGGCGGCCCGGTCGAAGCTGCGGGGGCGGCCCCGTTCGGCCATCGCGGATCCTTTCTGTGTTGCCCAATACATAATTCACTGGACAGAGGCCGGCAAGCCGGATACGGATTTGTGTATCGATCAACACAGAAATGGAGAGACCCATGTCCGGACTGTCCGGAAAGGTCGCGCTGGTCACCGGCGGCAGCCGCGGCATCGGCGCCGCGATCGCGGAACGGCTGGCGCGGGACGGGGCCGATGTGGCGCTGACCTATGCCGCATCGCCCGACAAGGCGCAGGACGTGGTCGGGCGGATCGAGGCGGCCGGCCGGCGCGGCCTGGCGATCGCCGCCGACGCCACGGACGGCAAGGCGGTGCAAGCGGCGGTGGAGCGGACCCTGGCCGGGCTCGGGCGGATCGACATCCTGGTCAACAACGCCGGGGTCTTCCCCTACGGCCCGATCGAGGAGGTCGGCGAGGACGAGCTGGACCGCGTCCTGGCGATCCACGTCCGCTCCAGCTTCCTGGCGGCGCAGACGGCGGCCCGGCACATGGGCAAGGGCGGGCGGATCATCTCGATCGGCTCCTGCCTCGCCGATTATGCCGGCGGGGCGAACATGACGCTCTACGTCATGACCAAGGCGGCGCTGACCGGGCTGACCCGCGGCCTGGCGCGCGATCTCGGCCCGCGCGGCATCACCGCCAACATCGTCCACCCCGGCCCGACCGACACCGACATGAACCCGGCGGACGGGCCGGGCGCGGAGGGGCAGCGCCAGCACATCGCGCTCGGCCATTACGGCGAGGCCGCAGACATCGCGGCCATGGTCGCCCATCTGGCCGGCGAAGGCGGCCGCTGGGTGACCGGCGCGTCCATCGCCGTGGACGGCGGCGTCAACGCCTGAAACCGGGATCGAAAAAGGCCCGTCGCCTCGCGGCGGCGGGCCTCACAGGCCATTGCCTCACGCCTCAGGCGTGGGCATGCGGGGTGTGACGCCAGTCCCACAGCGCCCAGGCCGACAGGGCCACCGCCAGCACGCCGAGGACCACATGGGTCCACATGGCGTTCATGCTGGCGGCGAAGCCGAGCGCCCAGGGGGCGATGATCAGCCAGACGCCGAGAACCAGGTTCACCCACTCCTCCCATTCGGCGAAGGCCGAGAGCGCCGCGATCGTGATCAGGCCGATCACCACGGCCACGATCCAGGCGTTCCAAGTGGGCACTGTCTCGCCCACGAAGCCGACCACCCAGGGAGAGATGAACAGGACGACCGCCAAGACCAGATTGGCCCAGTCCTGCGGCTTCCTGTCTTCCGTCGTTGCAGCAGCCATGACCAACCTCCAATCGTGAAGATCAACCAAGCCACAACGCTTCGCGCGACTGCGCGGAGTCTCTGATGATCTGGTTTCGTTCGCCCCGAATTTCAAGGATCCGGCAAGTCGAAGGGCCTCCGGCTACTGGGCCGGGACCTCGGCCGGCCGGCGGCGGCCCAGCGTCGCCTGGGCCAGCACGAAGGCGATGACGGCGCAGGCCGTGATGCCCGCCACCATCGGCAGCGAGGTGCCGTCGAAGAACGGGCCGACCACCGCGATCACCACCGCGCCGGTGACGAATTGCAGCGTGCCCATCAGGGCCGACGCGGTGCCCGCCACGGCGCCGTGATCCTCCAGTGCCAGCACCGAGGTGGTCGGGATCACGAGGCCGAGGAAGCCGTAGCCGACGAACAGCAGCGCCGCCAGCACATCCAGCCGGTCGACCCCGGCCAGGGTGACGGCCAGCAGAACCACCATGGCGGCGGCATAGCCGGTGACGGCGACCCGGACAATCCGCCCGAGGCCGAAGCGCGCGGCCAGCCAGGCCGTGCATTGCGACACGCCGATGAAGGACACGGCGTTGATCGAGAAGAACACGCTATAGAGCCGCGGCGACAGGCCGTAATGCTCGATCAGCACGAAGGAGGAGTTGGCCAGATAGGCGAAGAAGCTGGCGATGCCGAAGGCGCCAATGAAGGTGAGGCCGAGGAACTGCCAGTCGGTCAGGAGAGAGCGATAGGCCGACAGGGCGCCGCCGATGCTGCTCTCCACCCGGTGGTGGCGCGGCCGGGTCTCGCCGAGGCACAGCGCCAGCAGCAGGATGCCGAGCGCGGCGAGCACCGTGACCACCCAGAACACGCCGCGCCAGCCCGCGGCCTCAATCACGAAGCTGCCGGCCAGGGGCGCCAGGATCGGCGACACGCTGAACACCAGCATCAGCAGCGACATCAGCCGCGCCGCCTCGGTGCCGGTGTGCAGGTCGCGCACCACGGCGCGCGGGATCACCATGCCGGCGCAGGCGCCGAGCCCCTGCACGAAGCGGAAGGCGATCAGCGTCTCGATGTCCGGCGCGAAGACGCAGCCGATGCTGCCGGCCAGGAACACGGCCAGGCCGAGATAGAGCGGCAGCTTGCGCCCGAACATGTCGGACAGCGGCCCGAAGACCAGCTGGCCGACGCCGAGCGAGATGAAGAAGGCCATCAGGCTGGCCTGCACCGCCTCGGTGCCGGCCCCGAGGCTGCGGCCGATCTCCGGCAGCGCCGGCAGGTACATGTCGATCGCGAAGGGCCCCATGGCGGTGAGCAGGCCGAGCACGATCGCGTAGCGGAGCAGCGACGAGGACATGAGCGGACTTCCGGGGTCGGAGGCCGGCGGACGAGATGGTCCGGGCGGATGATGGGGGCGAGACGCGCATCGCCTCTGCGGGCGGTCGCCGCGACTCTATGTCCAAAACTTTGGACAGTGTTGTCCAAACCGTCAAGCCCCCTTATGGTGACGGCATGCACGAGTTGGAGCAGATCGGGCGGCCCCTGCCGCCCCGGCGCGGCCAGGCGGCCAAGCACGCCTCGGTGCTGGACGCCGCCACGGCGGTGTTCTGCCGCGACGGCTTCGCCGGCGCCAGCATCGACCTGATCGCCGCCGAGGCCGGGGTGTCGCGCCAGACCATCTACAATCACCACGGCGACAAGGAGGCGCTGTTCGTCGCCGTGGTGCGGGAGATGACCGAGCGCTGCAACGCCGGCCTGTTCCAGACCCTGACCACCTTCCCCGACCAGCCTCGGGACCTGGAGGGAGAGCTGGCCGCCTTCGCCGGCCGGCTGGTGCGCGACTGCCTGTACAACCGCGAGGGCGCGGCGCTGCGCAAGCTGATCCAGTCGGAGGGCGAGCGCTACCCGGCGCTGTTCGCCGCCTGGCGGGAGCACGGGCCGGGCACCGCCTGGGCCGCGATCGCCGCGCGCTTCGCCAGGCTGGCCCATGCCGGATACCTGCGGATCGAGGATCCGGACCTGGCGGCGCGCCAGTTCCTGGCCCTGATCCATGCCGATTTCCACATCCCCCACATGCTCGGCACCAAGCCGACGGAGGCGGAGATCGAGGCCGGCGTCGCCGGCGCCGTCCGCACCTTCCTGCGCGCCTGTCTCTTATACAATCTGACGCTGCCGACGAAGAGGATAGTGTAGATCTCGGTGGTCGCCGTATCATTAAAAAAAAAAAAAGCACCGTAGATGTGAGGGTCCGTGGGGTCCGCAGGACCACTCAGAAGGCTTTCTGTTGTAGTTGTCTGTACCAGCGGTACCACTCCACCTCAAGGTTCCCCTGCACCACGCTAAGCGAACGACGCACATGATAATGCAGTAGCAACTCATTTGTAATTACCAGCGTGTATACTGACGGTC
>NZ_CAKAKL010000015.1 GCF_916619195.1 Inquilinus sp. Marseille-Q2685
GTCGAGCCTCTGGTGCAGCATGCCGGTGCGATGGTCGGCCTCGTCGAGCTCCTCGATCGACTGGGCGGGGTCCCAGATCAGGGCGTAGAGGGCCTCGGTGACGTGGTTGCGCTGGCGGGCCCGGCGGGCCTTCCGGTCGGTCTTGTCGCGGGCGCAGAGATCGGCGGCGGCGCGGCTGCGCTGCATGAGGGCCCGCTGCACCGTGCCGGCATGGCGGGCGAAGGCAAGGCCGTGGTCCTTGGCCGGCGGAGCACTGGGCTGCTCGGCCTCAGGCTGCTCGGCCTGGGCGATGGCCTTGGCGCCCTCCGCCTCGACCAGCCGCATGCCGATCTCGGCGATGCGGGTGAGCATCCCGATCTGCTGCAGCGCGAGGCTGCGGCAGGTGGCCTGGATGTCGAGATCGGAGTCCGTGCCTGCGTCCATAGAACATATCATGAACGAGATTGATGCGGCCGCGCAATGAACATTGCGTGAAGCGGTCGCAGGGCGGTGCGGGTGGGCGCCAGGTCCGGTTCCGAGAGGGCTGCCCGCCGGCTCATCCCATTTTTGCTGGATTCCGGCCCCGAGGTCGCGTTCCATCTCTCCAGAGGTGCTGCAGCGGAGGTTCAGGGCTCTCGACCGGCAGGCTGATATGCCTGGGCCGGCAGCGTCGGTCGGCCGGCGCTTCACAGCACTTCATCCCATTCCGACTTCATGCCGGTCCGCGGCGACATCGCGGGCCACGAACCTGTGCGGAGATCATTTGAGATGGCGAATTTCACCGGGACTGCAGGCGCCGATTACTATCCCGGCACGGCCGACGCCGACACGATCAGCGGCCTGGACGGCAACGACGTGCTCGAAGGCGCCGGCGGCAACGACACGGTCAATGGCGACGGGGGGGACGACACGGTCAATGGCGACGGGGGTGACGACCAAGTCACCGGCGCTGCTGGAGACGATATCCTCCACGGCGGGGCGGACCAGGACGTTGTCGTCGGCGGGGATGGCAACGACACCCTCAACGGCGATGACGGCAACGACGTCCTCGCCGGCGCCGCGGGGGCCGATGTGCTGAATGGCGGCAGCGGCAACGACTTCGTCGATTACTTCAGCTCGCCGGCCGCGGTGACCATCGATCTCGAATCCGGCGCCGCCGGCGCCGGCGGCGATGCCGCCGGGGATACCTATTCGGGCATCGAGTATCTGAACGGCAGCAACTTCGGCGACACGCTGCGGGGCGATTCGGGCAACAACCAGCTCTGGGGCTGGGACGGCGACGACGTCCTCAACGCCGCCGGGGGTGACGATCTCGTCAATGCCGGCGCGGGCGCGGACCTGCTCCGCGGCGACGACGGCAATGATGAGCTCAACGGTGGGGTCGGCGATGACCGGCTCGCCGGCGGCGCGGGAGCCGACGCGCTCAGCGGCTGGGTCGGCATCGATACCGCCGACTACAGCGGCTCCTCCGCGGGTGTCACGGTCAATCTCGCGGCCGGCACCGGCGCCGGCGGCGATGCCGAAGGCGACACGCTGCGGGAGATCGAGAACCTCACCGGCTCCGCCTCCGCCGACCGTCTCACCGGCAGCGCGGACGCCAATGTGCTCGACGGCGGCGCCGGCGACGACATGCTCCGCGGCGGCGCGGGCGCGGACCGGATGATCGGCGGCGACGGCAACGACATCAGCGAGGCCGGGGCCGGGGCCGACACCATCATCGGCGGGGCCGGCATCGACACGGCGTCCTATGCCGGTTCCGCCGGGGCGGTGACCGTCCACATCCAGGCCGGCACCGCCCTCGGCGGCGATGCCGAGGGCGACACGCTGACCGGGATCGAGCAGGTGATCGGGTCGGGCTTCAACGACGTCCTGTCGGGCGATGCCGGCAACAACACCCTCTGGGGCGGCGCGGGCGACGACGTGCTCACCGGCGGTGCCGGGGCCGATGTGCTGAAGGGCGGGGCCGGCAACGACAGCTTCGTCTACGCCGCGATCGGCGACAGCGCCGCGGCGACCGCCGGCCGGGACGTGATCTCGGACTTCGCCACCGGCGACCGGATCGACCTGTCCGGCATCGACGCGGACGGCAACAGCGCCAACGGCGACACCGCCTTCACCTTCGGCACCGGCAACTTCACCGGCATCGCGGGACAGCTGCGGGTGGTGGCGTTCGGCGACGGCCGCCAGGGCGTCTATCTCGACGTCGACGGCGACAGGACGCAGGACGCGATCATCACCGTCTATTCCGACCACGCCCTCACGGCAGCGGATTTCGTGCTGTGACGCCCCGGGGCCCGGGCGCTTCAGAGCCCCGGGCCTCTCACGGCCTTCGTCAGCGCATATGCAGGTCTTGCGTCATGCGACGGGCCGCGCTTCGTCCGGCCGCAACGTCAGCACACGAACGCCGTCACGGGTAACCGCAACCGTGTGCTCGAACTGTGCGGAGAGCGTCCCGTCCGCCGTGACGACGGTCCATCCGTCGTCCTCGGTCCGGACCGTCCTGCGCCCCTGGTTCAGCATGGGCTCGATCGTGAAGACCATGCCCTCCCGCAGCATCAGGCCGGTGCCCGGCTTTCCGAAATGCAGCACCTGCGGCGCCTCGTGCATCTCGCGCCCGATGCCGTGGCCGCAGTATTCCCGCACGACCGAATAGCCGTTCCGCTTCGCGTGCCGCTCGATGGCGTGGCCGATGTCGCCCAGCCTTGCGCCCGGGCGCACGGCGCGGATGCCCTTCCACATGGCCTCGTAGGCGGTGCGGACGAGCCGTCTCGCCGCCGGCGCCACGGTCCCGACGAGGAAGGTCTTGCTGGAATCCGCGATATAGCCCTGCTTCTCGAGCGTGATGTCGAAATTGACGATATCGCCGTCCTGCAGGACCTCGTCCCGCGACGGCACGCCGTGGCAGACGACCTCGTTCCTCGAGCTGTTCAGCACGAAGCCGTAGCCGTACTGGCCCTTGCTGGCGGGCCGCGCCCCGAGCCGATCGACGATGAAGGCCTCGACGAGGTCGTTGACCTGCAGGGTGCTCAATCCGGCGAGGGGCTGCCCGTCCAGATGCGCGAACACCGACGCGAGCAGACGCCCCGATTCCGCCAGCAGCTCGACCTCGGCCGGCGTCTTCGTCACTTGGCCGCAGCCGCGAGATCGAGGGCGTCGACGCCCGCCTGCTTCAGCTCGCGCGCCACGATCTCCTGGAAGGTGAGGCCCGGGTTCAGCTCGCAGAGCATGCCGATCCTGATCCAGAACGCCGCCTGGGCGTTGATCGACCGATAGGACGCCTTGCTGGCCCGGCGCAGCTGCTCGTGCAGATCATCCTCGATATTGACGATGCCCATCGGAGGCTCCCGCATATATGATTCGTATATGTTTTATATACGCGAGATTGGCGCGCGGCAAGCGGTACGCGGGCGGCCGAGCGGTCCTGGTCCTGGCCTACCTCTCCGGGATCACCAGCGGACCGCAATTGTCGTCGGCGACGAAGACGGCGAGGATCCGGGCCGGCTCGGTGGCGCTGGCGTTCTCGGCGAAGAGGTGCAGCGCACCCGGCGGCTCGAACCAGGTGGTGCCGGGACTGTAGACCCGGGGCGGGCTGCCGGCGAGCTGGGAGCGCACCGCGCCCGCGATCACGAAGGCGGTGACCGAGCCGGGATGGCGGTGTGCCGGGGTGTAGGCGCCGGGCGGGAAGTCGACCATGGCCGTGGTGATCGACTTGCCCGGCACGTTCGGCAGCGCCTCGCAGGACAGCGGCTTGACCACCGTCGCCGGCCGGGCGCCCGGCACCGCGCCCATCTGAGCCTGACCCTCGGCCTGGGCGTGGACATGGGCCGGCATCGCCGGAGCCGTGGCGGGGCCGCCGGCCGGCCGGGCGCCCCACAGCGCCGCCAGCGCGACCAGGGCCGCGCCGCCGGCCACCAGGAGCATCAGCCGCATCGGCTGCGGACCGGGATGCAGGGCGGACATGATCCCGCCTCCCTCAGCCGCACAGCCGGAACCCGGCGTCCCAGCCGAGCTCGCGCACCGCCTTTTCGACCAGGGCCGGGCCGCCCGGCTCGGCCACGTTGAAGATGCCGGGCCGGCCGCGGTCGACCGCCAGCAGCGCCGCCTGCGCCGCGGCGTCGACATGCACCGCGCCCGGCCCCGGCGGCGCCTCGGCGCCGGTGCCGGGGCCGTAGAACTGGCCGTAGCGCAGCACGATGCCCTCGAGCGGCGGGGTGTGCAGCACCTGCGTCTCCAGCGCCATTACGCCGTCGATGCTGATCCGCCGCGGGTTGTCGGGCGACCGGTCGAGCGGGTGGTCCTCGGCATAAGGCGGCGTGCCCGGCGCATAGACCCAGGCGATGCTCTGGGCGATCAGCCGGCGGGCGCCGGCCTCTCGCGCCGCCGCGACCAGGTTGCGCGTGCCCTCGCTGCGGATCCGGGCGTTGCGCGGCGCGGCCTCCGCCATCCGCGCCGGGTCGAGGCCGGGCGGCAGGTCGGTCAGCTGGTGGATCACCACCTGCGGCCGCGCCGCCGTCACGGCGCGATAGAGGGCCTGGGCGTCGAACACGTCGACCACCACCGGCTCGGCGCCCAGCCGGCGCAGCGCCTCGGCCTTGGCCGGGTCGCGGGTGGTGCCGGAGACCTGGTGCCCGGCGTCGCGCAGCAGCGGCACCAGGCGGCGTCCGACGGCGCCGCTGGCGCCGGCGAGGAAGATCCGGAACGGCATCGTCTTCTCCTTGGATCAGGCCAGCGGCAGGCCGAAGCGCAGCGCGGTCGCGAGCAGGCCGCAGCGATAGTAGAAGCGGTGGCCCAGCACATTGGCCAGCGGGGTGTCGAGCACCAGCCGGGCGCAGCCGGAGGCCCGCCCCTCCCCCGCCAGCCAGTCCATCAGCCGGGCGCCGTGGCCGAAGCTGCGCTCGGCCTCGTCGGTGACCAGGTCGTCGACATAGAGATGCGGGCCGTAGACCAGGTTCTCCTGCACCCGGAAGCCGGCCAGCGCCACCGGCCGGCCGCCGCGCCACAGCGCCGCCAGCCGGTACCCGCCAGCGGTCTGCCGGCGCCAGCGCGCCACCAGTTCGGCCTCCGAGTCCTGATGCGGCCGCAGCTGCCGCATCAGCGGCCAGCAGGCGGCGACGGCGGCCTCGTCCTCGACGGGGCGGAGATCGACGGTTTCGGCATCGGCCGACATGGCGATGGCCCTTTCGGGAAAGCCGGACTAATATCAGAGCACGAACAACATATAAGAGCTCTGATACTATGGTCAAGCGCGGCGACGGGCCGGCGATTCCGCGTCCCGGCGAGGGCAAGCGGGGCGAGGCGGGGCATTTCGGCTATCTGCTGCGCCAGGCCAGCGGCATCTACCGGTTGCGGATGGAGCGCGCCCTGGCCGATCTGGAGGTGACGCCACCGCAATTCACCATCCTGACCATGGTCGCGGCCTATCCCGGCCTGTCCGGCGCCGACCTGGCGCGGCTGACCCTGCTGACGCCGCAGACGGTCAGCGTCATCGTCGCCAATCTGGAGCGCGCCGGGTCGGTGGCGCGGCGGCCGCACCCGGTGCATGGCCGTATCCTGACCCTGGAGATCACCGATGGCGGCAGGGCCCTGCTGGCGCAGTGCCGCGAGCGCGTGCAGGTGCTGGAACGCCAGCTGGCCGCCGGGCTGTCGCCGGAGGAGGAGGCCGTCATCCGCCGCTGGCTCGCCGCCGTGGCGGCGGAGGGCGGCGAGGTGGAGGGTTAGAGCAGGATGATTTGAGGTCCGGTCGCGTCACGGTCTGACAGGATGTCGAGCGACTTTGCGTTGCCTCTCCCGCGTGTCGGGAGAGGTCGGGCGTCCGCAGAACGACCGGGTGAGGGCTGGTCCCGGCCTCGACAAACTCCCTCACCCGGAGCCGCTTCGCGTCTCCGACCTCTCCCGCAAGCGGGAGAGGCAACAACTTGCTGCCGGATGCGATCGGATGACCCGATCTGGCCTGAACTTATCCCGCTCTAGCCCGACTGCCGGGTCAGCCGGGCGCGGAGATAGCCGACCGCCATCACCAGCAGCAGGATGCCGCCCCAGATGGCGAGGGTCAGGTGGGTGCTGAAGCCCAGCAGGTTGAAGCCGCTGGAGATGGCCTGGAGGATGATCAGCGCCAGCACCAGCCCGCCGACCTTGCCGAAGCCGCCGAACGGGTCGGTGCCGCCCAGCACCGCGGCTAGGATGGTGACCAGCAGATAGCTTTCGCCGTAGCTGGCATTGGCCGAGTTGAACCGCGCCATCAGCACCAGCCCGGCGACGCCGCAGAGCAGGCCGGACAGGGTGTAGGTCCAGAGCAGCATCCGCCGGGTGTCGACGCCGGAGAAGCGCGTCGCCTGCTCGTTCGAGCCGATCAGGTACAGGTTGACGCCGAAGGGCGTGCGGTTCAGCAGGACCGCGACCGGCAGGGCGCAGGCGGCGAAGACGAAGAGCGGCATCGGCACCGGCCCGACCATGCCGTTGCCGAGGAACAGGATGCCCTCGGGGAAGCCGCCGATGACGTTGCCGCGGGTGAAGCCGATGGCCAGCCCCTTGAACAGGATCATGGTGCCAAGCGTCGCCAGGATCGGCGACACGCCGACATAGGCGATGATCACGCCGTTGAGCGCGCCGCAGAGGGAGGCCAGCGCCAGCCCGGCCAGGACCGCCAGCAGGATGGTGCCGCCCCCGGCCTCGGCCCCGCCGCCCTGGACCATGATCCAGCCCATCAGCAGCGCCGCGCAGTTGGCGGTGGAGATCACCGACAGGTTCAGCCCGCCGCAGACCAGCGTGATCATCATCGCCAGCGCCAGCACGCCGAGCTCCGGCAGCTGGAAGGCGATCGACTGCAGGTTGGCGGCAGACAGGAAGCGTTCGCCCACCAGCAGCGAGAACACCAGGACGACCGCGACCAGCAGCAGCGCCAGCCCGCCCAGCACGGGGTCGAGGCGGAGGCCCGGACGGGCGGACGCAGACTCAGACGACGCCACGGCTCTTCCTCCGGGTCTTCATGCGGTCGCTCAGCGCGGTGATGCAGACGCTGACCAGGATCACCAGGCCGGTGCAGACCTGGGTCCAGTAGGAGGACACGCCGACCATGATCAGCCCGTTCTGCAGCACGGCGAGCAGCGCGATGCCCAGCACCGTGCCCAGCACCGTGCCGACGCCGCCGAGCAGGCTGGCCCCGCCCAGCACCACGGCGGCCAGCACGTCGAGCTCGCGCCCGACCAGCACGTTCGGCGCCACCTGCTGCTGCAGCTGGGCGTGGATGATGGCGGCGACGCCGGCCATGGCGCCGAGATAGCCGAACACGAACATGTGCAGCCGGCCCATGCCGAAGCCCAGGCGCTTCGCCGCCTCGGGGTTGCCGCCCATGGCGTAGATCTGCCGGCCGATCGCGGTCTGGTTCAGCAGCGCCCAGGTCGCCAGCAGGGCCAGGACCAGCGCCAGCATCTGGATGGTGATGCGCAGGGTGCTGCCGTCCGGCAGCGGCAGCTGCACCAGCACGCCCTTGAAGAAGAAGGTCGGCAGGTTGAAGATCTGCTTGCCGCGCGAGAAGAACATCAGCAGGCCGAAGAACAGGTTCATCGTCGCGATGGTGACGATGATCGACGACGCCCTGAACCGGTAGACGATGGCGGCGTTCACCAGCCCCAGCGCCAGCCCGACCGCCATCGCCACGGCGAAGACGATCGCCCAGTCCAGCACCGGCACGCCGGTGCCGGCCCGGCCGAGGACATTGAGCGCGAACAGCGCCGCCGCATATTGCGACACCATGGTGGTGGCGGCGAAGGAGATGTCGATGTTGCCGGAGATCAGCACCACCAGCAGCCCCGCCGCCAGCACGCCGGTGACGGCGTAGGAGTTGGCGAGATTGGACAGGTTGCCGAGCGTCAGGAAGTTCGGCGCGGCCAGGCCGAGGCCGGCCACCGCCACGGCGATCACCACCACCAGATAGAACTCGGTCCGCCGCAACAGGCGGCCGAGCAGCGGCGGCCGGTCCGCCGGCGCCAGGGTTGCGGTGCTAGCCATTCACTCTCTGCCTCAGCTCCGCCTCCGTCGTCTGGTGCGGCCGGACCTCGCCGGTGATCCGCCCCTGCCGCATCACCAGGATGCGGTGGCAGTGGTACAGCACCTCGGGGATCTCGTCGGAGATCATGACCACGGCCATGCCCTCGGCGGCCAGGCGCTTCACCACCTCGTAGATCCCGTCCTTATTGGCGATGTCGACGCCGACCGTCGGGCTGTCCAGGATCAGCACCTTCGGCTTGGTGGCGATCCACTTCGCCAGCACCACGCGCTGCTGGTTGCCGCCGGACAGGGTGCGCACCGGGTTCTCCGGGTCCGACACCTTGATGTTGAGCGACCGGATGGCGCCCTGCACCTGGTCGTTCGCGGCGCGGCGCCGGATCAGGCCGAGGCCGAGGTCAACCGGTCGAGGATGGTGACGGTGGCGTTGCGCGCGATCGACTGCGGCAGGACCAGGCCGAGCGTCAGCCGGTCCTCCGACACATAGGCGATGCCCTGGCGGATCGCCTGGCGCGGCGACCCGATGCGCACCGGCCGGCCCTCGACCCGCACCTCGCCGGCATCGGCCGGGTTCATGCCGAACAGCGACAGCGCCATCTCGGTGCGGCCGGAGCCGAGCAGGCCGGTGATGCCCAGGATCTCGCCGCGATGCACGGTGAAGCCGATATCGGCGAACTCGCCGGCCTTGCCGAGCCCTTTCACCTCCAGCACCGGCTCGGCCCGCGTGGCGCCGGGGTCGAGGACGTCGTAGTGGAACTCCTTGCCGGTCATCAGGAAGGCCATGCGCTTCGCGTCCATCTCCGCCGCCGGCCAGGTGCCGACCTTGCGGCCGTCGCGCATCACCGTGACCCGGTCGGCGATCTCCATCACCTCGTCCAGCCGGTGGCTGACGAACAGGGTGGAGATGCCGTGCGCCTTCAGGTCCAGCACCAGCCGCAGCAGGGCGTCGACCTCGGTCCGGGTCAGGGACGCCGTCGGCTCGTCCATAATCACCAGCCTGGCGTCGGCGGCCAGGGCCCGGCAGATCGCCACCAGCTGGCGGCTGGCGATGTTGAGCGACCCGACCGGCGCCTCGGGGTCCAGCCGGACGCCGATCCGCGCCATCGCCGCCTGGGCCGACTCCTTGATCGCGGCCCAGCGCGCCGGGGTGAAGCTGCGGCCGACATGGTGGCCGATGCCGATATTCTCGGCCACGGTCAGATTCGGGAACAGCGACAGGTCCTGGTAGATCACCTGGATGCCGCGGCGCACCGAGGAGACCGGGGTCAGGTGCCCGATCGCCTCGCCGCCGATGGCGATGCGGCCGCCCGGCTCCGGCGCCAGAACGCCGGCGATGATCTTGATCAGCGTGCTCTTGCCGCAGCCGTTCTCGCCGACCAGGCAATGCACCTCGCCGGCGGCGAGATCGAAATCGACCTCGCGCAGGGCATGCACGCCGCCGAAGCGCTTGCCGATGCCCTGGAGGTCGAGGAACAGATCCGTCATGCGGGGCAGGGCCCCCTCTATGACCTCCCCCTCCCCCCGCGGGAGGGTAGAGAGGGTTGTCTCCGAAGCGGCGGCGGTCCACATGGCCGCACCGCCGAGTCCGTTCAGTGGGCCATCATGTCCGGCTCCGGCGGCCGAGCCCCCTCCCCCTGCCCCCTCCCGCAAGGGGAGGGGGAGATCGTGCGGGGCAAGGCCGTTGTCCGAGTCAGCCGTGCCTGGCCCGTCTCACAGCCCGGCGTCGACCAGCTTGTCCACCGTGTCCTTGTTGATGTGCAGGATCAGGTTGGCGCGGATGTTGTGCGTCGCCGGGTCGACCGCGACCTTGCCGACGCCCGGGATCTCCATGCCGTCGGTGATCTCCTTCTTGTCCAGCACCAGCCGGGTCACCGCCATCATGGCGTAGCCGGCGTCGATCGGGTTCCACAGGAAGCATTCCTGCACCACGTCGTCGGCGATCAGCGCCCGGCCCGGGCTGGGCAGGCAGGTGCCCACCACCGAGACCTTGCCCTGCAGGCCGCGCTCGCGCACCGCGTTGCCGGCGCCGATCGGGCCGTTCGAGCCGAAGCCGATGATGCCCTTCAGGTTCGGATAGGCGGTGATCGCGTCCATCGCCACCTTGTAGGCGCTGTCGACCTCATCTGCGCCCGGGAAGCGGTCGGTGACCAGCTTCATCTTCGGGTACTTCGCCTTCTGATAGGCGATCGCCGCGTCGGCCCACTGGTTGTGCAGCGGCGTGGTTAGCGTGCCGACCATGGCGATGTATTCGCCCTCGCCGCCCATCGACTGGGCCAGCCGCTCCATCTGGACCTCGCCGAACTCCTTCGAATCGATCAGCTCGATGTTCCAGGTCTTGGTCTTCTGCTCCGGCGCCTCATGGGTGATGATCGGGATGCCCGCGGCGGCGGCGCGCTGCAGCACCGGCTCCATCACGTTGATGTCGAGCGGGATCAGCCCGATGGCGGCGACCTTGCGGGCGATCAGGTCCTCGACCAGCTTCACCTGCTGCGCCGGGTCGACGGTGTTGGGGCCGACCATCGAGGCGTTGAGGCCGAACTCCTCGCCGCCTTTCTGAATCCCCTGCTCGACGGCGTTGAACCAGGGGATGCCGGCGATCTTCACCACCGTCACCACCTCGGGCTTGTCCTGGGCCACGGCCGGGCCCGCGAGCAGCGCGGCAGTCAGCGGCAGGGCGTATCTCAAGAGCTTCCTGGTCACGTTGCGGCCTCCCATCGACCTGTTCTGTTCCGGCGGAATCACCGGGTTAGATCCGACAAATGTTCGGTTTGAAAAACATTTGAAGTCAAGGGGAGGACACAGCCGCCGAAGGGTGCAGCTGCGGCCGGTAGCCGGCGGCGAGGACGGCGGCGCCGGGCAGCGGCGTCAGCAGCCCGACCGGCCTCTCATCCGGGCGCGGCCGCACCGCGCCATAGCCCGACGGGGTCCAGCGCCGCAGGATTCCTCCCAGCACCAGCCAGGCGCCGCCGGGATCGTCGGGCAGCGCCACCATCGCCCCGTCCGGCAGATCGGCCGCCCGATGCGGCACCACGCGCTGCCGGCGGGTGGCGGGGTCGATGCGGGCGGCGTGCAGCCCCCGGTCCATCGCCTCGGCCCGCGGCGGGTCGGCCAGGCCATGGGCCCGCATCCAGGCGGCGCGCCAGGCATTGTAGGCCTCGCGCCGGCATTCGGCGCAGGGCCGGTGGCCGGCGGCGATCGCCACCGCCTCGTCCAGGAAGAACAGATGGGTCCAGCGGTTGGGCTCCATCACCGGCCGCCACCACCCCTTGAACGAAAGCCGGCAGCAGATCCAGCGCGTGGTCGACCAGGGCCGGCGGATGCGCCCCGCCGCATCGTGGATCACGCCGCGATTGCCCAGCATGGTGCCGCGGGCGGGGTCGGCGACGATCTCGCCGAAGGGCGTGACGCGGTTGCGATGAGCCATGCGGCATCATGGCATGGCTGCCATGCCCCGGCATCGGATTGCCACTATACCGACCAGTCGGTACAGTATCTGCCATGAGCACGCCCGACACCAAGACCCGGATCCTGAACGCCGCCGAGCAGGTGGTGCTGGAGCGCGGCGTTCCGGCCCTGACGCTGGACGCGGTGGCGGAGTCGGCCGGCCTGAGCAAGGGCGGGCTGATCTACCACTTCGAGAGCAAGGAGGCGCTGATCCGCGCCATGATCGCGCGGATCGGCACCTGCATGCAGGAGCGGATGGACCGCCTCTCCGCCGCCGACGGCCGGCCGGGCGCCCGCACCCGCGCCTATCTCGGCGCGGCCTTCCCGCCGCCGGGGACCCCGGAGGACCGGGATGCGACGCGGGAGGCGGCACTGATCGCCGCCCTGGGCAACGACCCGGCGCTGCTGGCGCCCTATGCCGCGCAATATGCCGGCTGGGTGGCGCAGCAGCGGGCGGACGGGATCGACCCGGTGCTGGCCGCCATCGTCCGGCTGGCGGCGGACGGGCTGTGGCTGAACGAGGTGTTCGGCATCCGCGCCGTCGACCCGGCGGACCGGGCGGCGGTGCTGCAGCGCCTGGACGCGATGACGCGCGGCGCCTGACCTTTCAATCCAAGGAGTTTCCGTCATGGCTTGGGTGATCCTGATCGTCGCCGGGCTGTTCGAGATCGGCTGGGCCATCGGCCTGAAATACACCGAGGGCTTCACCCGGCTGTGGCCCAGCGTGGCGACCGCGGCGGCGATGATCGTCAGCCTGGCGCTGCTGGGCCTGGCGCTGAAGACGCTGCCGATCGGCACCGCCTACGCGATCTGGACCGGCGTCGGCGCGGTCGGCACCGCCATCCTCGGCATCTACCTGTTCGGCGAATCGGCCGATTTCGCCCGGCTGGCCTGCATCGGCCTGATCGTGGCCGGGATCATCGGGCTGAAGCTGGTCACCCCGCATTGAGGGCCGTCCCCATGGCCTGGATCCTGCTGCTCGCCGCGATCGGCTTCGAGGTCGCCGGCACCGTCTGCATGAAGCTGTCCGACGGGTTCCGCAACCCGCTGCCCTCGGTGCTGATCTTCGTGTTCTACGCCGCCGCCTTCGGCCTGCTGACGCTGACCCTGAAGCGGATGGACCTGAGCCTCGCCTACGCCATCTGGGCCGGGATCGGCACCGCGCTGACCGTGGCGATCGGCGTGCTGTGGTTCCAGGAGGCGCTGACCATGCTGAAGCTGGCCTCGGTTGCGCTCGTCATCGCCGGCATCGTCGGGATGAACCTCGGCGGCGCGCATTGACGGGTGGACCCGGCTGGGCTCAACTGCCGCCGTTTCAGCCAAGCCCATAGCGTCCCGAGGTTGCCCGAATGCAGGAGATTTCCATTGCCGGCCGCAGGATCGGCCCCGACCACCCGCCCTATGTGATCTGCGAGCTGTCGGGCAACCACAATGGCGAGCTGGCCCGGGCGCTGAGGATGATGGAGGCGGCGAAGGCCACCGGCGCCGACGCGGTCAAGCTGCAGACCTACACCGCCGACACCATCACGCTGGACCATGACGGCGAGCAGTTCCGGATCAAGGGCGGGCTGTGGGACGGCCAGCGCCTGTACGATCTGTACCAGGAGGCCTCGACCCCCTGGGAGTGGCACGAGGCGCTGTTCGCCAAGGGGCGCGAGCTGGGCATCACCATCTTCTCCACGCCCTTCGACAAGACCGCGGTCGACCTGCTGGAGGGGCTGGGCGCCCCGGCCTACAAGGTGGCGTCCTTCGAGGTCGTCGACCTGCCGCTGGTCGAGTACATCGCCAGCAAGAAGAAGCCGATGATCATCTCCACCGGCCTCGCCAATCTCGGCGAGATCCAGGAGGTGATCGACACCGCGCGCCGGGGCGGGGCCGACGGGCTGGTGGTGCTGCACTGCATCAGCGCCTATCCGGCGCCGATGGAGGACGCGAACCTGCGCACCATCCCGAACCTGGCCGAAACCTTCGGCGTGATCAGCGGCCTGTCCGACCACACCCTGGGCACCACCGCCTCGGTCGCCGCGGTGGCGCTGGGCGGGTCGGTGATCGAGAAGCACTTCACCCTGGCCCGCGCCGATGGCGGCCCGGATTCGGCCTTCTCGCTGGAGCCGGCGGAGTTCACCCGGCTGGTCGAGGACTGCAGGGGCGCCTGGGCGGCGCTGGGCCGGATCCGCTACGACCTCAAGGGGTCGGAGGCCGGCAACATCGTCTATCGCCGCTCGCTGTACGTCACCCGCGACGTCAGGGCCGGCGAGACGCTGACCGAGGCCAACGTACGCTCGATCCGCCCGGGCTACGGCCTGGCGCCGAAGCACCTGCCGGAGGTGCTGGGCCGCCGCGCCGCCCGCGACCTCGCCCGCGGCGAGCCGCTGGCCTGGTCGATGGTGGAGTGACCCTGGCATAGGTCCCCGCCCCACCCCCTCTGTCATTGCCGGGCTTGACCCGGCAATCCAGAGAGCGTCGACATCTTCTGGATGCCCGGGTCAAGCCCGGGCATGACAATGAGGGCAACGGCAAGACCACCACCGTCCTGAGGGACCCTAAGTCGGACCTATTCATCCGCCCGGCCTTTGCGTAACACTTCCGCGGCATCCCGGAACGGGAGGGCCATAAGCGGGGCAGGAAGCGCATGTCCGTCGTCGCGGTGCTCGATGTCGGCAAGACCAATCTGAAGCTGCTCGCGGCATCGCCGGAGGGCGAGGTGCTGGAGGCGGGGCGCCCCCGAAACCTGTCGCGGCCGGGCCCGCCCTATCTGCATGTCGACCTGGCGGCGATGGAGGCCTGGCTGCTGGGCGCGCTGGGCGACCTGGCCCGCCGCCACCGCCTGGCCGCC
Organism: Inquilinus sp. Marseille-Q2685; assembly: GCF_916619195.1. Lineage (NCBI taxonomy): Bacteria > Pseudomonadati > Pseudomonadota > Alphaproteobacteria > Rhodospirillales > Rhodospirillaceae > Inquilinus > Inquilinus sp. Marseille-Q2685. The sequence goes on from NZ_CAKAKL010000015.1 coordinate 14,264, forward strand.
TTCGTCGCCACCGGCTACGGCACCAGCGGCGTGCTGGTCGACGACCGGGGCCCGGTGCTGCCGATGATGGATTACGAGGCCGAGGCGCCCGGCTGGCTGGACGAGGCCTACGCCGCCGAGGGGCCGGGCTTCGCCGAGACCGGCTGCCTGGTCGACCCCGGCGCGCACCGCCTGGCCAAGCAGATGCTGTGGCTGGAGCGCGACTTCCCGGACGGCTTCGCCCGCGCCCGCCGGCTGCTGCCCCTGCCGCAATACTTCGCCTGGCGGCGGGGCGGCGCGCCGGCCAGCGAGACCCCCACGCTGGCGGCCCAGCCCCATCTGTGGAACCCGGCGGCGGCGGAGTTCCCCGGCATCGTCCGGCGCCGCGGCGGGGACCGGCTGACCCCGCCACGCCGCAACGCCTGGGACGTGCTGGGCACCATCCGCCCGGATCTGGCCGCGGCGCACGGGCTGCCGCCGGACCTGGCCCTGCTGTGCGGGGTGCATGACAGCAACGCCAACTACCACCGCTTCCTGGCCGCCGGCCTCGGCGACGTGCCGCTGCTGTCGACCGGCACCTGGATCATCGGCTTCCGGCCGGGGCTGCCGCTGGACCGGCTGGACCCGCGCCGCGGCATGGTCGCGAATGTCGATGTCGACGGCCGGCCGATCGGCTGCACCCTGCATATGGGCGGCCGGGAGTGGGAGCGGATCGCCGGCGATGTCCGGAGCGAGGCGACCGCCGGGGACGTCGCCGCCCTGATCGCCGCCGGGACGATGGCGCTGCCCAGCTTCGCCGAGGGCGACGGGCTGTTCCCCGGCCGGGCCGGGCGCGGCGGGATCACCGGCCCGGCGCCGGCGGGGCCGGCCGGCCGCGCCGCCCTGGCGACGCTGTACACCGCGCTGTGCTGCGCCGCGGCGCTGGACCTGCTGGAGGCGCGCGGCCGGGTGATCGTCGACGGCGGCGTCGCCGCCAACCCGAACTTCGCGCCGCTGCTGGCGGCGCTGCGGCCGGGCGACCGGGTCGAGACCTCGACGGAATCGGACGGAAGCGCCATCGGCGCGGCGCTGCTGTGGGCCCGCAACCGGGGCCGCGCGGCCGCCCGGGTGCCGCTGCGGCCGGCGGAGCCCCTGGCCCTGCCCGGCCTCGCCGCCTATGCCGAACGCTGGAAGAGCCTCGCTGGCGCGCCGGGCGCCGCGGCGCTATAGATCGGACGTATCGCCGCCCACCAATCAACCAGCCGAGGAAACCCCGATGTCCGCCCTCAACCATCTCACGCTGCGGCAAGGCATCATCGACACCTGCCGCGAGATGAACGCCAGCGGGCTGAACCAGGGCACCTCCGGCAACGTGTCGCACCGGATCGAGGGCGGCATGCTGATCACTCCGACCAGCCTGCCCTATGCCCAGATGCAGCCCGAGGACATCGTCGAGATGGCCTTCGACGCCAGCTACGAGGGCCGCCGCATGCCGTCCTCGGAGTGGCGCTTCCACCGCGACATCCTGAAGAACCGGCCCGACGTCAACGTCGTGCTGCACACCCATTCGGTGTTCTCGACCACGCTGGCGGTGCATGAGAAGGGCATCCCCTGCTTCCACTACATGGTGGCGGTGGCCGGCGGCATCGACATCCGCTGCTCGCCCTATGCCTGCTTCGGCACCCAGGAGCTGTCGGACTTTGCCCTGAAGGCGCTGGAGGGCCGCACCGCCTGCCTGCTGGGCCATCACGGGCTGATCGTGCTGGCCGAGAGCTTCTCCCAGGCGCTGTGGCGGGCCACCGAGGTCGAGGTGCTGGCCAGGATGTATGTCCATGCGCTGGCGATCGGCGAACCGCCGCGGCTGACCGAGGCGGAGATGGCGCAGGTGATCGAGCAGATGCGGCGCATGAGCTACGGCCAGGCGCCGGACCTGGACGGTGTCGGCGATACGCCGCGCCCGCGCAGCGCTGCCTGAGGCCCGGCCGGACGTCATGAGGGCGACCGTCGCCGCGCTCGGCCTGTGCCTGGCGGCGCTCCACCCCGCCGCGGCGGCCGAGGCGCCGTCGCTCGAGGCCCAGGTGGTCGCGGCGCGGACCGGCCCGCAGAACGACGTCGCAATGGTGCTGATGGTCACCGGCGACGGGGTGGACCCGAGCGCCCTGCCGATCGATGCGGAAGGCTGCGACGGCAGCGGCTATGCCCGCGCCGACGACCCGCAGGAGATCGGCTGCTACAGGATCGCGATCACCGAGAACGGCAAGCCCGTCGGCGGCCTGTCCTACGACCATCTCATCAACCGCGGCGCCACGACCGTCCTGGCGCTGCGCTACCGCTCGCCGGTCGAGCCGCGCTTCGCCCGCGCCCTGCGCATCGACATCTCCTTCCGGCTGGGGGACGGGGTGGTGCGCAACCGCCCGGCGGAGATCGCCATGGAGGGCATCCCCGGCGACGCCTTCGCCGACCCGGACAACCCCTGGGCGCCGCTCTACGCCTTCCAGGACCGGCGGCTGAACGCGATCTATGACGGCGTGATGTCGAGCCCGAAGGTCGCCGACGACACGGAGTTGCGCCGGCTGGTCGTCCAGGCCGAGCGGGACTGGATCGCGCTCAAGGAGGCGGATTGCGCGGCGCCCCTGGCGCCGTCGCCGGTGGAGGCTGACCAGTGTCGGACGCTGCACACGGTGGTGCGGATCGACCAGCTGGCTGCGCTGCAGCGCAGCCTGGCCGAGGCCAGGCCGTGAGGCGGGTCGCGGCCCTGCTGGCCGTGCTGCTCCTCCCGGCCCTGCCGGCGCGGGCGGAGCAGGTGCTGACGCTGGAGGTCCTGTCGGCGAAGCTGGCGCCGGACCGGACCGACGTGCTGCTGCGCCTGGTCGACGACAGCGGCATCGGCGTGCTGCGCCCGGAAGGGCAATGCGACAGCAGCCAACCCGGGATCGGCGAGGCCGCGTCCGGCTGCTATGCCGTGACCATCGCCGAGAACAGCGCGCCGGTCGCGCGCTATTCCTACCGCATCCTGGAGACCCGCGGCACCGACAGCTTTCTGCTGCTGACCTGGCCGTCGGCTGCAGCCGGCGAGCGGCGGGTCAGCCTGCGCGTCGATTATAACGGCTTCTATAATCACGACCCGGAAACGGTGCTGCTGCTGTCCGACTACGACAACGGCGCGCTGGACCCGCAGGACCCGTTCGAGACCCTGCACCGGATCTATGCCGGCAAGCTGAAGGCCTTCGCGGCCGAGCTGGCCGACAACCCGCCGGTCGACGATGCCGAGGCCGCGCGCTGGCGCGACGCCTTCCTGGCGGCGCAGCGGCGATGGACGCAGTTCGCCGAGAGCGACTGCGTGGTCGCCGCGCGCCTGTCGGGCGAGCCCGCGCGCAGCCGCTGCCTGGCCGACCGCGCGATGGACCGGATCGACTGGCTGGAGGGCAGCTCCGCGCCGCAGTGAGGCTGCATCAAAAGCTCTATCTCCCGCCGCATTTGCGGAACATCCTCCTGCCCTCGACCCTTATCTCGGTCCGCACCCGCGACCGCGAGACTGGAGAAAAAGTCATGCGTTCCATCCGTTTGCCCCTGACCGTCGCCGCCGCCCTCCTGCTGGCCGGCCCGGCCTCCGCCCAGGACATGCAGAACCTGCTGGACCAGGCCGGCAAGGCCCTCGACCAGGCCGGCCGCCGGGTGCAGCAGGGCTATGAGGACACCGCCAAGGCGATCGACCAGGCGATCGCCAACCCGCAGGACCCGGCCTACGGTTCGTTGGCGACCCGGCTGATCCGGTCCGACGTGCTCGATTCGGCCCAGCGTCCGATCGGCGAGATCGCCGATTTCGTGATCGCGCCGAACGGCCAGGTGCTGCTGGCGATCATCCGCATCGGCGGCACGCTGGGCGTCGGCGGCCGGCTGGTCGCGGCCGATTACGGCCAGCTGGAGCCGGTGCTGGTGAAGGGCCACCCGGCCTTCGTCTACAAGGGCGACCTCGGCGCCCTGCCGGACTACAAGGTCGCCGCCGGCAACTGACCGGGCGGGCGCCGGCGGCACCGCCGGCGCCCCCTCATGACGACTGTGGCAATTTTGGGATTCCCTAAAGGGAACCGACCGCCTAGCTTGCGCATCATCCTTCCGGATGCCGGAGACCTGATCCGGGGTCTGGCGTGGACGATCGGAACGCCATCGCCCCGGCCCGGCCGGCGGCGGCGAGCGCGCCGGCTGCATGGAAGCGCGCGGGCACGGAACGATGTTGGACGTCCTCCAGATCCCGATCCTGGTCCTGGCGGTGCTCGGGTGCCTCTACCTGGGCCTGGCCATCCTGCTGACCGGCCGCCAGGCCCGGCGGCGCATGCCGGAGGCCGGCACCTTCCCCTCGATCACCGTGATCAAGCCGCTGCACGGCGCCGAGCCCGGGCTGTTCGAGAACCTGGCCTCGTTCTGCAGCCAGGACTATCCCGGCCCGGTGCAGATCCTGCTGGGCGTCGCCGACCCGCGCGACCCGGCGATCGCGGTGGTCGAGGAGATTCGCCGCGCCTTCCCCCGGGCGGCGCTGGAGCTGGTGGTCGATTCGCGCCGGCACGGCACCAACCGCAAGGTGTCGAACCTGATCAACATGGCGGAGCGGATCCGCCACGAGGTCGTAGTGTTCTCCGACAGCGACGTGCGCGTGCCGGCCGACCATCTGCGCCGAATGATGCCGGAGCTGCAGGCCCCCGGCGTCGGCTGCGTCACCTGCCTGTATCACGGGGTGCCGACCGGCGGCGTATGGTCGCGGCTGATCGGCCTGGGCATGGACACCCATTTCACCCCGAGCGTGATCGTCGGGCTGGGGCTGCGCCTGGCGCGGCCCTGCATCGGCACCACCATCGTGATGGGCCGCGACATGCTGGCCGAGATCGGCGGGCTCGAGGCCTTCGCCGACCTGCTGGCCGAGGACCATGCGATCGGCGCCGCGGTGTGGGCGGCCGGCCGCAAGGTGGCGGTGTCGACCCAGCTGATCGGCCATCTGTGCAGCGAGGCCTCGGCCGCCACGATGTGGGCGCATGAGCTGCGCTGGGCCCGCACCATCAAGAGCATCGACCCCCTCGGCTACGCCGGGTCCCTGATCACCCATCCCCTGCCGCTGGCCCTGATCGCCTGGGCGCTGGGCGGCGGGTTGCCGGCCCTGGCGGTTGCCGGGCTGGCGCTCCTCCTGCGGATCGCCCTGTGCATCCGCTTCGAACGCGCCTACTCTCTGCCGCCGCGGCCGTACTGGCTGATTCCGGCGCGCGACCTGCTGGCCTTCGCGGTGTTCGTCGTGAGCTATCTCGGCTCCGGCGTGAACTGGCGGGGGCATCTGTATCAACTCGTACCAGACGGCACCTTGGTGACGGATCGGAGGCCTCCCTCCCCATGACGATGAAGACGTTGTTCCTGCAGGCGCCGTCCTTCGACGGCTTCGACGGCGGTGCCGGGTCGCGCTACCAGGCCCGGCGCGAGATCAAGTCCTTCTGGTACCCGACCTGGCTGGCCCAGCCGGCGGCGCTGGTCGAGGGCTCGAAGCTGATCGACGGCCCGCCGTCGCGGATCAGCCCGGCCGCGGTGGCCGCGCAGGCCAAGGACTACGACCTCGCCGTCCTGCACACCTCGACCCCGTCCTTCGCCTCCGACGTCAAGATGATCGAGGCGCTGAAGGCGGTGAACCCGAACCTGAAGGCCGGCCTCGTCGGCGCCAAGGTGGCGGTGGACCCGAACGGCAGCATGGAAGGGTCGCCGCTGATCGACTTCGTCGCGCGCAACGAGTTCGACTTCACCATCAAGGAAGTGGCGGACGGCCGGGATCTCGCGAAGATCGACGGCCTGACCTGGCGCAATTCCGAAGGCGTGGTGGTCCACAACCCGGAGCGCGCCACCCTCGAGAACATGGATGCGCTGCCCTTCGTCAGCCCGGTCTATCACCGCGACCTGGTGATCGAGGATTATTTCATCGGCTATCTGAAGCACCCGTACCTGTCGATCTACACCGGCCGCGGCTGCAAATCGCGCTGCACCTTCTGCCTGTGGCCGCAGACCGTGGGCGGGCACCGCTACCGCACCCGCAGCGTCGGCCATGTGATCGACGAGATCCGCTGGGCGAAGCAGACGATGCCGCAGATCCGCGAGTTCTTCTTCGACGACGACACCTTCACCGACGACGCGCCGCGGGCCGAGGCGATCGCGCGCGAGCTGGGCAAGCTCGGCGTCACCTGGTCGTGCAACGCCAAGGCCAACGTGCCGCGCGAGACGCTGAAGGTGATGCGCGACAACGGCCTGCGCCTGCTTCTCGTCGGCTATGAATCCGGCAACCAGCAGATCCTGTTCAACATCAAGAAGGGCATGCGGATCGAGGTCGCGGAGAGGTTCACCAAGGACTGCCACGAGCTCGGGATCCAGATCCACGGCACCTTCATCCTCGGCCTGCCGGGCGAGACCAAGGAGACGATCCAGGAGACGATCCGCTTCGCCACCCGGATCAACCCGCACACCATCCAGGTGTCGCTGGCGGCGCCCTATCCGGGCACGTACCTCTACAACCAGGCGGTGGAGAACGGCTGGCTGGACGCCGCCAATGCCGAGCTGGTGGACGAGCGCGGCGTGCAGATCGCGCCGCTGCACTACCCGCATCTGAGCCATGACGAGATCTTCCACTCGGTGGAGGATTTCTACCGGCGCTTCTACTTCCGGGCGCCGAAGATCGCCTCGATCGTCGGCGAGATGGTGCGCAGCCCGGAGATGATGAAGCGCCGCCTGCGCGAGGGCGTGGAGTTCTTCCGGTTCCTGAAGGAGAGGAAGGCGGCGGCGTAAGCCCCGGAGGAGGAGCGCCCCCGGCCCCTCCGGTCGGCGAGACCTTTTCAGAATTCCAAACACCGTCATTGCGAGCGCAGCGAAGCAATCCAGGGCCGCTTGGCGTGGCCCCTGGATTGCTTCGTCGGCTTCGCCTCCTCGCAATGACGTTTTAAGCCCTCTCGCAGAGCGGGAGAGGCGAAGCAGTTCGGTTCCTGAGCCGGCCCGTGCGGTCCGGCCGGTCAGCCCGCCGAGGGCGCGATGCCGAAGATCTGGGTGAACTGGTAGCCGGCGAGGCACAGGATCACGACGCCGACGCCCCAGGTCATCGGCCTGGCCGGCACGCGCTTGACGATCAGCCCGGCGAAGGGGGCGGCCGCCAGGCCGCCGACGACGAGGCCCGCGACGGCCACCGCATGCTGCCGGAGGTCGCCCGCCTCCTCCCACCGCCCGGACAGCAGGGCGGCCACGAAGGCGGCCGAGACGGTGCAGGTGACGATGAATTCCGACGCCCCCACGGTGCCGATCGCCCGCCGCGGCTCCACCCCCGCGCCCACCATGGTGGAGGAGACGATCGGGCCCCAGCCGCCGCCCCCGAGCGCATCGAGGAAGCCCCGGCCGCCCCGATCGGCGCGGTCCAGGCCGGGCGCAGATGGCGGGGCCGGATCTCACGGATGGCCCGCGCCAGGATGAACAGCCCGACGAGGGCGAGATAGGTCGCCACGAACGGCTTGACGGCCTCGCCGGGGATGCCGGTCAGCACCGTCACGCCGAGGACGGCCCCGACCACCCCGGACACGGCCAGGGGGAAGAACAGGCGCCAGCTCACATTCCTGTGGGCCATGTGCGAGGTGGCGGTGGCCGCGGTCGTGAACACCTCGGCCGCATGGATGCTGGCCGACGCCGCCGCGGGCGGCACACCGAAGGCCATCAGCACCGAGGAGGAGATGACGCCGTAGGCCATCCCCATCGCCCCGTCGATCACCTGCGCCACGAAACCCACGGCCAGGAAGAGGAAGAAGGCTTCCATCGGCGCCTCTGCTGCGCTCCGCTCAGAGAACAGCCCCGGAAGCCTGTCGTTCCACCGGGTCCGGCTCCGCCCGGTCGGCGGATAGGTCCCGGGAGGCCGCGGCGCCCTACCCCTTCATCGCCGCGCGGCGGGCCTCGATCGCGTCCCACAGCACGGCCTCGATCTTCACCCCGTCCAGCCGGTTGATCTCGTGGATGCCGGTCGGCGAGGTGACGTTGATCTCGGTCAGCCAGTCGCCGATCACGTCGATGCCGACGAAGATCTGGCCGGTGGCCCGCAGGTCCGGGCCGATGCGGGCGCAGATCTCGCGCTCGCGGTCGGTCAGCACGGTCTTCTGCGCCCGGCCGCCGACATGGAGGTTGGCCCGGGCCTCTCCTTCCGCCGGCATGCGGCTGACGGCGCCGACCGGCTCGCCCTCGACCAGGATGATGCGCTTGTCGCCCTGCCGGATCTCCGGCAGGTAGCGCTGGATCATGATCGGCTCGCGATACATCCGCTCATAGACCTCGAGCAGCGAGCCGAGATTCTCGTCGTCCGGCCGGATCCGGAACACCCCGGCCCCGCCATTGCCGTAGAGCGGCTTGACGATGATGTCGCCATGCTCGCGCCGGAAGGCGCGGATCTCGTCGCGGTCGGAGGTGATCAGCGTCGGCGGCATCAGCTCCGGATAATGCGTGACCAGCAGCTTCTCCGGCGCGTTGCGCACCTCCTTCGGGTCGTTCACCACCAGGACGCGGTCGGCGACATGCTCCAGCAGATGCGTCGCGGTGATGTAGCCCATGTCGAAGGGCGGGTCCTGGCGCATCAGGATGACGTCGACGGCGCCGAGGTCGACCGTCTCCCATTCGCCGAAGGTGAAGTGGGCGCCGCGCACCGCCTGCACCGTCAGCGGCCGGGCCTTGGCGGTCAGCCGGCCGTCGCGCAGGGTCAGCGCCCGCGGCAGGTAGTGCCACAGGCGGTGGCCGCGCCCCTGCGCCTCCAGCGCCATGGCAAAGGTCGAATCCCCGCCGATGTCGATGGTCTCGATCGGATCCATCTGGATGGCGACGGCAAGGCCCATGATTGCCTCTGCTAATTCAGGCTGCTGCGGAAGGACTGGAGCAGGATCGCCGCCTCGTGGCGCTGGGTCTCCGGCTCGCCGGGGGCGGAGACGTAGCGGTCGAGGGCGTCGATCGCCGCGCGCATGTTGCCGAGCCGGGCGTAGAGGATGCCGGCTTCGCGCAAGAGCGGCGCGTGGTGGGGGGCGAAGCGGCGCATCGCCTCGATCACGCCGAGCGCCTTGGCGAACTCGCCGGCGCGGATGTGGCGGACCTTCAGGTTGTTCTGCAGCCGCAGCAGGATGTCGCGGTCCGACACCGGCTCGTAATGCTCGGGCACCAGCTCGGCCCCGGCGTCGAGCACGGCCTTCAGCAGGTCGCGCAGCTCGCCCGGGCCGCGGCTCATGCCGGCGTGGAACGGGTCGAGGATGGTGCGGGCGCCGCCGGCGTCGAGCCGGACCAGGAAATGGCTGGGGAAGTTCAGCCCGACCATGGTCCAGCCCTGGGCGCGGGCGACGTGCAGATAGAGGATGCCGAGCGTCACCGGCAGGCCCTTCCGCCGGTCGATCACCCGCATCAGGTTGGCGTTCTGCAGGTCGTCGTAGCTGTCGACGTCGCCGGCATAACCCCAGCGCCGTGCCAGCACCGCGGTCAGCGCTTCGGAGGGAGGCAGCCGCTCGGCCTCACGGGTGACGTCGCCGACCAGCTGGTCGAGATGGCGCCGATACCAGTCGAACCCGACGCCGCGCGGCCGGTCGAGCGCCGCCAGCGCCAGCGCCGCCTCGGCGAGATCGATGGCGTCGTCCGGCTGAGCGCCGGCGCGGTCGAGTATCGACTGGATCGTCGGGTCCATGAGTCCTGACTTAGCCCGATCCCGCCGGGGATTCCACTACCGATCGAACGGGCTGTCGGGTGAACCACCTCCCTTTTGTCATTGCCGGGCTTGACCCGGCAATCCAGGGCCACCGAGAGCGGCTCTTGAAAGCCCCTGGATCCTCGGGTCAAGCCCGAGGATGACAGTTTCTGAGGACGCGCCCTTCATCCGGTCGTCTTGCTACCGATCGACCTGCCAGGCGTCGGCGATATGGACAGGCCAGCGCCAGGGCCGCACCACCACCAGGTCGAAGCGCAGATCATGGCCCTGGGCGTAACGCGGCCGCTGCGCCAGGAACAGGATCGCCGCGCGCTGCAGGCGCTCGCGCTGGCGCGGCTGCAGCGCCAGCATCCCGGCGCTGAGGTCGGGCCGCGCCTTGACCTCGACGAAGGCCACGGTGCGGCCGCGCCGGGCGACGATGTCGATCTCGCCGAGCGGCGTCTTCAGCCGCCGCGCCAGGATGCGCCAGCCCTTGGCCCGCAAGAGCCACGCCGCCGCCCGCTCGGCGCGCAGGCCGAAGGCCTCGGCCCGGCGGCGGGAGCCGTCCCCGGGCGCGCTATTTCTCATCGGCGGCGAGGTCGAGCGCCAGGCGGTAGACCTCGCGCTTCGGCTCCCCGGTCGCCGCCGCCACGGCTTCGACCGCGTCGCGCAGGCTCATGCTCGCCAGCGCGCGGCGCAGCTGGCCGGCGAGGTCCGCTTCGGTCGGCCGCGCCGCCTCGCCGGGCGGGCCGACGACGATGACGATCTCGCCCTTGGGCGGCCCGGCCTCGGCGTAATGCGCCGCCAGATCCGGCAGCGGGCCGCGACGCACCTCTTCGAACAGCTTGGTCAGCTCTCGCGTCACCGCCGCCTCGCGGTCGCCCAGAACCGCCGCCAGATCCTCGAGGCATTCCGGCAGGCGATGCGGCGCCTCGAACAGGATCAGGGTGGCGGCGATCGGTGCCAGCTCGGCCAGGAAGGTCCGGCGGGCCGCGGATTTCGGCGGCGGGAACCCGGCGAACAGGAAGCGGTCCGACGGCAGGCCGGACAGCAGCAGGCCGGTCAGCGGCGCCGAGGCGCCGGGCAGGCAGGTGACGGCAAGCCCCTCGTCCCGCGCCGCCCGGGCCAGCTTGTAGCCGGGGTCGGAGATCAGCGGCATGCCGGCGTCGGAGACCAGCGCGACCGCCTGGCCCTCGGCGACCCGGCGCAGGATCTGCGGCCGCATCTCGGCGGCGTTGTGCTCGTGATAGGGGATCAGCTTGGTGCCGATGCCGTAGAGCGACAGCAGCTTGCGGGTGGTGCGCGTGTCCTCGCAGGCGATCGCGTCGGCGCCGCGGAGCAAATCGAGCGCCCGGAGCGTTATGTCGCCGGCATTGCCGATGGGGACCGCCGTCAGATACAGGCCCGGCGCCGGCTTGCTCGGGCCCGGTTTACTCGGAGATGCTGCGCCGGTAGGGTCGGCGGCAGAGGGCCGCCGCTGCCCGGCGCCGATGGATTGTCGAGAGTGAGGGGGCGTCCGTGACAAGACTTGCGACAGTCAGTGAGGGGGTCGAGGGCGAAGGCCGCGCGAGGCTGCGCCGCCTCGTCCGGCTGGCGGGGGCCGCCGCGATGGCCGCGGCGCTCGCCGCCTGCGCCCAGTTCCAGACCGTACCGAGGCCGACCCCGATCACGCAAGCGCCGACCGCGCCCAGTGCGTCGACCCGGCCGGATGACGGCGTGCTGCGGGTCGGGCTGCTGCTGCCGCTGACCGGCGGCAGCGCCGCGCTGGGCGAGGCGATGCAGCGCGCGGCGCAGATGGCGGTGTTCGACACCGGCACCCAGGTCGAGCTGCTGCCGCGCGACACCGGCGACAGCCCGAACGCGGCCGGCGAGGCCGCGCGGTCCGCGATCGCCCAGGGCGCCGACATCATTCTGGGGCCGCTGTTCAGCAAGTCGGTCGCGCCCGTGGCGCAGCAGGCCCGGGCGGCCGGCATCAACGTCGTCGCCTTCAGCACCGACACCGCCCAGGCCGGCGGCAACGTGTTCCTGCTGAGCTTCCTGCCGCAGCAGGCGATCGACCGGATCGTCGGCTACGGCGCCAGCCAGGGGATGCGCCGCTTCGCCCTGCTGGCGCCGCGCTCGGCCTACGGCCAGATCGTCAGCCGGGCGCTGACCGAGGCCGCCATCAAATACAATGTCGAGGCGCCGGTGATCGAGCTGTACGACAGCAAGCTGTCCGACCCGACGCCGCTGCAGCAGAAGCTGCAGTCGAGCCAGGTGGACGCGGTGATCGTGGCCGATGTCGGCAGCCGGCTGAGCGTGGTGGCGCCGATGCTGGGCTATTCCGGCGTCACCGCCAAGCTGATGGGCACCGGCCAGTGGGACGACCCGCAGGTGAACCGCCAGTCCTATCTGGCGGGCGCCTGGTACGCGGCACCCGATCCGTCGCGCCGCGCCGATTTCGAGAGCCGCTACGCCCAGCAGTTCGGCGGCCCGCCGCCGCGGCTGGCGACGCTGGCCTATGACGCGGTGGCGCTGACCGCGGCGCTGGCGGGCCAGCCGGCCTCGGGCGGCAACCCGTTCAACACCACGGCGCTGCAGGACCCGAACGGCTTCGTCGGCATCGATGGCATCTTCCGCTTCGGCCCGAACGGGCTGGTGCAGCGCGGCCTGGCGGTGCTGCAGGCGGAGCCGACCGGGCCGACCGTGGTCGAAGCAGCGCCGGACAGCTTCTCCGGCGCCGCGTTCTAGACTTTTTTAGGGATTCTCCGGCGCCGCGTTTTGGGTTAGGTACGGGGCTCCGACGTGTGGACGTCGCGGCGCCGGGAGATGTCGATGTCGATCGTTCAGCCGAGCCGGCCGAACGAGCAGCCGGGCGGGGGCGGCCCGCCCCCGGAAGCCCCCGTCGAGATCGAGCTGAAGCTGCGCGTGGCGCCGGGGGATCTCGCCCGGCTTCGCGGTGCGGATGTGCTGACGCGGATCGCGGCCGGGCCCGGCACCACCCGGTCGCTGACCTCCTTCTACTACGACACGCCGGACTGCGCGCTGCAGCGCCGCGGCGTGACTCTGCGCGTGCGCCGCATCGGCCAGCGCTTCGTCCAGAGCCTGAAGACCGAGCGCCGCGGCGACGGGCTGGCCCGCGGCGAATGGGAGGTGGCGCTGCCGGCGATGGTGCCGGCGCCCGAGGCCTTCGACGACCCGGAGGCGAAGGCGCTGCTGGACGGCGTGCCGGTCGAGGCGCTGACCCATCTCTTCACCTCCCGCATCCAGCGCGAGACCCGGATCCTGTCGCTGCCGGACGCGGTGGTGGAATGCGCCTTCGACACCGGCACGATCGAGACCCGCGACGCCAGCGACCCGGTGGCGGAGGTCGAGCTGGAGCTGAAGGAGGGCCGGGCCGCCGCCCTGTACCGGCTGGCGCTGTCCTTCCTGGACGAGGTGCCGCTCAGGGTCAGCGAGGTGACCAAGGCCGAGCGCGGCTATCGCCTGGTGGCGCGCCGCCCCCCCGGGGTGATGTACGACCCGAAGACGCCGCTGACCTCGCGCATGACGGTGGACGAGGCGATCGCCACCGTGCTGGCCCGGTGCCTGCGGCACTGGACCGCCAACGAGGCGGCGGCGGAGGATGGCGGCGACCCCGGCGGCGTGCATCAGATGCGGGTGGCGCTGCGCCGGCTGCGGTCGGCGCTGGCCCTGTTCAAGAAGACCGTGCCCTCGCCCACGCTCGACTGGCTGCGCGAGGAGGCGAAATGGCTGGCCGGCGCGCTGGGGCCGGCGCGCGACTGGGACGTCTTCCTCAACGCCACGGTCGAGCCGCTGGACACGATGCGGCCGGACGATCCCGGCATCGGCGCCCTGCGCGCCGCGGCGCAGCGCCAGCGCGAGGCGGGATACGCCGCGGTGCGCCAGGCCCTGGCCGATCCGCGCTGCGCCCGGCTGCACCTGACCCTCGGCGAGTGGCTGGAGCGGCGGGGCTGGCGCGACCACGCCTCGACCGCGACGCTGACCGCGCTGGTCGAGCCGATCGACGGGCTGGCCGGGCGGCTGATCGGCCGGGCGCATCGCAAGGTGGCGACCCGCGGCCGGCATCGCGCCCGGCTGGACCCGCACCAGCGGCACCAGGTGCGGATCGCGCTGAAGCGGCTGCGCTACGCCATGGATTTCTTCCGCCCGCTGTATCCGGAGAAGCGGGCCAAGCCCTTCGCGTCGCAGCTGTCGAAGCTGCAGGACGCCTTCGGCCATCTCAACGACGTCGCCACCGCCGAGGCGCTGCTGGCACGCCTGACCGGCGAATCCGCGGATCCGGCGCTGCACCGGGCCGCGGGCATGGTGCTGGGCTGGCACGCCCGCGGCGCCGAATCGACCGAGCCGGAGCTGCTGGCGCAATGGGACGCCTTCCGCGCCGTGAGGCCGTTCTGGACGATTCGGGGGGAATGAGCATGGGGGATGCCGGCATGATTTCCGTGCTCGTCGCCAACACCAAGGGCGGCTGCGGCAAGACCACGATCGCGACGACGCTGGCCTCGGCCTTCGCCGGGCAGGGCCGGTTCACCGTCCTGGCCGATGTCGACCGCCAGCATTCCAGCCTGGACTGGGCCAAGCGCCGGCCGGACGCGGCCCCGGCCCTGGCGGGGCTGGACTGGGCGAAGTCGGAATTCGCGGTGCCGAAGGAGGCCGACCGGCTGGTGATCGACGCGCCGGCGGCGCTGAAGATGAAGGATGTCGAGGCGCTGGTGAAGATCGCGGACGTGATCGTCCTGCCGGTGCTGCCCTCGGCCTTCGACGAGGCGGCGACCCGCCGGTTCCTGACCCGGCTGGAGGAGCTGAAGCCGATCCGCAAGAGCCGCGCGGCGGTGGCGATCGTTGGCAACCGGATGCGGGTGCGGACCCGGGCGGCCGCCCAGTTGGACGCCTTCCTGGGCGGGCTGGGGCACACGGTGGTATCGCGGATCCGCGACAGCGCCGCCTATACCGAGGCCGCGGCGGAGGGCCTGAGCGTGTTCGACCTGCGCGGCCGCCGCGCCGAGGAGCTGCGCGAGGACTGGGCGCCGCTGCTGCGGCATATCGAAGAGGCGGGCGCCGCCTAGAGAAACCGCCTGATTAGAGCTAGGTTAAGCAGGAAGAACCGCGCTGCCTCTCCCGCGTCCGGCGGGAGAGGCAAGGCCAGGACGCTCGGCGTCTGATCATGCTCTGACGCCGCCATAACGCAGGGATCAGTGCCGGGCGGTGTAATCGCGCAGCACGTCGGCGATGAAGGTGTTGGCCAGGTCCGACGACGCTTCCGGGTGACGCTTGCGGAACGCCTCGAGCGCGGCGTCGCAGGCCGTCCATTCATCCGCGCCGGCGGCGCGGCGCGCCTCATAGGCGCTGATCACGAGGTCGCTGATGGAAGGAACGGACTGGCCCACGGAACCTCTCCCTTGCGCAATATCGGTGCCTGATGCGGCGAACAATCCGGCAGGTGAAGCTATCAACATTGCACTGCACAATAAGTTCCCTGTCCAGTCGAATCTTCGGGTGAAATCGCTCTGAGCCACTGTCAAAATCGATACAATTTTGAATAAAGCGCCGTCATCCAAGGGGTATGGGACAATATCCGAAATGATGAGGCCGAGATCAGGACAAGATCATGTCCGATATTCGTCGGACCTAGGGCTTCAGCCGCCAGCCGCGGGCGATGAGGAGAGCGGCGCAAGCCCATAGCGCCACGCCGCCGGCGGCCAGGGCCGCGAGGCTGCGGCCGACCGTTTCCGTTCCCGCGCCGCCGAAGGCGATGCGTGCGGCGTCGATCGCGTAGTAGACCGGGTTCAGCGCCACCACGGCCGCGAGCGGGCCGGGCAGCAGCGCGACCGGGGCGAAGACGCCGGACAGGAAGGTGACCGGGATCAGGAGGAAGCCGAAGAAGGCGGCGGCCTGGTCCCATTTCTCCGCCCACAGCCCGACCAGCGTGCCGGCGGCGGCCAGCAGGAAGGCGCCGAGCAGCAGCACCAGGGCCAGCAGCGCCGGGTCGGCCACGCCGGTGCCGGAGGCCAGCAGCAGGGCGATCAGGCAGGGCAGGCCGGTGACGAGGCCGGAGGCGGTGCCGGCCAGGGCGTAGCCGGCCGCCACCTCCCACGCCGCCAGCGGCGGCATCAGGATGTCGCCGACCAGCCGTTCGACCTTGAGGAAGGTGATGCTGTAGACCGTGGCCTCGGCCGCGCGCAGGATCACGACATAGACCACCAGGCCGGGCGCCAGGAACGGCAGCAGCCCCCCAGGCCCGGCCCAGGCGGCCGTCCCAGCCGGATCCCCCGCCGCCTCGCCCGAGGCGATGGCGAACACCGCGACGTAGAGCAGGATCGAGAAGGTCGGGGCGACGATCGTCTCCATCCAGTCCTTGAGATAGGCCCGGAACTCGCGCCGGACCAGCGTGGCCAGGCCCAGCCAGTGCACCGCGCCGTAGCGCCGGACCGGGCGCGCCGCCCCTGCGGGGCGCGCCGCGCCTGCGGGATGCGGCACGGTCACGCCTTCAGCTTGTAGCCGGTGGCGAGCATGCGCAGCAGCAGCGCCAGCAGCGCCGCGTTGACGCCGAGCAGGACCACGATGCCGACGGCCAGCGTGCCGTCGCTGACGCCGATGAAGCCGTAGCGGAACCCGTCGATCATGTAGAAGAACGGGTTGAGATGGGCGACGAAGTGCCAGGCCGGCGGCACCCGGTCGAGCGAGTAGAAGGTGCCGGACAGGAAGGCCAGCGGCGTGACCACGAAGTTGGTCACGGCGGCGATGTGGTCGAACTTCTCCGACCAGATGCCGCCGATGGCGCCCAGCAGCGCCAGCATCATCGAGGCGGCGACGCCGTGGAACAGCACGAAGCCCGGATGGACCGGGTCGACCGGCACGAAGATCCGGATCGCGGCCCAGGTCACCGTCCCGACCAGCAGGCCGCGCACGATGCCGCCGGCGATGTAGCCGGCCGCCAGCTCGGCCGGCGCCAGGGGCGGCATCAGCACGTCGACGATGTTGCCCTGGATCTTGGCGATCATCAGCGAGGAGGAGGTGTTGGCGAAGGCGTTCTGCGCCATCGCCATCATGATCAGCCCCGGTGCCAGGAACTGCAGGAACGGCACCCCCGCCGCCTGCCGGCCGGCGCCGCCGAGGGCGAGCGCGAAGATGGCGTAGAACAGGAGGGTGGTGACCACCGGGGCGGCGATGGTCTGGGTCGCGACCTTGAGGAAGCGGTGGATCTCCTTGGCGGTCAGGGTCCACAGGCCGATCCAGTTGATGCGGCCGATCAGGCGGGGCTGGGGCATGGGCGTTCTTGCGGCGGCGGGCGCGCGACCATAGCCCGGCCTGCGATGGACAGCAAAGGGCCCTTGCCTGCGCCCCGCTGGCTGGCGCAGCACGATTCCAGCATTCGGCAATGCAATTAAATATTGCATAAATTTGCGCAATTGCTCAGAAATTGGCAATTGACTCATTCTGAATATATGATTATCTTCATAATAGAACTCGTTTTATCAATACATTTTTGCCGTAACTTAATAGCAAATGGAGCCGGACGTGCCCGCTTATTTCGCATTCACACAGACATCGGCGCCGGGACAGGAATTCATCATCGAACTCAACGATGACATCAAAATTCAAATGGCCCGCGACATCCTGTCCGGAAAGGAGAAAAACCGAACCCACGTCCACGGGCGGATCATCAAACGCAGGCAGCCCTACAATCCGCGATTCAACTTCTATCTTGACCCTCAGACGATCGATTTCTTCGAGGTGGCGATCGAGGTGTGCGACGCCAGCATGATCTATGTGGAAGACCATCTCGACGAGGCCTGCGGCGCCTTCCTGCCGGGATGCCACTGGTGCCCCTGGGACTCCCGGCTGAGCCGCGAGGTCCTGCCGTAGCCTGCTTTCAGCGGCGGAGGCTACTCCGCCGCCATCGCCCCGGCAGCCGAGTCCGGCGGCATCAGCCAGCCATCCTCGACCTTCAGACGCAGGGCCGAGCCCTCCTCTGGCGGCGGGCCGCGATGGGCGACGCGCAGCACCCGGCCGGGATCGGCGTCCGGCCGGCAGTGCAGGATGGTGACCGCCCCCTCGAACACGGCGCGGTCGAGCCGGACCGGGATGCCCTCGGCCGGATCCACCGCCAGCCCTTCGGCCCGCAGGCAGGCGGTCTGCGTCGGCATGTGCGCCCCCGCGCCGCCGCGCAGCCGCACCGGATGGCCCCACAGCTCGGCGGCGCACAGGCCGGCACCGGCGCCGCCGCGCCAGGTCACCGGCACCACCATGCCGCGGCCGACGAAATCCGCCACCATCGCCGTCGCCGGCTCGGCATAGAGACGCCGCGGCGGCGCCACCTGCTGCAGCCTTCCGTGGTCCATCACCGCGATGCGGTCGGCCAGGGCCATCGCCTCGGCCTGGTCGTGGGTGACGTAGACCACGGTGGCGCCGAGCTGCCGGTGCAGCCGGCGGAACTCCGCCTGCAACGCGTCGCGCAGATGCACGTCGAGATTGGCCAGCGGCTCGTCCATCAGCACCAGGGCCGGCGCCATGGCCAGGCAGCGGGCCAGGGCGACGCGCTGGCGCTGGCCGCCAGACAATGCGTCGGGCCGGGTGTCGGCGCGGTCGGCCAGGCCCACTGCCGCCAGCGCCTGGTCGGACCGCTGCGCCCGCTCCGCCGCCGGCAGCCGGCGGATGCGCAGGGCGTAGTCGACATTCTCGCGCACGGTCATGTGCGGCCAGAGCGCGTAGGACTGGAACACCATGCCGATGCCGCGCTCCTCCGCCGGCACCATCGCCCCGCCCCCCGCGACGACGCGGCCGCCGATCCGGATCGTGCCGGCATCCGGCGCGTCGAAGCCGGCCAGCAGGCGCAGCAGCGTGGTCTTGCCGCAGCCGGAGGGGCCGAGCAGCGCCAGGAACTCGCCCTGCGCCACAGCCAAGTCGACACCGTCGACCGCGATGCGCTGGCCGAAGCGCCGGACGACGCGCTCGATGTCTACGGCAGCCATGGCAGCGATCCCCTAGGCAGGCGGCGGGCGAAGAGGGTGGCGAGTCCGGCGAGGCCGAGCGTGACCAGCACGGTCAGCACGGCGACGGCCGAGGCGGCAGTGGCGGCGCCTTCCGCCTGCAGCGAGAACACCATCACCCCGACCGTCTCGCTGCCGCGCGACCACAGCAGGGCCGAGACGGTCAGCTCGTTGAAGGCGGTCAGGAACACCAGGATGGCGCCGGTCGCGACCGCCGGCGCCGCCACCGGCAGCAGGATGCCGAAGAGGCGCCGCGGCCCGCGGGCGCCGGCCAGCCGGGCCGCCTCCTCTGGCGCCGGGTCGGCCTGGGCGATCGCCGCCGCCACCGGCCGCAGCGCCAGCGCCAGGAACCGGCCGAGATAGGCGGCGAGGATGATCCACAGCGTGCCGTAGAGGCTGATCCCGAGCAGCGGCAGCGGCCGCAGCAGCAGGAGGATCGCGGCGATCGCGGTCAGCACGCCGGGCAGCGCATAGGGCAGGTCGGCCACGGCGTCGAGCCAGCGCATCGCTCGCCAGCGCCGCGCCTCGGCGTAATAGGCCAGGACCAGCCCGACCGCCGCCGTGGCCAGCGCTGCCGCGGCGGCCAGGAGCGCGCTGTTGAGGAAGGCGCGGCGGGTGGCGTCGTGCCGGAACAGGATGTAGCCGAACTGGTCGAGGCTGGCGGTGGCGAGGCTGAGCTCCACCCCCAGCGCCGGCACCAGGGCCGAGGCCAACAGCGCGAGGAGCGGGGCGATCGAGAGCAGGCCGACGATCAGCCAGAGCGCGGCCTCGGCCCAGGGCCGGGCCCGGCCGAGCGGCAGGACGGGGCCGGTCGGCCCGGTACGCACAAGGACGGGCGCCCGCGACGCGGCCCAGCGCTGCAGCCCGAGGCCGAGCGCCGCCAGTGCGGCCAGCACCAGGGCCAACGCCGCGACCTCGCCCAGCACCGATGGGCCGAAGCCGCTGAGCCGCTGGTAGATCAGCGTGGTCAGCACGCTGTAGCGGCCGGGGATGCCGAGCAGCGCCGGCACGCCGAAATTGCCGATGGCCGAGACGAAGGCGAGCGCGGCGCCGGCCCCGAAGGCCGGGCGCAGCAGCGGCAGCAGGATGCCGAGCAGGATCCGCGGCCCCCTGGCGCCGGCGGCGCGTGCGGCCTCGACCAGGTCGCAGGGCAGGCCGCGGATGGCGGCGGTGACGGCGAGGAAGACCAGCGCCGCATGCTCCAGCCCCATGATCCAGACCACCCCGCCGCCGGAATAGAGCGGATGGTTCGGCCAGGGGCCGGTGACGGCGTCGAGCAGGCCGCGGGCCGGGGTGCCGGCGTCGAGCAGCCGGATCCAGGCCAGGGCGGCGATCTGCGGCGGGATCAGCATCGGCAGCAGGCACAGCAGCGCCAGCAAGCCGCGGCGGCGGATGTCGGTCAGTCCGATGGCCAGCGCCAGCCCGCCGCCGACCACGACCGATACCAGGGTCGAGCCGAGGCCGGAGACGACGGTGTTCTGCAGCGCCCGCAGCGTCGCCCGGCCGCCGAGCATGGCCAGCGCCGCCTCCGGCTGCGCCAGCCCCTCGGCGAACAGGCGAAGCAGCGGCAGGGCGCAGAGCAGCAGCACATAGGCCCCGGCCGCCCCGGCCAGGACCGGATCGCCCCAGCGGCGGGGGCGGAGAGTGGGGGCTGATGTGAGAGAATGGCTCACGGGGCCGATGGAACTGTGCTCGACGATCTCGGAGCCTCCGCGTTTAGCCCATCGCGATGGACACGCCTATTCCCCCCTGTCATTGCCGGGCTTGACCCGCTGCTGTCCGGCTCAGGGGAAGGGCACTAAAGCGTGTCCATTTCGGATTTGTTCAATTTTTTTGTCATCCTCGGGCTTGACCCGAGGATCCAGGGGCTTTCAAGAGCCGCTCTCGGTGGCCCCTGGATTGCCGGGTCGAGCCCGGCAATGACAAGGAGGGAGAAGGCGGAGAAGCGAAAAGCCTCACCCGCCGAAGGCGTCGCTGAACTTGCGCTTGTTCTCGTCGACGCCCTTGGCCAGGGTCTCGGCCGAGACCGGCATCAGCTTCAGCGCCGACGCGGCGGAGCGGCCGGGCGGCAGGGCGACGCCGGGCTTGCCGGGGATGTAGCCCTGCTTGGCCATATAGGCCTGGCCGTCATCCGAGAGCAGCCAGTTCACGAAGGTCTTGGCGTCGGCGACATCGTCCGCGGTCTTCAGGATCGCCACCGGCTCGGTCACCACCGACACGCCGTCCGACGGATAGACGAAGTCGACCGGCGAGCCCTTGGCCTTGGCGTTCAGCGCCATGAAGTCGACGATCACGCCGTAGGCCTTCTGGCCGGTGGCCACCGCCTCCATCACCGTGCCGTTGCCCTGGCCGGCGACGGCGCCGTTCTCCGCCAGCTTGTCGAGATAGTCCCAGCCGAGCCCGGGCTGCGCCGCGACGGTGCCGACATGGATCACCGCGGCGCCGGAATAGAGCGGGCTGGCCATGATCACCTGGTCCTTGGCCGCGGCCGACAGCAGGTCGGCCCAGGACTTCGGCGCCGGCACGCCGGACTTGGTGTTCCAGGCGATGCCGGTCGGGATCAGCTTGGTGCCGAAATAGGTCTTGTCCGGGTCGGCGAAGCCGTCGGGAAAGCCCTGGATCGGCGCGTCGGCATAGGCCAACAGGCGGCCGTCATCCTTCAGCTGCTGCATCGCCACCGCGTCGGCGATGAACACCACGTCGGGCTGCGGCGACCCGGCCGCGAACTCCGCCTGCAGCTTGTTCAGCACCTCGGTGGTGCCGGAGCGGAAGAACTCGACCTTCACCTCCGGATGCGCCTTGTTGAACTCGGCGACCAGCGCCGTCATCGCCTCGTTCGGGGTCGAGGTGTAGATCATCAGCGATCCCGGCGCGGCGAGCGCCGCGGTGGATACGGCCGTGACGGCGGCGGCGAGGAGAAGGCGGGTCAGCATCGGCGTCGATCCCAAGGATTTTAGAGAATGCCCGGGGTGCTAGCAGGTTCCGGTTGCAGTTTCGTGACCGGTTCGAGCCGCCGGGGCAAGCCTGCCGTGTCCGGCGGCGATCACCCGGTCGCGATTGGCGATGCTCCGGCCGTGGCGCAGGAACAGGAAGGGCTGCATCGATCTGAATCGTTCCTATGTTATAGAATGCGATCGGACGTCAGCGCATACGCGGGGTCGGGTGCACGATGGACGACAAGACGGACAACCCGGTGCTTGGGCATCTGCGTGCGATCCGGACCGACCTTGCCGAGGTGAAGACCGACCTGCGCGAGGTCAAGACCAGGCTCGGCCTGCTGCTCAGTGATATCGAGCAAATCCGGAAGCGCCTGAACTTCGTCGAGGCCTGATACCAGCGACCGAAACATTCCCGTCATGGCGAGCCCCTTCGCTCCTCGCCATGACGGGAAGGGACATGACCCGCACAAGTCAGATCTCCACGATCTCCTCGAGGGCGATGCGGGCGGGGGCGAAGGCCTTGGTCCAGGCGTCGCGGTATTTGGCGTCGCCGAAGGCCGGCACCACCGTCTCGGCCCCGAGCGCCCGCGCCAGCGCAGCGTTCTGCGACAGCCGCGGATGCACCGGCCAGCGCAGCGCGATCGCCCGCCCCTCCTCCACCGCCTTTCGCGCCGGGGTGCCGGCGGCGACATAGCCGGTGGCGACCACCGGGCCGTCCTCCGCCCTCCAGCCCTCCAGCAGCGGCCTGGCGGCGCCGCCGGTGGCGTTCGGCTTGGCGGCGATGATCGGCCGCTCCGGCGGCGGCTCGACCGACCCGATCGGCTCGATCCGGCTGCGTAGGGAATCCAGCATCGTGCCGGCGCCGGGGCGCAGCCAGGCCGGGTCGGCGATGAGAGCGTCGATCATCGCGCGGTTGGCGTCGCACACCGCCGGCTTCCGGCCGTTCGCGGCCGCGGCGGCCAGCGCCATCTCCGGCCCGCGCCCGCCGGCCGGGGCCAGCAGAAGGGCGCGCTTCGCGGTGAAGACCGGGGCATAGGCGGCCAGCCGCTCCTCATGCGGCGTGTCGTCGTCGCCATAGGAGGCGTCGAGAATGGCGACCCGGGCCCGGGGCGGCTCTGCGTCGACGGCGAAGACCACCGAGTCGAAGCCCATGTCGCCGGCATAGAACAGCCCGCCGCCGATCGCGAGATGCAGCCACACCCCGCCCGGCGCGTGGCCGGAGCGGCCGCAGGTGACGGTGAGGTCGCCGGCCAGCCGGTTGCGGCCGAGGGCCAGCGGCCGTCGGTCGGCCGGCGCGCCCTCCGGCAGCGCCTGCAGCACCGGCGGGGTGGCGTAGACCGGCACCGGCCCGAACCGGTCCGCCGCCTCCGGCAGCGCCGCGACATGGTCGGGATGGGCATGGCTGAGCAGGATGGCGTCGATCGGGCCGAGGCCGGACAGGTCGGGCCGCATGCCCTCGTCCGGCCCGGCGCCGCAGTCGAGCAGCAGCCGCAGCCCGGCCGCCTGCACCAGGAAGCAGGCGGGACCCTTGCCCCCGACCCCCGAGATCGCCCGCACGCTCGCCGTCATCGGATCCTCCAGATCGCAGACCCTGCCTAGACGGGAACGGGGCGGAGCGCCACCGCGTCCCCCGCAGAGGTGCCCTGACGGGCGTCTTGACTCCCGGATGAAACGTTTCATAGTGATGCCATGTCGCAGCGTAAGACGACGATCAGGGAGGTGGCGTCGCGTGCCGGGGTCTCGCTCGGCACGGCGTCCAACGTGTTCAACGGCAAGGCCGGGGTCGGGGCTGAGAGCCGCCGGCGGGTGCTGGAGGCGGCGGAGGCGCTGGGCTACCGCCCGAACAGCCTGGCCGCGGGGCTGCGCCGCCAGCGCACCCGCACCATCGGCCTGGTGGTGCCCGACGTGCTGAACATCGTGTTCAACGAGCTGGTCGAGCATCTCGAGAACATCGCCCTGTCGCAGAGCTACGAGGTGATCATCGTCACCTCGCGCGAGGATCCGGAGCGCGAGCACGAGCGGGTGCGGGCCCTGCTGTCGCGGCGGGTCGACGGGCTGATCATCGTGCCGACCCGCGACTGGTCGGCGACCGAGCGCGAGATGCGGCACCACCGCATCCCGGTGGTGGGGCTGGACCGCGTCGCCGCCCGCGACCATTTCCCGTCCGTCGCGGTCGACAACGCCGCCGCCACCCGGCTGGGCACCGAGCACCTGCTGGGCTTGGGCCATCGCGACCTGGCCTTCGTCATCAACTCCACCCGCCTGTGGAACAGCGCCGCGCGGGTCGAGGGCTTCCTGGCCGCCATGCGTGCCGCCGGGCTGGAGCAGCGGGCCCGCGTCCTGCTGCCGGGCATGACCGAGGAGGAGACCCGAGCCGGGGTGCTGCCCGTGCTGACCGCCGCGGACAGGCCGACCGCGGTGTTCACCGGCAGCAACGTCGCCACGCTGGGCGTGCTGCGGGCGGTGCAGGATGCCGGGATGTCGATCCCGCAGGACCTGTCGCTGCTGGCCTTCGACGATTTCGCCTGGCTGACCGTGCTGCGCCCCTTCGTCAGCGCCATTCGCCAGCCGACCGAGGCGCTGGCCGGCCATGCCTGGCGGATTCTCACCGCGGCCTTCGAGGCGCCGGACCGGCCGGCGGAGCACATCCGCCTGCCGGCGCCGCTGATCGTGCGCGAGACCACGGCCGCGCCGCCCGGAAGGGCGGCGATGCGGCGCCGTATGAAAGCTTTCAAGGACACGGTGGAAGGGACGGCCGGGCCGCCCTGAACCACCGGAACGGGCGGCCGCCACGAAGCCGCCCGCGGCAAAAGAGGGAGGAGAGGTGTCGAGTCCAGTCGCAGAAACTCGTCCGGCCGCGGCGCCGGTGCTGCAGGCCGCGGGCATCGGCAAGGCCTTCGCCGGGGTGACGGTGCTGCACGGCGTTGGCCTGGACGTGTTCCCGGGCGAGATCCACGCGCTGATGGGCGAGAACGGGGCCGGCAAGTCGACGCTGATGAAGATCCTGGCCGGCATCTACGCCGACTATGACGGCACCATCCTGGTCGACGGCGTACCGCGCGCGTTCGCCGGGGTGCGCGACGCCGAGGAGGCCGGCATCGGCATCATCCACCAGGAGCTGAACCTGGTGCCGGGCATGACCGTGGCCGAGAACATCTTCCTGGGCCGCGAGCCGCTGCGCGGCGGCATCTTCGTCGACGGGCGCGCCCTGCGCGACGCGGCGGCGCGGCTGATCCGCCGGCTGGGCATCGCCGTCGACCCGGAGGCGCGGGTGGGCAGCCTGCGGGTCGGCGAGCAGCAGCTGGTCGAGATCGCCAAGGCGCTGTCGCTGGACACCCGCATCCTGATCATGGACGAGCCGACTTCCGCCCTGTCGCAGGCCGAATGCGCCACCCTGTTCGGCGTGGTGCGGCAGCTGGCGCGCGACGGCGTCGCGGTCGTCTACATCTCGCACCGGATGGACGAGGTGATGGAGCTGGCCGACCGCGTTACCATCCTGCGCGACGGCCGCCACGTCGTCACCGCCCCGATCGCCGAGCTGACGCGGGAGCGGATCATCGCCCATATGGTCGGCCGCGAACTGGCCCGCGCGGAGCATCCGGCCGGGCGAGGCGGCGCCGGCGGCCGGCCGGTGCTGTCGGTCCGCGACCTGTCGCTGGAGGTGCCGGGCCGGCGCGGCGGCTGGCGCCGGGTGCTGGACGGCGTCGGCTTCGACCTGCATGCCGGCGAGATCCTGGGCATCGCCGGCCTCCTGGGCGCCGGCCGCACCGAGATCCTGGAGACGATCTTCGGCTCCGCCCGCGGCCGCCGCGGCGGCACCATCCGCATCGACGGCGAGGCGGTGGCGATCGACGACCCGGCCGCGGCCAAGCGCCACGGCCTGGCGCTGGTGACCGAGGACCGCAAGGTGACCGGCCTGCTGCTCGGCGCCTCGATCCGCGACAACCTGGCCCTGCCCTCGCTGCCCGCGCTCGCGCGCCTCGGCCTGCGCCGCTTCGGGCGCGAGGCGAATCTCGCGCGCGGCACCATCGGCCGGCTCGGCGTACGCTGCACCGGGCCGCAGCAGCCGGCCGGGCGCCTGTCCGGCGGCAACCAGCAGAAGGTGGTGATCGGCAAGTGGCTGGCCACCGCCCCGCGCGTGCTGCTGCTGGACGAGCCGACCCGCGGCATCGATGTCGGCGCCAAGAAGGAGATCTACGATCTGGTCTTCGCCCTGGCCGACCAGGGCATCGCCATCCTGCTCGTCTCCTCCGAGCTGTCGGAGTTGCTGCTGCTCGCCGACCGCATCCTGGTGATGTGCGAAGGCCGGCAGACCGGCCTGCTGTCCCGCGCCGAGGCCGGCCAGGAGGCGATCATGGAGCTCGCCTCCCCCCGCACGTCCCACCCCGTTTCCCGATCTGTCGAGACCGTGTCATGACCGTGCTTCGCCTCCTGTCCCGCACCAAGCTGTACTGGGGCCTGCTGGTCATCCTGCTGATCGGCATCGCCTTCTCGCCGGTCAGCGGCAGCGGCCGCAACATCTTCCTGTCCTACGGCAACCTGACCGACGTGCTGCGCCAGGTGTCGATCACCGGCCTGGTCGCCGTCGGCATGACCGTGGTGATCCTGATCGCCGGCATCGACCTGTCGGTCGGGTCGGTGATGGCCTTCGGCACGGTGCTGACCGCGACGCTGCTGACCGAGGCTGGCTGGACCAGCTCCGCCGGCGTCGCCGTGCCGGCCGCCATCCTGGTCGCCTTCGCCGCCGCCTTCTTGCTGGTCCGCTTTCTCGGTCGGGGCTTGAGGCACACCGAGGGGCCGGTCGGCGCCCGCCGGCGACCGGGCCGCGACCCGCTGCGCGACGGCTGGATCCCCGGCGCCGCCGGCCTGGCCCTGGCGGCGCTGGTGGCCGCCTGGCTGGTGCCGCAGGTCGGCACCAAGTTCGGCGTCCCGGCCCTGCTGGTCGCCGTGCCCTGCGCCGGGCTGATGGTCGGCGCGGTCAGCGGCGCCATCATCGTCGCCGGACGGCTGCAGCCCTTCATCGTCACCCTCGCCATGATGGTCGGCATGCTGGGCCTGTCGCGCCTGACCGCGGGGCAGGACAGCGCCGTGCTGCCGGTCTATGCCGGCACCAACGCCACCGAGGACATCGAGCTGCTGCGCAGCATGCTGTGGGGCGTGCTGCCGGTGCCCGGCATGTTCTTCCTGGCCGCGGTCGCGGTCTTCGCCGTGCTGCTGCGCCTGACCGTGTTCGGCCGCTACGTCTACGCCATCGGCGGCAACGAGGAGGCGGCGCGGCTGTCCGGCATCCCGGTCGACCGGGTGAAGATCGCCGCCTACGCCTTTTCCGGCATGCTCGCCACCCTGGCCGGCATCCTCTATGTCGCCCAGTACCGCCAGGGCAAGCCGGATGCCGGGGCGGGGCTGGAGCTGGACGCCATCGCCGCGGTGGTGATCGGCGGCACCAGCCTGATGGGCGGCCGCGGCGCCCTGGCCGGCACGCTGGTCGGCGTCCTGATCTTCGGGCTGCTGTCGAACATCCTGCAGCTCCACAACATCAACTCCAACCTGCAGCTGGTGTTCAAGGGGGCGATCATCGTCGTCACCGTGCTGCTGCAGGAGCGCAACCTGGCCGATCTGCTGGCGCCGTTCCGCACGGCGCGCGCAGCCCGGCGGGACCCCGCCGCCCGATCCGAGGCGCCGGGCCAACAAGGATCGTCGCTGATCCATCGGGAAGGAACGCAACCATGAACCGTCGCGATCTGTTGAAAACCACCGCGCTGGCGCTGGGCGCCGGCGTCACCCTGCACCTGCCCGCCGGCTGGACCCCGGCCCGCGCCGCTGCCCAATGGCGCATCGGCTTCTCCCAGGCCACGACGCTGGAGCCGTGGCGGGTGCAGTTCAACAAGGACATCAAGGCCGAGGCCGAGAAGCACCCGGAGGTGGAGCTGCTGATCGCCGATGCCGAGGACAAGACCGAGAAGCAGGTCGCCGATGTCGAGAACTTCATCCGGCAGGAGGTGAACGCCCTGCTGATCTCGCCGAAGGAATCGGCCGGCCTGACCGGGGTGGTGGAAAAGGCGATCGACGCCAAGATCCCGGTCTTCGTGCTGGACCGCAACGTCGACACCGACCGCTACACCCAGTTCATCGGCGGCGACAACGTCGTGATCGGCAAGGCGGTCGGCGACTTCGTGGTCAAGGCGCTGGGCGGGCCGGGCCAGGCCAAGGGCAACGTGGTCGAGATCTGGGGCGGGCTCGGCACCCAGCCGGCGCATGACCGGTCGAACGGCTTCCATTCGGTGGCCGACAAGGAGCCCGGGCTGAAGTTCCTGCTGGACAAGCAGTCGGCCGACTGGAAGCAGAACCTGGCCTACGACATCATGTCGACCGCCCTGCGCAACTTCGAGACCATCGACCTGGTCTACGGCCACAACGACCCGATGGCCTATGGCGCCTATCTCGCCGCCAAGGATGCGGGCCGGGAGAAGGAGATCAAGTTCGTCGGCGTCGACGGGCTGCCGAACGAGGGCGTGGTCTGGGTCAACAAGGGCGAGCTGGCGGCCACCTTCCTCTACCCCACCCCCGGCGCCGAGGGCCTGCGCCAGGCGGTGAAGCTGCTGAAGGGCGAAAAGGTCGAGAAGACGATCGTGCTGCCGACCCTGACCATCACCAAGGAGAACGCGCCGGAGATCCTGAAGCAGAACGGGCTGATGTGATCGCGCCCCGTCCCGGGCCGGGCTGCATCGGCCGTCCCCGGCCCGGGACTCGGCATCGACCCACCAAAGGATCGAATCAATAAGCATAAACCTTTATCCGATTTCTGATTGCAATTCCCTGAAGACAAAGCCGGCAATTAACCTTATCTTAAGCACCCCATTATTGGGGTTTATTTGACACACGATGTGTTGACCGAAATCGAGACGCGCCGGCCGCAGATTTAAAGCCGGCTCGACTGGATCTTCCCAGCCGTCGCTGTTGTCCTCGACCACGAGCGGGACGAACGGCCATGAAACACGGATTCCGCCTGGTGGCGTGCCTTCTCTTGGCCGCCTGTGGCAACGTTCCCAACCCTGCGGCGCCGCTGGTCACCGAGGGGCCGCTGACCACGGTGCCCTGGCCCGGCACCGTCATTCCCGGCGTGACGCCGCCGATGCCGCGGGTCGCGGCGATGCCCGAGCCGTCGCCGCCCGACGCGGTCGCCGAGGTGGGCGCCGGGCCCGGCTGCCGGTCGGACGGGCTGAGCCCGACCCAGCGGGCCATCTGCGGGTCTCCGACGGCGCTGTGGCTGGACCGCCAGCTCGACGGCATCCAGGGCTGGAAGACCGCCGGGCCGGCCGCCGTCGGCCGCGCCGAGACCGACGCCATGCGCCTGGCCGTGCGCCGCTGGATCGGGCAGTGCGGCGCCGACATCGCCTGCATCCAGTCGCGGCAGCTCGGCATGCTGCGCACCCTGACCGCCTCGATCGACGCGGCGCGATGGGGCGGCCGCTACGACGGTCCCCATTGGACCATGTATGTCCTGCCGGCCCAGTATGTCGGCGAGGTCAACGTGTTCTTCACCCTGGACCACAACGGCCGCGAATGCGCGCTGGCGCTGACCGGGGTGCGCCTGGACCTGCACGACCGCTTCCCGCTGCCGGACCTGCGCGCCGGGGCGATCGGCGGCAGCGACCGCCTGTACCTGGCCGATCCGGACAACCCCTCGGCCCTGATCCGCTTCACCCGCGTCGGCTCCAAGGTCTGGATCAACCGCGACGGGCGCACCCCGGCTCTGGACCGGCAATGCCGGGCCGGGGCGATCTACGGCGAGTACCGCAAGGACGACGCCAGGAAGCCGCTGGTCAGCTATCTCGGCGCGCCGGGGCTGGAGCCGCTGCCGCCGCACATCATGGTGCCGGGGGCGTGAGCTCCAGCATTGGCGGAGGCCGACGGCGGCGGGTTGTCCCGGCAGATCATGTGGCCATGATCGTTTCGATCGCCGTGACGGCGGCGCCCAGACCGTCCTCCGCCGCCATGGATTCGCCGACCGCTTTCGCACGCTGCCTTGTCCCTGCGCTTTCGGCGAACGCGATGCCACGCGCCAATCGGGCGGCGCTGAGCGCCCTGCCCGGCACGGCCGGCGGCGCCACGCCGATCCGCGTGAGGCGGTCGGCCCAGAAGAACTGGTCGCCGGCGAAGGGTACGGGAACGGACGGCACGCCGGCCCGTGCCGCCGAATGCGTCGTCCCGGAGCCGCAATGGTGGATCACCAGGGACATGCGTGGGAACAGCCAGCTGTGCGGAGTATCGCCGATCGCCAGGAAATTGGCCGGGAGACGCGCGACGTCGATGCCGCTCCACCCCTCGTGGAAGACGGCCCGGCGCCCGTCGACCGCGTCGATGACCGCCCTGACGATCGCATCGCGATCGAAGCCGAGCATGCTGCCGAAGCCGACATAAAGAGGCGGTTCCCCGGCCGCCAGGAAGTCGAGCAGCTGCGGCGACGGCGACCAGCGCGGCGGAGGCAGGGTCCATTGACCGCAGACAAGCGCGTTGGCCGGCCAGTCCGACGGGCGCGGCAGCAGGCTGGGCGAAACGCCGTACAGCATGGGATGCCGGGTCCAGAGATCCCGCCGGGGCGGCAGCTCGCCGACGGCGGCGCGGGCCGCATTCGTCGCGTCGCGGAAGGACCGCCACAGCATGGTATTGACCAGGTGATGACTGGCGCGATGGAGGAAGCGGGGCACGATCCCGGGCGGAAGGAAGGGTGACGGGAACGCGGCCGTCGGCGTGATCGGGATGAGGCCGGCCCCGATCGCCTTCACGCCGAGATGCTCCGCCGCCGAGAGACCGATAAACGCGGCAAGGCCGGAGACGATGATCGCGTCGCATCCGCGCCCGTTGTCGACCACCGTGCGCATCCAGGCCCCGGCATTCGTGTTCGCGATGCGCGACAGGGCCTTCACGGTATGGGTGACCCGGCGCCCCCCGGCGACGGCGGCGGAGATCGCGTCGCCGGATCGCAGGGTTCCGCGTATGTCGCCGGCGAGCGCGACGGCTGGAACGCCCATGGCCCCGGCGCTGCCGAGCGTGGCGCTGTCGGCCAGCAGCATGGACTCGTGACCCGCGTCCATGAGCGCCCGGCATAGCGCCGCGAGAGGACGGGCATCACCCTCCGTTCCGTAAGTCACGACGAGAAACTTCATGCCTGTGCCGCCGCCCCCGCCAGGAAGAAGTCGAGCGCCTGTGCGAGTTCCTCTTCCAACGATATCCCGGCGTCGCCGAGCCAGGTCATCAGCGCGCACAGGTAGAGAAAGTGCAGGTAGCGAGCGAGCTGCCCTGCCGGCGCGTCACGCCGAATCTCGCCAGCGTCCTGTGCGTCGGCGATCAAGCGCACGTAAGCGCCGACCATGTCGGACGAAGGCTGGCCGTCTTCCGCCCGTCCGACGTCCTGGAAGCGATACCGGATATAGGGCGCGGCGAACTGGCGGTGAGCATCCCACCAGCGGGCCGACGCCTGGAACAGCCCCGCCAGGCGGGAAGCGAAGCCGGTGCGCGAGAGCACGCCTTGCATGAGCGGCACCAGGTCGCGCGCCAGTTCCGCATGCATCCAGTGCGCCAGCACCGCTTCCTTGACCGGAAAGTGGTTGTACAGCGTGCCTCGCGCGACATCGGCTTCGGCCGCGATCTGCTCCATCGAGACGGCCTCGTACCCATGACGCTCGAACAGCGCATGGGCCACCGCGGCGATGTGGTCGCGCGTCTGCTTCCGCTTCCGCGATAGCCGGTCCGGACGGATCATGGTTGCGTTCAGATAAATGGACAATGTCCATTACTAGACATTGTCCAGATATAGTCAAGCTGTCCGGTCCGGCCTCCCGGCGTCGCCGTCAGCCCGGTGCCGGACCACCGGTTGCAGCGATCGCGGCGGCGGCCAGGGCGGGGTCGGGCTCGCCACCGTCATGGCTGCGCACCACCACGTCGCGCCGGGCCAGGTGGATGCCGGCGGCGTCGAACTCCTCGAGGATGCGCTGGTACAGCTGGCGCCGGATCAGGAACTGCTCGCCGGGTCGGGCCGTGAACTTGACGCCGACCACCATGTTGAACTCCTCGATCTGGCGCACGCCCTGGGATTTCGGCGGGTCGATCAGATGCGGGCCCAGCGTCGGGTCGGCCGCAATCTCGGCGCCGATCTTCTTCACGATCTTCTTCACCTGGTCGACATCGGTGTCGAAGGGCACCCGGAACTCCAGCTTCATCACCACCCAGTCGCGGCTGAGATTGGTCATCGCCCGGGCCTCGCCGAACGGCACCGTCTGCAGCGCGCCGCGCTGGTGGCGCAGCTTGAGCGAGCGGATCGAGATCGCCTCGACCGTGCCCTTGAGGTTGCCGATCTCGACATATTCGCCGACCCGGAACGCATCCTCGAGCAGGAAGAAGACGCCGGAGACGATGTCCTTCACCAGGGTCTGGGCGCCGAAGCCGATGGCCAGGCCGACCACCCCGGCGCCGGCCAGCAGCGGCCCGATGTCGATGCCGAGCGACGACAGCACCACCAGCACCGCGACCGTGGCCAGGGTGACGAAATAGGCGTTGCGGAACAGCGGCAGCAGCGTGCGCAGCCGCGACTGATGCGCGGCGTCGGTCGCCGACATCGTCGCGGTCGACCGGCTCAGCTGGTGGTCGATCAGGGCCCGGCCGAGATGCCACAGCAGGTCGACCACGATCAGCGTCAGCACGATGCGAAGGACGGCGCGCAGCGCCATGGCGCCCGGATCCCCCGCCGCCATCATCGCCCGCATCGAATCGACATCCCAGCGGTCGGCCAGGAAGGCGAGCGCGCCGAGGATGACCAAGGCCTGGGCGGTGCGTTCCACCAGCATGGCCAAGGGCCGGTCCTTGCCTTCGATCGAATCCGGCGACGCCACCGACCGCGCCGCCTCCCGGATCTGATGCAGGCCCCAGGGCAGG
Source organism: Inquilinus sp. Marseille-Q2685 (assembly GCF_916619195.1). Taxonomy (NCBI): domain Bacteria; kingdom Pseudomonadati; phylum Pseudomonadota; class Alphaproteobacteria; order Rhodospirillales; family Rhodospirillaceae; genus Inquilinus; species Inquilinus sp. Marseille-Q2685. Next base: position 46,789 of record NZ_CAKAKL010000015.1, read on the forward strand.
AGGGCCAGCACGAACACCGTGACCGCGGCACGGGCGGCACCGAGCGCGACCAGGACCGCCGCCGCCGCCATCGCCACCGTGACCAGCCAGCGCGCGAGGTCGTCCTTGAGGCCCGGCTGGTCGGTCCAGGCCCGACGGCGCCAGGTGAAGGCGACGACCAGGGCCAGCACCAGGAAGGAGGTCAGCTCGCGGATCAGCAGCGCCGCGTCCTCCGGCGCGTCCAGCCGGCGCATCAGCCGGGCCAGGAACACGCCGCCGATCATCACCGTCGGGATCGCGATCAGCCAGCGCATGATCACCGGGATCACCGTTTCCGGAACCGCGACCAGGCGCAGGTCCGGCCGGCCGGGGGCGAGGCCGAGCCGCAGCACCGCCCGCGCCAGCCGGCCAACCAGCACGATGGCGAGCAGGGCGATGACCAGGTGCTGGAAGCCGTGCGGCCAGGTGAAGATCAGGAAGATGCCGAGGCTGCCGACGGCGAAGGCGACCACGGCGCCGACGGCGAAGACCAGCCGGGCGGCGAAGACGGCGAGATGCTCGCCGATCCCGGCGCCCGGCGCGTGGATCAGCCGGTGGCGGATCGAGGCGGTCAGGCGCCGGAACAGCCATTCGGCCAGGATGCCGATGCCGACGAAGCCGCCGACCGCCAGGACCAGGCCGAGCAGCCCGAGCTCCGCCAGCGCCTGGCCGATCCGGGCCCCGACCGCGGCCAGGATGCCCGGCAGGTCGCGCGCGGTCGCGGCGTACCATTGCAGCTTGCTGCGGGTCTGCATCCGCATCATGTCGATCTCGTCCATCTCGGACGAGGCCGCCGCGGCGGCCGGCGCCGCCCCCTGCTGCGCCGGCACGGCCTGCCGCTGCGCCAGCCAGCCCTGCACCTCGGGGTTGCGCAGCAGGTCGAGCAGCTGCTGCACCGAGGCCGGCGGGGGCTGCTCCGCCGTCGCCGGCGCGGGCACCTGCTGGGCCCAGCTTGGCGCGCCGAGCAGGACCAGCACCGCGATCAACAGGCCCCGGAACCAACGCATCCGCCCCTCCCGTCCCCCAGCCCGCATGCTGTCGCGCCGCGGGACCGGTGGCAACGGTCCTTATGGGCGTGACAGCTGGACGGCGGCGGGGACCCCCGCCTGCCACGCCGCCCAGTCCTTGACCACGGCCTGGACGAAGGGAGCGCCGGCGGCGGCGAGGTTGGCGATCGCGATCGGGAAGCCGCCGGACCTGGCTTGCAGCGATTCCACCGCCGTCTGGCCGGGATGCGGCCGGTCGAAGTTGGAGGCGGTGCGCAGCACCGCGACCCGCCGGGTGTCGACCAGACCGGCCTCCTCGCCCCGCCGCAGCGCCTCGAAGGTGGCGTTGTCCTCCTGCTGCGTCGTGCAGTAGTCGCCCTTGCCGTCGGTCAGGAGAGCCACCCACTCCTTGGCCCGCTTGCCGATCAGGGCACCGTGCCAATAGGTGTCGCCGGCCAGCGTGTCGCATTGCACGACCTTGGGCGGCTGGTTGGCCGGGGCTTCGGGATAGCGGGCGCGATAGGCCGCCGCGGCCTCGCCGTCGGCCAGCCTGGCGTCCCTGCTCAGGGCCAGGGCCGCCTGCAGCAGGTCCTCGTTCAGCTGGAACACCTCGGTCCGGTAGTTGAGCGGCGGCTTCCCGGCGGGATCCTTCGCCCCGATGCCGAGATAGCCGCCGGCCCAGCCCGGCGGCATCTCACGGGCGTCGATCTCGTGCTGGATGCCGAAATCGACCAGGTAGCGGGCCCAGGCGGCGGTGCCGAGCGTGCCCTTGGCCGGGTCGATCCCGGCGATGCCGGCGATCAGCACATAGGCGCGGGTCAGGTCGAACTGGCGGCTCCACAGCAGCGCCATGGTCGAGGCGGCGGCATTGGCGTGGCCCATGCCGGTGGTCATCTGGCACACCCCGTCGGCGTTGCAGTGCACGGCGGGATAGTCGGGCGAGAGGCCGGGCACCGCGATCTCCTGGTCGAGATGCAGCTGTTCGATCCAGGGCTTCGCCTCTGGACCGAACATCGAGATGACCAGCACCTTGACCGGCCGCGGCGCGGCCGGCGTCTGGGCCTGGGCGGCGGGACAGGCTGCGAGCAGCGCCAGCATCGCCATTCCCGCGATGTGCTTCAGTTCGGGCAGGGGCAAGGGGAAGGCTCCATCGAATCGGGTCGAAGCCGCGGACGGGCCGGGCCGGACGCAGCCTACCGCAATCCGCGGGCCGCGCGGTGCTCCGGCATCATCATTGCAAAGCAAACGACGTGCCGGAATGGCGCCGTCCGGCCGCCCGGTGAAACAGCCAGCAACAAATCGTTACGCCCCCGAGATTGTCCGCGCCGCCCGGCAACGCTAGGGAAGGGCAGGATCCACCACCCGGACAGACTGTTGGCCACCTTCCTGTACATCCTCGCCTTCCTCTGCCCGCCGCTTGCCGTCTATCTCGACATCGGCGCCGGCGATGAGCTGCGGCTGAACATCATACTGACCATCCTGGGCTGGATTCCCGGCATCATCCACGCGCTGTATATCCTGTCGATCCATCCGCCGCACTGACGGCGCCCCCCGTCACAGCGAAGGCCCGGTTGCCCGCAATCGCGGCAAGTGGCATCGACGGCCGACAGGTCGATCCGATCGCCTTCGGCGTAGCGGGGATCCGCATGAGTCCGGCCGCCGGATGTGCTCCAATGGCCGGATCCGAATGCAGGAGTCGCGACCATGCTGAAGCGGATCGAGGCCGGGGTGCTGGACGTCGCCTATGAGGAGACCGGCGACCCCTCGGGCTGGCCGGCGGTGCTGCTGCACGGCTTCCCCTACGACATCCACAGCTATGACGAGGTGGCGCCGCATCTGGCCGCGCAAGGCGCCCGGGTGATCGTGCCGTATCTGCGCGGCTACGGCCCGACCCGGTTCCTGTCGGCGGCGACGCCGCGGTCGGGCGAGCAGGCGGCGCTGGGGCAGGACCTGCTGGATCTCCTGGACGCGCTGGGGATCGAATCGGCGGTGCTGGGCGGCTACGACTGGGGCGGACGCGCCGCCTGCATCGTCGCGGCGCTGTGGCCGCAGCGGGCGCGCGGCCTGGTCTCGGTCAACGGCTACAACATCCAGGACATCGCCAGGTCCGGCGAGCCGGCCTCGCCCGAGGCCGAGTTCCGCTACTGGTACCAGTACTATTTCCACGGCGAGCGCGGCCGGAAGGGGCTGGAGCGCAACCGGCGCGAGCTGTGCCGCCTGCTGTGGCGGCTGTGGTCGCCGGAATGGCGCTTCGACGACGCCACCTGGGAGCGCAGCGCCGGATCCTTCGACAACCCCGATTTCGTCGATGTCGTGATCCAGTCCTACCGCCACCGCTTCGCCCTGGCCGAGGGCGACCCGGCGGTGGCGGAGGTGGAGCGCCGGCTGGCGGCGCAGCCGCCGATCACGGTGCCGGCGATCACGCTGGATGGCGACGCCGACGGGGTGATGCCGCCCGGCGGCACCGCCCATCACGCCAGCCGCTTCACCGGCCGGCACGAGCATCGCGTGGTGTCACCCGGCATCGGCCACAACCTGCCGCAGGAGGCGCCCGAGGCCTTCGCCGAGGCAATGCTGACGGTCAGGGACTGGGCCGGCCGCTGACGGCCACTCACCGCATCCCGTATTGCGCGTCGTGCAGCCGGCGATAGAGGCCGCCGGCGGCGACCAGGTCGCGGTGCCTTCCCTGCTCGGCGATGCCGCTGGCGTCGACCACCACGATCCGGTCGGCGTCCTGGATGGTGGCCAGACGATGGGCGATCACCAGGGTGGTGCGGCCCTGCGACAGCTCGGCCAGAGACTGCTGGATCGCCCGCTCGGTCTCGGTGTCGAGCGCCGAGGTCGCCTCGTCCAGGATCAGGATCGGCGGGTTCTTCAGGAACATGCGGGCGATCGCCAGGCGCTGCTTCTGGCCGCCCGACAGCTTCACCCCGCGCTCGCCGATCACCGTGTCCAGCCCGTCCGGCAGGCCGGCGACGACGCCGTCGAGCCGGGCGCGGCGCGCCGCCTCCATGATCTCGGCCTCGGTCGCGCCCAGCCTTCCATAGGCGATGTTCTCGCGGATCGTGCCGGCGAACAGGAACACATCCTGCTGCACCACGCCGATCTGCCGGCGCAGCGAGGCCATGGTCATGTCGCGGATGTCGATGCCGTCGATGGTGATGCGTCCGCCCTGGACCTCGTAGAAGCGCGGCAGCAGCGAGCAGATCGTGGTCTTGCCGGCGCCCGACGGGCCGACGAAGGCCACCGTCTCGCCGGCCCGGATGGCCAGGTCGATGCCGCGCAGCACCGGCGTGCCGTCGCCATAGCCGAAGCTGACGCCCTCGTAGCGGATGTCGCCCTTGAGCGACGGGACCTCGACCGCGCCCGGCCGGTCGACGATGTCCGGCTCGGTGTCCAGGAGCTCGGTGTAGCGGCGGAAGCCGGCGATGCCCTTGGGATAGGTCTCGATCACCGAGTTGATCTTGTCGATCGGGCGGAAGAACACGTTGACCAGCAGCAGGAAGCCGACGAAGCCGCCCTCGCTGAGCCGGCCGGTCAGCACGAAATAGGCGCCGGCGATCATCACCACCATCTGGATCAGCCGCATGCTGAGATAGCTGAGCGAGGTGCTGGCCGCCATGATCCGGTAGGCGTCGAGCTTGGTGCGGCGGTAGTTCTGGTTGTCGTCCGCGAACAGGCGGCGCTCGTGCTCCTCATTGGCGAAGGCCTGGACCACGCGGATGCCGCCGACATTCTCCTCGATCCGGACGTTGAAGTTGCCGACCCGGCCGTAGAGCGCCTGCCAATTTCGGGTCATGCGGCCGCCGTAGCGGCTGGTCAGCCAGGCGGTCAGCGGCACGATCGCCGCGGTGATCAGCGCCAGCTCGAGATGGACCGTCAGCATCAGCGCGAAGGCGCCGATGAAGGTCATCACCGCGATGAACAGGTCCTCCGGCCCGTGATGCGCGACCTCACCGATCTCCTCCAGGTCCTTGGTCAGCCGGCCGACCAGATGGCCGGTCTTCTGGTTGTCGAAGAAGGAGAAGGACAGCTTCTGCAGATGGTCGAACGCCTTCCGCCGCATCTCGGTCTCGATGTTGATGCCGAGCATGTGGCCCCAATAGGTCACAACCGCCATCAGGCCGGTGTTGGCGACGTAGATCGCCAGCAGGCCGGCTGCGGCGAGCAGGATCAGCGGCCAGTCGCCGCTCGGCATCAGGCTGTCGACGAACAGCTTCACCGCGATCGGGAAGCCGAGCTCGAGCAGGCCGGACACGATGGCGCAGCAGAAATCGAGCAGGAACAGCCCGCGATGCGGCCGGTAATAGGCGAAGAAGCGTCTCAGCATCGGTCGTCTCGAATTCAGCCGCCGGACTGCCAGACCCGGATCGAGTCGACGGGGTGCAGCAGCATCAGCACGTTCAGGGTCAGGTTGTCGCGGATCAGCCAGCCGGTCAGCAGCTCGAAGAACACCGCCAGCGCCACGGTCAGCCACACCGGCGCCCGCGCCGCGAAGACGAAGCCGGCGAGCATGAAGCCGATGTCGAAGACCGAGTTCAGGACGCTGTCGCCGGTGTAGCCCAGCGCGATCGTCGCCTCGCGGTAGCGGTCGATCACCATTGGGCTGTTCTCGGCGATCTCCCAGGCCGCCTCGACGGCGATGGCCAGCAGAGCCCGGGCGCCGAGCGGCAGGCGACGGGCAAGCAGCCAGGTCAGCCCGAAGAACAGGAAGCCGTGGATGATGTGCGACGGCGTGTACCAGTCGGCGATGTGCTGCGAGTTGTCGGCGCTCATCACATCCGGCGCCCACAGCTTGACCGTGCCGCAGGCGCAGATCGGCACCCGGCCCATGGCCAGCAGGATCGCCGCCGTCGCCGCCACCATGCCGAGACCGAGCAGGAGGGTGATGCGCCACGCCGGCCCGGCCGGCCGCACCGCCTTGGAGAGTCCGTTCACCATGAGCGCAGTCCTAGCACGGCCGGAAGCCTGCGAAGCATTCGCAGACGTCGGGACGACGCGCCGGATTCGGCATGGCGGGGCGGATCACGGCGGGACGGATCAGAGATACGGCGAGGCCAGCCACACCGTCCGGTTGCGCAGCCGGGTCAGGAACGGCCGGGCCCGCAGCGTCGCCAGCGTCTCCGGCCGGGCCGAGGCGATGCGCTGCCGGATGGCGGCGTCGACCGCGCCGGCCACGCCGCGGTCGTAGATCTCGACATCCAGCTCGAAGTTGAGCCGCAGGCTGCGCGAATCGAGGTTGGAGGAGCCGATCAGCGCCCAGGCGCCGTCCACCGCCATCAGCTTGGAATGGTCGAAGGGGCCGGTCGCCCGCCACACCCGGCAGCCGGGCCGCAGCACCTGGTCGAGCTGCGCCGTCATGGCGGCGTCGACCAGCGCCAGGTTGTTCACGCTGGGGATGACGATGTCGACCTCGACCCCGCGCTGCGCCGCGATGGCCAGGGCGCTGGTCAGCGGCAGGTCGGGCAGGAAATAGGGCGAGCAGATGAGGATCGAGCGCTGCGCCACGGCGATCGCGCCCATCACCAGGCTGTGGTTCGAGCCGAGGGTGACGTCCGGCCCGGACAGGATGGCCCGGGCCAGCACCGACGGCGCCGGCTGCGGCTGCGGCAGCGACTGCCAGGCGCGGCCGTGCAGCCGCTCGCCCGTGGTGAAGCGCCAGTCCTGGACGAAGGCGGCCAGCAGGCTCTGCACCATCGGGCCGCAGATCCGGGCATGGCTGTCGCGGGCCGGCGGCCCGTCGGCATGGGCGGTGGAGAACTGGGCCCGGATGTTCATGCCGCCGGTGAAGGCGGTCTCGCCGTCGACCACCAGCAGCTTGCGGTGGCAGCGCAGATTGGCATAGGGCAGCTTCAGGCCGATCACGTTGCCCATGAAGCGGGCCGTCCGGACGCCGCCGTCGCGCAGCAGGCCGACGATCTGGGGCCGCGAATAGCGCGCCCCGATGGCATCGATCAGCACCCGCACCTGGACGCCGCGCCGGGCGGCCTCGATCAGCGCCCCGGCGATCTCCCGCCCGACCGCGTCATTGTCGAAGATGTAGCTCTGCAGCGCGATCGAGGACCGGGCGCCGCGGATCGCCTCCAGCATCGCCGGATAGGCCTCGTCGCCGCCCTGCAGCAGCCGCAGGTCGTTGCCCGGGGTCACCGGGAAGGGTGAGACCCGGTCGCCGAGGCGCTGCAGCGAGGCGAATTGCGGCGCCGAGGCCGCCGCCACGTCGATCGCCGGGCCTGTCTCCCGGTCGTCCATGCCGGCGCCCGACCGCCGCCGCCGGCGCGCGATCGCGGCGCGGCGCACCCGGTTGACGCCCAGCACCAGATAGATCAGGGCCCCGAGGATCGGGTTCAGCACGATCACGCCGACCCAGCCGGTGGCGGCGCGCACGTCGTCCTTGGTCATGATCGCATGGATGGCGCCGGCGATGCCGAGCACGAGGCTGGCCGCCAGCACGATGTCGGACCAGTACGTCGTCCAGAAGCCGCTCATGCCGTCCACGGGTCGGTTGCTCCGCCACACCCCTGCCAGGACCAGGGAATCCCGGCAAGGACCGGCAGGCGACATCCGCAGCATAGCGGTCCTCCGACGTCGGTCGAACCGGCACGGCGGGGTTGATGCGACGTCGATTCTCCTATATTTTGGATCCATGGATCCAAATTCGATTGCCGATGCGCTGCGGCTAGACATCGAGGCGCGCCTTCTGCCGCCGGACACGGTGCTGCGCCAGGAGAGCCTGGCGGAACGATTCGGGGTCAGCCGCCAGCCGGTGCGGCAGGCGCTGGACCGGCTGCTGGCCGAAGGGCTGGTGGTGCGCCGGTCCGACCGCAGCCTGGCCGTCGCCGGCCTGTCGGCGGGGGAGAGCCGCGATCTGGCCGCCCTGCGCGTCCTGGTCGAGGGCGAGGCCCTGCGCCTGTCGCTGCCGCGGCTGGAGCCGCGCGAGCTGCGCCGGGCCGCGCGGCTGGCCGGGGACCTGGCCGAGGAAGAGGATCCGGCGGTGATCGAGGAGCTGGACGTCGCCTTCCACGCCGTCCTGTACGGCGCCTGCGGCAACGCCCGCATGCTGCGCCTGATCGATTCGCTGCGGCGGGAAGGACGGCGCGCCTATGCGCTGCAGCCCCCCGGCTCCGCCTTCCGTGCCGCAATGGCGGCGCAGCACGAGACCATCCTCGCCGCCTGCCGGGCCGGCGACGCCGCCGCCGCGGTCGCCGCCCTGGCCGTCCATCTGCAGACGGCAGCCGATCCGCAACCAGGAGAGACCTCATGAGCCACTACCAGGCCACGGTGCTGTGGCAGCGCCCGCCGGACGTCGCCTTCACCGACAGCCGCTACAGCCGGGCGCATCTCTGGCGATTCGACGGCGGCGTCGAGGTGCCGGCCTCGGCCTCGCCGCATATCGTGCCCCCGCCCTTCTCGGCCCCCGAGGCGGTCGATCCGGAGGAGGCCTATGTCGCCGCCCTGGCGAGCTGCCACATGCTGACCTTCCTGTCGATCGCGGCCAAGCGCGGCTTCGCTGTCGACCGGTACAGCGACACGGCGGAGGGGGTGATGGAGAAGAACGCCGAGGGCCGGCTGGCGGTCACCCGGGTGGTGCTGAACCCCCGCGTGACCTATGCCGGACCGGCACCGGACCGGGCCGCGGAGGAGGCCCTGCACCACGCCGCCCATGAGCAATGCTTCCTGGCCAATTCGGTGAAGACCACCGTCGAGACCCGGCTGGGCTGACGCTTCCACACCATCGCGGCCGGCCCGGGGGCGTCCCGGGCCGTCGGGCCGGCGGCGAAGGACATCCGGTCATGACATACGATTATATGCATTCGATGCATAGGGACCATGCAAAAAGCGCAATCAAAAGAAAGCTCACTCCTCAGAACTGAAATTTAGTTCCAACTCATGGACCATTTGAGAGTTGCAGAGCGCTCCCCATTCGCCGGCGACAACGAAACAACTCCATATCTGGAAATTTCCATCCGTTCTCTGTCATCCGCGAAATCATTTCGGCGAAATATGAAATAATATTGCTTATTTTAGAAATATTAAAATCAATAGTCGAAATTTCATAATGAAAAATCTTAAATAAATTCTTCATACTAAGAAGAGTCTCCGGCATCGTCATGATCCTTTAAGTTGTTTGTAAACGACGATTTTGTGATCGTAGGCCGATAGCGGCGCCGTGCGCCGGCAGCCGATACTGGAACACGCGATAGCGGAGAACGAATATGGCATTGTCACTTGAGCTCCTTGGGCTGCTGGGCATCAATCTGGAGGACACCGACGACGAGGTGCTGACCGGTGGCAACATCATCGATGTGCTGAGCGGCGGTGCCGGTAACGACGTCATCGAGGGCAAGGGCGGCGCCGACGTCATCAGCGGCGGCGACGGCATCGACACGCTGAGCTACGAGACCTCGCCGGCGGCGGTGCGGGTCAGCCTGGTGCCCGGCCTGCTCGGCCTGATCAGCCTGAACAACGGCGGCGACGCCACCGGCGACCTGGTCAGCATCGGCTTCGAGAACGTCGTCGGTTCGGCCTTCGCCGACACCATCACCGGCAACGACACGGGCAACACCCTTGCCGGGCTCGCAGGGGACGACACCCTCGACGGCGGTGCCGGCAACGACCTCCTCATCGGCGGCGCCGGGGCCGACCGGCTGGAGGGCGGCACGGGCGTCGACACCGCGAACTACAGCGAGTCGGGTGCCAGGGTGACCGTCGACCTGGCGGCCGGGACGGGCGCCGGCGGCGATGCCGAGAACGACACGCTGCTCAACATCGAGAACGTGGTCGGGTCGCGCTTCAACGACATCCTGGTCGGCAGCACCGCCGACAACGCGCTGAGCGGCGGGGCCGGCGACGACACCATCACCGGCGGCGCCGGGAAGGACGCGATCGACGGCGGCACCGGCTCCGACACGGCGAACTACTCGACCTCGAACGCGGCGGTCACCGTCAACCTGGCGACCGGCATCAACACCGGCGGCCATGCCTCCGGCGACGTGCTGACGGCGATCGAGAACCTGACCGGCAGCCTGTTCGACGACAGGCTGACCGGCAGCGACGGCGCCAACATCCTGAACGGCTACCGCGGCACCGATATCCTGGTGGGAGGCGGCGGCAACGACACCCTCATCGGTGGTGTCGGCGCGGACAGCCTGGACGGCGGCACCGGCGTCGACACCGCCTACTACTCGAACTCCACGGCCGCGGTATCCGTCAACCTCGCGACCAACGTCAACACCGGCGGCGAAGCCTCCGGCGACTCGATCACCAATGTCGAGAACGTCGTCGGATCGTCCTTCAACGACACCCTCACCGGCGATTTCCGCGAGAATGTCCTGACCGGCCTGGCCGGCAACGACGTCCTCAGCGGCGGCGCGGCCAACGACATCCTCGCCGGCGGGACCGGGGCGGATGTGCTGAACGGCGGAGCGGGTATCGACACGGCGACCTATGAGAGTTCGTCGGCCGCGGTGTCCGTCAACCTGGCCACCGGCACCGGCACGGGCGGCGATGCCCAGGGCGACACGCTGACCGGCATCGAGAAGGTCGTCGGCTCGTCCTTCGCCGACACCCTGACCGGCAACAGCGGTTACAACGACCTGCGCGGCGGCAGCGGCAACGACGTGATCAATGCCGGCGACGGCACCGACGACCTGCGCGGCGGCGGCGGGGCCGACACGCTGAACGGCGGCAACGGGTTCGACACCGCCTACTACTACGAGAGCAACGCCGGCGTGACCGTGAACCTGACCACCGGCCAGGGCTTCGGCGGCCATGCCCAGGGCGACCTGCTGATCGACGTCGAGGCGGTCGCCGGATCGCAGTTCAACGACACTCTCACCGGCACCGCCGGGCACAATATCCTGCGCGGTTATGCCGGCGACGACGTGCTGCGCGGTGGCGGCGGCCAGGACACGCTGTACGGTGACGCGGGGGCGGACAAGTTCGTCTTCACCGCGACCAGCGACAGCAACACCGTCACCGGCGTGGACGTGATCGCCGACTTCGGCCAGGACCAGGCCGACAAGATCGACCTGGCGGGGATCGACGCCAACACCGGCGTCGCCGGCGACCAGGCCTTCACCTTCATCGGCACGTCCGCCTTCAGCGGCGCGGCCGGGCAGCTGCGCTTCGAGACGACCGCCGACGGGACCGTCATCCAGGGCGACGTCAACGGCGACAAGGTGATCGACCTGCAGATCCTGGCCGACGGCTCGGTCAGCTTCACCGCAAGCGACTTCGTCCTGTAAGCGAAGCGAATCGCGTGTTCGGGGCCGCCCTTCGGGGCGGCCCTTTTTTCATTCCGCCCCTTCGGCGGCGCGGCGCCGGGCCTCCTCGGTGGCCCGGCGGAACCGGTCGAGGCGCCGCACGGCCCGGGCCGCGCGGTCCGGCCGCGGCGCGTGCACGGCGCCGACCGCATCCGGCGGCACCGGCCAGCCCAGCGCCGCCGCGGCGATGCGGTAGCCGCCCATCGCCGTGGTCGCCGTCGGCAGGTCGGCGCATTCGACAAGGCGCCCGGTCGCGTCGGCGATCAGCTGCGGCCAGATCCGGCTGGCGCCGCCGCCGCCGGTCAGCCGGATCGGCCCGGGCATCGCCGCCATCGCGTCGAGATTGTTGCGCAGCGCCAGCGCCACCCCTTCCAGCACCGCATAGTGCAAGGCGCCGCGGCCCTGGGCGATGTCGAGATCGAGCAGGGCGCCGCGCAACGCCAGATCGACGAAGGGCGACCGCTCGCCCTTCAGATAGGGCAGGAACAGCGTCTCCGGCAGCGCCGCGTCGGCGGCCTCCGCCTCGGCATCCAGCACCGCGAGCTCGGCGCCGGCGATCCGGCCGAACCAGCCGGCAGCGTCGCCGGCGGTCAGCAGCGGCGCGATCTCGATCGCCCAGCCGGCGCGCGGATGCGCCAGGGTGGTGAAGGGGCGCGGCAGCGCCGCGGGGTCGAGCGGCCGGCTGCGCGCGACCCAGCCGCTGGTGCCGAGATAGACATGGAGCTGGCCGTCGGCCGCCGCGCCGATCGTCGAGGCCGCGGCGTCGCCGCAGCCGTTCACCACCGGGCAGCCCGGCGGCAGGCCGAGCGCCCGCGCGGCAAGGGGCAGCAACTCCCCGATCACCGCATCCGCCGGCAGGATCGGCGGCAGCAGGGCGGGGTCGAGGCCGACGGCCTCCACCAGCGGCGCCGACCACTCGCGCCGGGCGATATCCATCAGCCCGACGGTGGTGCCGGCCGCCGGGTCGGTGGCGATCCGCCCGGTCAGGCGCAGCGCCAGATGGTCCTTGGCGCCCGGCAGGATGGTCGCGACCCGCCGCGCCGCCTCGGGCTCCGCCTGCTGCAGCCAGCGGAACTTGGCGACCGTGTTCAGCGGCCCGGGCGCGTTGCCCAGCACCGCCGGGGCGCCTGCCGCCAGCAGCCGGTCGCGAATCGCCGGGAACACGGCGCCGCTGCGGCCGTCGCTGTACAGCAGCGCCGGCCGGACCGGGCGCCCCTCGGCGTCGAGCGGCACCAGGTTCTCCATGGTGCCGACCAGCGCGATCGCCCGCACCGACTCGCGCAGCGCCGCCGGCAGGGCGGCGCAGGCGGTGGCGGCGGCGGTCCACCAATCCTCCGGGTCCTGCTCCTGCCCGCCGCCGGGACTCGCCCGGGTCGGATGGCGGGCTTCGACCTGCCGGGCCGGCCGGCCGTCCTCGCCGAAGGCCACCAGCTTCAGCGCCGTGGTGCCGAGGTCGAAGACCAGAAGGATGCTCATCGTGCCGCCGCCATGCCGAAGCGGCGCAACATCACCGCGCCGATGATGATCGCGCCGGTGACCATCTTCTGGAAGAAGGGATCGACGTTGAGGATGGTGAGCCCGTTCGCCAGCACGGCGATGATGGCGACGCCGACCGCGGTGCCGAGTAGGTTCGGCCGGCCGCCGCGGAAGGCGGTCATGCCGAGGAAGACGGCGGCATAGGCCGGCAGCAGCAGGCTTTCGCCCATGGTGTGCTGGACGCTGCCGAGCCGCGCCGCCAGCAGCACCCCGGCCAGGCCGGACAGGGCGGCGGCGATGGCGAAGACGGCGACCACCGGCCGGCCGATCGGCACGCCGGACAGGCGCGCCGCCTCGCGGTTGCTGCCGATCGCGATCAGCCGCCGGCCGAACACGGTCAGGGCCAGGGTGCCGCCGGCTGCGAGCAGCACCGCCAGCATCCACAGGGTCAGCACCGGCACCGGTCCGGCCGCGGTTCGGGCCAGCGCGGTGAAGCCGGGCGGGATGCCCTGGAACAGGCTGGCGCCGCCGGACAGCCAGTAGGCGAGCCCCGAGGCGATGGTGCCGAGTGCCAGCGTGGCGATGAAGGACGGCGCCCTGAGCCCGTGCACCACCAGCCCGTTGAGCCCGCCGACCAGGCCGCAGGCCAGCAGCGTCAGCAGGATCGCCGGGCCCGGCCCGAGGCCGGCGGCCAGCAGCTTGACCGCCAGCACGCCGGCCAGCGAGGCGACGAAGCCGACCGACAGGTCGAACTCGCCGATCACCATGACGAGGGTCGCGGCGGCGGCGACGATCGCCAGGATCGCCATCTGCTGGGTGACGTTGAGCAGGTTGGCGGCGGTGGCGAAGGCGTCCGGCCGCGCCAGGGCGAAGCCCAGCACGATCGCTGCCAGCGCCGCCGGCGTGCCGAAGCGCTCGACCAGCCGCGCCTCAGCCATCACGGCGTGCGCTCCGGACCATCCGGTCGCTCGCGGGTGAGGCCTGTTCGGAATTCGGCGACCCGAACCGACGCATGTTTTCCACACTCCCCCTCCCCTCGCGGGAGGGGGTAGGGGGAGGGGGTGCCGAGGACAGGAGCTGACGTGGAGTGACCCAGATGTCTGCGGGGCCGGCGGCGACGCTCGATATTGTACCGACGGCGCCAAACCCCTCCCCCTTGCCCCCTCCCGCAAGGGGAGGGGGAGGATAGAAGGGATGGATCTGCCTGACGGCGCTGGCCTGCGACGGTCTCACGGGCAGGTCACGCCCAGGCTCTCGCGCGTGACCAGCGTGCCGGGGGCGTAAAGCTCGGCCGCGTCCGGCTTGCCGCCGGCGAAGACCTTGGCCATCTGGCCGGCGGTGATCGTCGCCATCTCCGCGAAGTTCTGGCGCACCGTGGCGATGAAGGGCGTGCATTGCCCGATCAGCTCCACCGCCTGCGGGTTGCCGTCGATCCCGGCGATGACGACGTCGGTCCGACCGGCCGCCTGCAGCGCCAGGAGCGCGCCGATGCCGGGCTCGTCCCAGGCCGCCCAGACGGCGTCGATCGCGCCCGGCGCCGGATGGGCGGCCAGCATCGCGTCCATGGCGTTGCGGCTGTCGTCGATCTGGCCCGGCACCTGGACGTAGTGATCGGCCACCTGGCGGATGCCCGGCGCCGCCTGCAGCGCCTCGTCCAGCGCGATCTCGCGCTGATGCACGCCGGGATGGGCCGAATGGAAGAAGCGGACGATCGTGCCCTGGCCGCCCAGCCGGCCGAACAGGTGGTCGGTCATGGTCCTGCCGAGGGCGTGGTTGTCCGAGGTGACGTTCAGCGTCACCCCCGGCCCCGTCGCCCCGTCGATGGCGAAGACCGGGATGCCGGCGGCCGCGGCCTTGCCGACCTGGTCCTGGATCTGCGCCGGGTTGATCGAGACCAGAACGACGGCTCCGGTGCGGGCGTTGACCACGTCCTCGACCCGGCTGGCCAGGGCGCCGAAATCGCCGGCGGTGTCGACCACCGAGACGGTCCAGCCGCGCTTCTCGGCATCGGCCTTGAAGGTCTCGACCATCTCGCCGGTGGCGACGGCGGAGAGATAGGGCGTCAGCACCGACACCGTCTGGGCGGCGGCAGGGCCGGCCGTTCCCGCCGTGACCGCCGCCGCGAGGGCGATCGCCCCCATCCATCCCCGCATCGTCCGCCCCTCCTCCTCGTTTTCGTCTGTCTAGCCGCTCCGCCCGGGGCTGACAACGACCGGCACCGCTTGCTCCCGGCCGCGCCAGCCCGCACTGTGGGCGCCGATCGAGCGGGAGCTGAACACCATGGCCTTCCAAGATGCGCCGCGGGCGGTGCCGACCGTGCAGCAGGATGACGACACCGTCCGGATCACGCGCTGGGACTTCGAGCCCGGCGCCGCGACCGGCTGGCACCAGCACGGCCACCCCTATTTCGTCGTCATGCTGCGCGCCGGAACGCTGCGGATCCACAACGGCGAGGACGAGACCGCGGTGCCGCTGGCCGAGGGCCAGTCCTATATGCGTCCTGCCGGCATCCGCCACGACGTGATGAACGGCTCGCCGCACCCGATCGCCTTCGTCGAGATCGAGATCAAGCGGCCCGGCGCCCTCGATGGCTGGACCGTCTGAGGCGCCGCGCGTCGCCTTCCGGCTGGACGCGTCGGGCGCGATCGGCGGTGGCCACGCCATGCGATGCCTGTCCCTGGCCCGGGCGCTGGCCGATCGCGGGGCGGACTGCCTGTTCCTGGTGAACGGGGAGGCCGAGGCGGTGGTGCCGGCCCTGGCCGGCGTCGCCCGCCGGGTGGTCGGGCCCACCCCGGAGGCGGCGGTGGCGGCGGTCCGCGCCGCCTGGCCGGACGGGGCCGATGCGGCGGTCTGCGACCTCTATCGCTGGACGGCGCCGGAGGAGCGGATTTTCGCCGCTGCCGCGCGGCGCCTGCTGGTGATCGACGACCTGATCGCGGCACAGCATCACTGCGACCTGCTGCTCAACCAGAATTTCGGCGCCGACCCGGCCGGCTATGACGGGCTTCTGCCGCCCGGCTGCCGGCGGCTGATCGGCCTGGACCACGCCCTGCTGCGGCCGGATTTCGCGGCGCTGCGGCCGGCGGCGCTGGAGCGGCGCCGGGAGGCGGGGCGGCCACGGACCATCCTGGTTTCGCTCGGCCTGACCGATGTCGGCGGCATCACCGGCCGGGTCTGCGCCGCCCTGGCGGCGATCCCGGACTTCGCCCGGGCCGAGGTGGTACTGGGGCCGGCGGCGCCGAGCATCCCGCGCGCGCGGACGATCGCCGCCGCCGATCCGCGCATCCGCTGCCATGTCGGGCTGGACGACATGGCGCAGGTCATGCTGCAGGCCGACGCGGCGATCGGCGCGATGGGCAGCAGCTCGTGGGAGCGCTGCTGCCTCGGCCTGCCGACGCTCGCCGTCACCCTGGCCGACAACCAGCGGCCGACGGCGCTGGCCCTGGCCGCGTCCGGCATCGTCGCGCTGGCCGGCGATGCGGCGGTGCTGGACGACGCCGCGCTGCGGGCGGCGATCGCGGCCTTTCTGGCCGATGCCGATCAGCAGCACCGTCTGTCACAGGCCTCGGCGGCCTTGTGCGACGGGCTGGGCGCGGGCCGGGTGGCGACGGCCCTCCTCGATTCGCTCGACGGCTGAGCGCCGGCCGTCAGGCCACCGGCCCGGCCTCGGCGACGGGGAGATCGGCCTGGTCCGCCGCCCGCCCCTCCCGCTCCGCCACCGCCTGGGCATGGGCGTGCTCGTAGCGGAAGCCGAGGCGCAGCACGACCTGGTAGTGGCCGACGCGATCGCCCTCGATATGGCCGCGGATCTCCTTCACCTCGAACCATTCGAGGTTGCGCAGGGTCTTCGAGGCGGTGGCGATGGCGCCCTGGATCGCGTCCTCGAGGCTGCGTTCGGAGGAGCCGGCGAGCTCGGTGATGGCATAGGTGTGGCCCATGGCGATTCCCCTGTTGCCTATCCGGGGAATGGCGGGCCCGCCGGTCCGGTTCCGGATCACGCTGCGGCGGCCCCGGCAACCGCCCCGGCCACCACGGCGAGATCCTTGACGAACTCGGCATAGGCGCGGCGCCGGGCCTCGGGGTCGGGCACGCGCAGCAGGGAGGACGGATGGACGGTGACCAGCCCCTGCAGCCCGCCCGGGAAGGCCAGGATCCGGCCGCGGTTCTGCCCGATCGCGAGCGGCCGCCCCGCCAGTGACCGCGCCGCCGTGGCCCCGAGGGCGACGGTCAGCCGCGGCCGGATCAGCGCCAGCTCGCGGTCGAGCCACCATTTGCAGCGGTCGATCTCGAAGGCGTTCGGGGATTTGTGCAGGCGGCGCTTGCCGCGCGGCGCGAACTTGAAGTGCTTGACCGCGTTGGTGATGTAGGCGCGGTCGCGGGGGATGCCGGCCTCGGCGAGGGCCTTGTCGAAGATCCGCCCGGCCGGGCCGACGAAAGGCCGGCCCTGCAGGTCCTCCTGGTCGCCCGGCTGCTCGCCGACGAAGACCACCAGCGCATCTTCGGGGCCTTCGCCGAACACGGTCTGCGTCGCCGCCTTGTACAGCGGGCAGCGCTCGCAGCCTCTCGCCTCGGCCGCCACGGACTGGAGGGTTTCCTTGGGCATGCCTGGACAATGGCGCCGGCGGAACGCCGGTTCCGGCGTCTGCGGCGAAGGACCATAGGCCCCCGGTTCCAGCGGATTTCAGCCTCCCGACGATACCCCCGGAAGATCTTCTCAAAATCGGGACAGATTGCTGTTGCGGGAGTTCAGATAAATTATCTAAAATTTGATACAAATCAGCTCGAACACGGTTCCGGGGGACGGATCCGCCTTCGGAGCACGCCATCAGAGCGCACGACTCGCCTGCAGGCCAATTTCGGCCAGGGGAAAGGGGGTGCGGGCTGAACCGGGCAATTGCAGAAGCCCGGCCTCATAACATGGTTTGGAGAGGATGATGAAGGCAGTTACCCCGATCCTGGCCGCGGCCGCCCTGGTCGCGACCGGGCTGTACACAGCGGCGGACGCCGCGACCGCGCAGGGCAACCTCCAGGTCAAGATCACCATCACCAAGGAATGCCAGGTCAATGCCGGCAGCGGCGGCACCGGCGCCGGCGACGCCGTGCTCGACTTCGGCAGCCATGGCGTGCTGAACGGCAATGTGGACGGCCAGACCGCGACCAGCGGCACCGGGTCGATCCAGGTGCAGTGCACCAACGGCACGGCCTATCAGATCGGCCTCAACGCCGGCCTGAACCCGTCCTCGCCCGGCGACGTCAACACCCGCCGGATGAAGAACGGCACCGAGTTCGTGTCCTACCAGCTGTACCAGGACTCGGCCCGGACCACCGTCTGGGGCAACACCACCGGCGCCGGCGGCAACACCGTCTCCAAAACCGCCGACGGCACGGTGCAGAGCACCCAGGTCTTCGGCCGCGTCCCGCCGCAGACCACCCCCTCGGCCGGCGTCTACACCGACACCGTCACCATCACCGTCACCTACTGACCGCCAACCCGAGGACACGCCGATGCGCAGGCTTCTCGCGCTTCTGGCGGTGGTCCCTGGGCTGGTCTTCGCAGTCGACGGGCGGGCGGCATCCCTCCAGGTGTCGCCCGTCTCCGTCGACCGGACCGCGCCTGCCCAGGCGTCTTCCGTCAATCTCCGAAACAACGGCGACCGGCCGGTCAACGTCCAGATCCGCGTCTACAAATGGACGCAAAGCGGCGGCGAGGACCAGCTGGCCCCGGCCACCGACGTGGTCGCCAGCCCGCCGGCCGCGTCGCTGCAGCCGGGCACGACCTACACCATCCGCGTCGCCCGCACCGCGGCGCCGGTGACCAGCGGCGAGGCGACCTATCGCCTGCTGGTCGACGAGCTGCCCGAGGTCAATGTCCGCCGGCCGGCCGACGCCATCAACCTCGTCATCCGCTACTCGATCCCGGTGTTCTTCGCCGACCGGACCGCCGGCGCCGAGCTGCGCTGGGACGTCCGCCGCGACGGCGGCAGCCTGGTGGTCGAGGCCACCAACACCGGCAGCCGCCACGCCAAGATCGCCAACCTGACGGTCGCCTCGCCCGCCGGCCAGGTCGCCTTCGGCCAGGGGCTGAACGGCTATGTCCTGCCGGGCAGCACCAAGCGCTGGGTCGCCGGCGCCGGGGCCCAGCGCATCCAGCCGGGCAGCAGCGTCACCATCACCGCCAAGGGGGACGATTATGCGGTCAACCAGACGGCGACGGTCCGCTGAGTCGCGCGTCGCCACCTGGTGCCTGCTGATCGCCCTCGGCGCCGCCGGCGCTGCGGCGCCGGCGATCGCCCAGGACGCGCCGTCCTCGCAGGACGTGCCACCACCCGACGTGCCGCCCCCCGACGCAGCGGATCCGAGCCAGGACCTGCTGCTGGGCGTCATCGTCAACGACCGTTCGACCGGCACGCTGGCCACCTTCAAGCGCCTGCCGGACGGCCGGCTGGCAGCCACGCCGGGCGACCTGCAGACCGCCGGCATCAAGCCGAAGATCGGCACCGTCGGCGCCGAAGGGCTGGTCCCGCTCGACAGCCTCGCCGGCGTGACCTGGCGCTATGACGAACCGAAGCAGGTGGTGGTTTTCACCGCCCCCGACGATGCCCGGGTGCCGACCAGCGTCGATGTCGGCTCCGGGTCTCGGCCGGTCGACCTGTCCGCCGTGCGCTCGGATCTCGGCTTCCTGATGAACTACACGCTGTACGGCACGTCCCAGTACGACTGGGGCAACGACGGCAGCACCAGCACGCTCAGCGGCAGCTTCGACGCGCGAATCCTCACGCCCTACGGCATCGGCTCGACCACGGCGCTGGCCCGGGTCAACGACTTCGACCGTTTCGACGACGAGAGCAACGGCTTCATCCGCCTGGACAGCGCCTGGCGCACCACCGATCCGGAGAACCTGCTGGTCTACCAGGCCGGCGACAGCATCTCGGGATCGCTGTCCTGGACCTCGTCCTACCGCTTCGGCGGCCTGCAGTTCAAACGCAACTTCGACATCCGCCCGGATCTGGTCACCACCCCGGTGCCGAACCTGGCCGGCACCGCCTCGGTGCCCTCGACCCTCGACCTCTATCTGAACAACATCCGGGTGTTCTCCGGCGAGGTTCCGGCCGGGCCCTTCGACTTCACCGGCCTGCCCTTCCTCGGCGGCGGCGGCGACGCCCGCATCGTCATGAAGGACGCCCTCGGCCGCGAGGTCGTGACCCAGCGCTCCTACTTCTTCGCGCCGGACATGCTGCGCGAGGACTTCTTCGACTTCTCGGTCGAGCTCGGCTTCGTCCGCCTCGGCTACGGCGACAGCTCGTTCAAATACGACCGCAGCCTCGCCGGCTCGGCCAGCATCCGCTACGGCCTCACCGACCGCGTGACGCTCGAGGGCCATTTCGAGGCCACCCGCGGCCTGATCAATGGCGGCGCCGGCGTCGTCACCAGCCTCGGCCCCTATGGCGCCGTCAACGCCTCGGCCGCCGCCAGCCAATACGGCGCCAAGGACGGCGACGAGACCGGCGGCAAGGTCTCGGCCTTCTACCAGGTCTCCCGCCTCGGCTGGTCCTTCTATGCCGGCGCAGACCGCATGATCGGCGACTACAACGATGTCGGCCTGGTGGTCGACCGCCGCCACGGCAACGACGCCCCGGTCTCCTCGCGCGCCCGGGAGATCCTGCGCACCGGCCTGTCCTTCCCGCTCGGCTTCGACCCGTCCTCGCTCAGCCTCGGCTTCTCCCGCATCCGCGGCGCCGGCGAGAACGGCGACTCGTCGATCCTCACCGCGTCCTGGTCGCGCACCATCTTCGACGACGTCTCGGTCTACGTCACCGGCTACGGCGATTTCGACGACCGCAGCAACTACGGCGTCTTCGCCGGCGTCACCATCCCGCTGGGCGGCGACATGACCGCCTCGGCCAATGTCTCGCGCACCGGCAACCGCACCAGCTTCGACACCAGCCTGACCAAGTCCGCGCGGCTCGAGGAAGGCTCGCTCGGCTGGGCCGTCCGCGACCAGGAGACGGTGGACGGCACCGGCAACCGCTCGGCCTCGGTCAACTACCGCACCGCCGTCGCCTATCTCGCCGGCTCGCTCGAGCAGTCGGGCGACATGGGCCGGATCACCGGCACGGTCGAGGGCTCGATCGTCGCCGCCGGCGGCGGCGTGTTCCTGGCCAACCGGGTCGACGACGCCTTCGCCGTGGTCAAGGCCGGCGGCCCCGACGTCGAGGTCTCGCTGAACAACCGCCGGGTCGCCACCACCGACTCCAGCGGCCGCGCCTTCGTGCCCTATCTGCAGTCGTACCAGAACAACACGATCTCGATCGATCCGGCCAACCTGGCGCTCGACCTGCAGCCGGACGCGACCCAGACCGTGGTGGTTCCGGCCGACCGGTCCGGCGCGGTGGTCGATTTCGGGGTGAAGAAGGTGGACGCCGCCATCGTCACCCTGACCGGCCCCGACGGCAAGCGGCTGCCGGTCGGGTCGGTGGTCCAGCTCGACGGCACCGACCAGGCCACCGTCGCCGGCTATGACGGCCGCACCTACCTCAGCGGTCTGTCCGGCCGGAACGGCGTCACCGTCACCCTGCCCGAGGCCGCCGGCACCTGCCGCGCCGGCTTCGACTACCAGGCCGTCGCGGGCGCCCAGCCCGAGATCGGGCCCGTCCCCTGCCGCTGAGAATGGAGGATCCCATGCGCTCCTCATATCTCATCGCCCTGGCCGGCACCGCCATCGCCCTGGTCCTCGCGGCCGGCTGGCTGCCGGCCCGGGCCCAGGAGGCGCCGCAACAGGGGCCGGCGCCGACCGCCGGCCTCGGCGCGCTGCCCGGCGACAACGCGCCCGGCACCGCCGGCCCGCGCGTCGCCGGCGCCTCGGCGCTGCGCATCGCGATCCCGATCGAGCCCGCCTGCAGCGTCGACCGCGACGCGCGCCTGACCTTCCCGGGTCTCGCGCCCGGCGGCGGGGCCGTCGACGGCGCCGGCAGCGTCGCCATCGACTGCACCCGGGGCCTGCCCTATCTCCTCGCCCTCGACGCCGGCGGCGCGCCCGCCGTCCCCACCCGGCTGTACAGCGATCCCGGCCGCCGGAGCGTCTGGGGCGACCGGCCGGGCATCGACACCGTTCCCGGCAGCGGCACCGGCGCCCCGGTCACCGTCCCGCTCTATGCCCGCGCCGCTCCCGCGGCGGGCGCCCCCGCCGGCGACCGTGCCCCGGTCCGCCTCACCGTCGCCTATTGACGATGTCCAGGAAGCCCGCCGCCATGACCGCGCTGCCCCGCCTGCTCCTCTTCACGCTTTCCACCGTCGCGACGGTGCTGCTGGCGGCCGGCGCCCAGGCACAGACCTGCAGGGTCACCGGCATCAGCAACTTCGGGACGACCACGGTGGACATCGTGCCGAACGCAGCGGCGTCCACGACCGGCGAGGTCAGCTACAACTGCTCGGCCCGCACGCCGTTCACCGACGTCCGGCTCTGCGCCTATATCCGCGCCACCGGCAGCCAGGTCGGCCCGAGCGACTACGCCTTCTACCAGACCCGCGACACCGATTCCCGCCTGGCCTGGGAGATGAGGGAGCAGTTCAACCGCCGCTATGCCCGGGACGGCGGCGGCAGCGCGTCGACCGGCGGCATCAAGCTGTATGTCGTGGGCGGCGGCACCACCACGAACATCAACGGCACGAACACGCTGACCCTGACCTATCTCGACCGGCAGCAGCAGGACCGTGTCCGGCCGGGCACCTACACCGACACCTATCAGCTCGTCACCAGGTACCTGTTCAACTCCGGCAATGCGAGCTGCGAGGCCGGCCTCAGCAACCCGACCGGCACCATCACCACCAGCTTCACCGTCACCTCGATCGTGCCCAAGAACTGCCAGTTCGAGAACTTCCAGGATATCGACTTCGGCTCCTGGGGCTCGGTCTCGGCGGCGCGGGCCAGCTCGACCGGCGTGCGGCAGTTCGGCAATGTCGGCATCCGCTGCACCTACCAGACGCCCTACAGCATCACCATCGGCGACGGCCAGAACGTCAGCGGCGGCACCCGGCGCATGCGGAAGGGCACCGACTATCTGGCCTATGCGCTGTTCCAGCCGGGCTGCAACACCGCCTGGACCACGGCGTCGCCGCTGGCCGGCACCGGCACCATCGTCAGCGCGATCAACAACCACCAGGTCTGCGGCCAGCTCACCACCCCGCTGGCGGTGGCGCCGGCGGCGGGCACCTACACCGACCTCGTCGTCGTCACCGCGACCTTCTGAGGAAAGGCTTGGGGGACTCCATGGGCGAGCAACAAGACAGCACCGCCGGCATGACGGCGAAAGGCCGGCTCAAGCTCGCGATCCTCTACGGCACCCGGCCCCGGGACCTCGACCTGGTGCGCGGCGAGATCCGCCCCCTCGCGGATCTGTTCGAGCTGCCGATCGCCGGCGATCACATGCCGCAGATCCGCTCGCTGGAGCCGGATCTGGTCCTGGTCCATCTCGGCTCGCTGCCCCGGCCCGTGGACGTCGCCTTCGCCCGCCGCATCCTCGGCCCCTTGCGCGGCGCGCGCAAGCTGGTCGTCGTCGGCGACCGGGACCTGATGACCGCCAGCGACCTGGCCTTCGACCTGATCGGCCACGTCGTCTACGACGAAGGCCTCGGCGACGCGGCCATCCGCATGCTGATCCGGCGCAACCTCGCCTTCCTGGCCGGCTTCCGGCGGAAGATCGGGCGGATCGATTCCACCCTCGACCGCATGGCCGACCTCAGCCAGGACATCGTGGCCCAGCATGCGGAGATGCTGAGCCTGCATCACGACGGCCCGGCCGGTCCGGGCCATGCCGGCGGAGGAGGCCCTGCCATGACCGACAGCCCGGTCGCCCTGATCGACGCCTCGCTGGCGATCATCAAGTCGCTCGCCGGCGCGCTGGGCGACGAGTTCGTCAGCGTCGAATACGTCCAGATCCTGATGTTCCTGCAGCGCAGCCGGCTGGCCGGACGGCGCGGCGTGTCGGTCAGCGAGCTGTGCGGCCTGATCGACGCGCCCTATTCCACCACCGTCCGCCGGATCGACGAGCTGGCCAAGAAGAGCTACCTGCGCAAGAGCGTCGACCCCATCGACAAACGCCGGATCAATGTCGAGATCGCCGGCCCGTCCGTCGCCATCGTCGAGCGCTTCCTCGGCGGGTTCAAGGCCTCGATCGGCGGGCTGCTGGGAGGATCCGACGGCTCGCCCTGACGGACGGCCGACATCGGACAGACTTGATCGGCAATGCATAAATTCTCATTGCGGCCGCCCCGCGCCCGAGCAGAACTCATCCGCTTCAGACAAATTCCTATCGCGTCGATATTGAAGCTTCCCGCATGATCCGGCCTTCAGGATCGGGGCGTCGAAGCGGGGACAGCAAAGCCAAGCACCGGGGCCGGATGTCGAGATCATTTCATCATCTTCTTGCCATCGCGACGAAACCCGCTCCATCATGGGTGGTCACTCCGGTTCGGATGGCCGGCCGACCGCAACCGCGGTCCTGGATCGTTGCCTTCGTGGGGACCGACTGACGCGTCGCGCGCTGTGGCGCGGCGCCATCCATCCTGGGAGGCGAGCGATGCCGATCGGCACCGTGAAATGGTTCAACAGCACCAAGGGCTTCGGGTTCATTCAGCCGGAAGGCGGCGGGCCGGACGTGTTCGTCCACATCTCCGCCGTCGAGCGCGCCGGGCTGCGCGGCCTGAACGAGGGCCAGCGGATCTCCTATGAGGAGCAGATGGACCCGCGCCGCAACAAGTCATCGGCCGAGAACCTGAAGGCCGTCTAGTCTTCCGGATCTGGCGCGCGCCCGCCCAGGGTGCGCGTCAGCTCCCGCGCGGTATCGCGCAGCAGCGGGCCCAGCACCGCCGCCCGCTCCGCGGTCAGCCGGGTGGCGAGGCCGGAGACCGAGATCGCGCACAGCGCCTCGCCCTGCGCGTCGTGCACCACGGCGGCGACGCAGCGCAGCCCGGTGACGAACTCCTCGTCGTCGACCGCATAGCCCCGTGCGCGCACCCGGGCGAGTTCCGCCGCCAGGCCGGCGGCGTCGGTCAGCGACCGGGGCGTGAGGCGCGGCAGCCCGTGCCGGGCAACCGCGGCCGCGACATCGGCCTCGGAATAGGTCGACAGGATCGCCTTGCCCATGCCGGAGGACGCCATCGGCGCCCGGCCGCCGACCCGGGTGATGGCGCGCATGATCTCGCGGCTCTCGACCTGGGTCAGGCACACCACCTCGCCGTCGTCGGCGACGCCGAGATTGGCGGTCTCGCGCGTCTGGTCGCGCAGCCGGCGCAGGAACGGCAGGGCCGGGGCGACGAAGTTGCGCTGCCGCACGAAGGCCGAGCCGACGGCGAAGGCCTGCCGGCCCATGTGCCACATCCCGTCCGACGGGTCGAACTGCACGAAGCGCCGCTGCTCCAGCGTCGTCAGCAGGCGGTGCGCGGTCGAGGGCGACAGGCCGGTGCGCAGCGCGAGGTCGGTCAGCCGCGTGCCCTCCTCGTCCTCGCCCAGCGCCTCGAGCAGCGACAGCGCCCGCTCCACCGACTGCACGCTGCCGGATCTGGCGGCGCCTTCCGCCTTGGCCGGCGCCGATCGCCTCTCTCTCATGACTCCATCCGACCTGAGGCCGTGCGGGACGCCGTCCCGCCCAAGGCTGTAGACTGTTCATAGCATCGCCGGTTTCCGCATCGCGGGAAACATCTCGCGGCGCCCTGGACCGGCCGCGGCCGTTCGACTAGCCGGATGAGCATGGCCCTTCAACCACGGCGCAGAGCATGACCACTGTTACCCGGCACACCTTGAAGGTGGCCTCCTCCCTGGCGGATCTGGTCGAGCGGGAGATCGCCCCCGGCACCGGCGTCGACCCGGACGCGTTCTGGCGCCACTTCGCCGCGATCGTGGCGGAGCTCGGCCCGGTCAACCGGGCATTGCTGACTGAGCGCGACCGGCTGCAGCGGGAGATCGACGCCTGGCACAAGGAGCGGCGGGGCCGGGGCTTCGACCCGGCCGAATACCGCGCCCTCCTGACCGCGATCGGCTATCTGCGCGAGGGGGGGCCGGATTTCGCCGTCGACACCGCCAATGTCGATCCGGAGATCGCCACCATCGCCGGGCCGCAGCTGGTGGTGCCGGTGATGAACGGACGCTTCGCCCTGAACGCCGCCAATGCCCGCTGGGGCAGCCTGTACGACGCGCTGTACGGCACCGACGCGATCCCGCAGACCGGCGACCTTGCGCCCGGCGCCGGCTTCAACCGCAAGCGCGGCCAGGCGGTGATCGCCGAGGCGGCGCGGCTGCTGGACACCGCCATCCCGCTCGCCGCCGGCCGCCACGGCCAGGTCGCGGAATACCGCCTGGCCGGCGCGGCGCTGGAGATCGCGCTCGCCGACGGGTCGACCACCACCCTCGCGCATCCGGAGCAGTTCGTCGGCCATGCCGGCGAGGACGGGACGCGCCGCCTGCTGTTCCGAAACCACAACCTGC
This sequence comes from Inquilinus sp. Marseille-Q2685, assembly GCF_916619195.1. NCBI lineage: Bacteria > Pseudomonadati > Pseudomonadota > Alphaproteobacteria > Rhodospirillales > Rhodospirillaceae > Inquilinus > Inquilinus sp. Marseille-Q2685. Next base: position 73,011 of record NZ_CAKAKL010000015.1, read on the forward strand.
ATGTCGAGCTGCAGATCGACCGGTCGCACCCGATCGGCGCCGACAACCCGTCGGGTGTCAAGGACGTGGTGCTGGAGGCGGCGATCACCACCATCCAGGACTGCGAGGATTCGGTCGCGGCGGTCGACGCCGAGGACAAGGTCGCGGTCTACCGCAACTGGCTGGGGCTGATGAAGGGCGACCTGGCCGAGACCTTCGTCAAGGCCGGCAGGACGATGACCCGCCGGCTGGCGGAGGACCGCACCTACACCGCCGTTGGCGGCGGTACCCTGACCCTGCCCGGCCGGAGTCTCATGCTGGTCCGCAATGTCGGCCATCTGATGACCACAGACGCGGTGCTGGACCAGGACGGCAACGAGGTGCCGGAAGGCTTCCTCGACGCCATGGTCACCTCGCTCTGCGCCGTCCACGACCTGAAGAAGACCGAAGGGCCGCGCAACAGCCGGACCGGCAGCGTCTACATCGTCAAGCCGAAGATGCACGGGCCGGACGAGGCGGCGCTGACCGACGCGCTGTTCGCCCGGGTCGAGGACGCGCTGGGCCTGCCGCGCCACACGCTGAAGGTCGGCGTGATGGACGAGGAGCGGCGGACCACCGTCAACCTGAAGGAGTGCATGCGCGCGGTGCGGCACCGGCTGGTGTTCATCAACACCGGCTTCCTGGACCGGACGGGCGACGAGATCCACACCAGCATGCTGGCCGGGCCGGTGCTGCCGAAAGGCGACATCAAGGACGCCGTCTGGCTGGCCGCCTATGAAGACAACAATGTCGACCAGGGGCTGGCGGCCGGGCTGAAGGGCCGGGCGCAGATCGGCAAGGGCATGTGGGCCAAGCCCGACGCCATGGCCGAGATGCTCGCCGCCAAGATCGGCCATCCCCGCGCCGGGGCCAGCACCGCCTGGGTGCCGTCGCCGACCGCGGCCGTTCTGCACGCGACGCACTACCACGCGGTCGACGTCGCGGCGCGGCAGGAGGAGCTGAAGTCCCGGCCGAAGGCGAAGCTGGACGCGATCCTGACCCCGCCGCTGCTCGGCGGCCGCAACCTGGCGGCGGAGCAGGTGCAGCGCGAGCTGGACAACAACGCCCAGGGCATCCTGGGCTATGTCGTGCGCTGGATCGACCAGGGCATCGGCTGCTCCAAGGTGCCGGACATCAACGATGTCGGGCTGATGGAGGACCGCGCCACGCTGCGCATCTCGTCCCAGCACATCGCCAACTGGCTGAAGCACGGGCTGTGCACGGAGGAGCAGGTGCGGGAGACGATGCGGCGCATGGCGGCGGTGGTCGACGGCCAGAACGCCGGCGACCCGCTGTACCGGCCGATGGCGCCGGATTTCGACCGCAGCATCGCCTTCCAGGCGGCGCTGGACTTGGTGCTGCTGGGCCTCGACCAGCCCAACGGCTACACCGAGCCGATCCTGCACCGCCGCCGCCGCGAGGCCAAGGCCGCCGCGGCGGGCTGAGCGCAGGGCACCGGCGGCGAGACAGCTGTTTGGGGCGCCTCGCCGCCGGCTCCCGATCTCGTGCCCGAGACCAGTTCCGCTGCTCAGGTGGGGTTCGACAGCGGCGACTCCAGACAATGCCCGACACCCGGCCGCGCGTCAGTTCGGCCGATCGGATGCTCCCCAGGGCCGCTGATGCACCCTGTGGAGGATCCGGCCCCCGGCCGCTTCCGACCGAATTCATAAATCCGTTTGACGAATTCCGGCGCCGGGATCACGCTTCGGGTCGGGAGGCTGCATGGCGACGCGGCTGAAGGGCACGAACCAGGATCTCGGACGGCCGTACAACCGGCGCATCGTGTTGGAGGCGGTGCGCCTGCACGGGCCGATTTCGCGCGCCGAGATCGCCCGGCTGGTGGCGCTGAGCCCGCAGACCATCACCAACATCATCCGCGAATTCGAGGAGATGGGCCTGCTGACCGCCCGGCGCGAGACGCCGAAAGGTCCGGGCCAGCCGGCGATCGAGCTGGCGATCGACCCGGACGGCGGCTTCGCCGTCGGGCTGCAGCTGATGCGGGACCGCCTGCGCGGCCTGCTGCTGGACCTGACCGGCGCCGTGCGCGACCACGCCCAGACATCCCTGCCCGCCGCGACCCCCGACACCGCGCTGCCGGCCATGGCAGACATGGTGGCGCGGCTGCGCGCGGCGGCGCCGGGCCGGGTGCTGGGCGTCGGCCTCGCCATGCCCGGGCCCTTCGATGTCGAGGCGATGAGCTTCGTCGGCCCCACCACCCTGTCCGGCTGGGCCGGCGTGAAGGTGGCGGAGCGGCTGCGGCAGGTGACCGGCCTGCCCGCCTTCGTCGGCGGCGACGCACCGGCCGCGGCACTGAGCGAGGCGATGTTCGGCCTGGGCCGCAGCCTGCGCGATGTCTTCTACATCCATTTCGGCTTCGGCCTGGGCGGCGGGCTGGTGGTCGACGGCCAGGTGCACCAGGGCGCCTGGGGCAATGCCGGCGAGTTCGGCCACATGCCGGTGGTGCCGGGCGGCCGCGCCTGCAGCTGCGGCAACGAGGGCTGCCTCGAGACCTATGTCTCGGTGCACGCGCTGCGCACCGCCTTGGCCGAAGCCGGGGTGGCGCTGGACCTGGCCGATCCCGCGGCGGCCGACCATCCCGCCGTCGCCGCCTGGATCGAGACCGCGGTGCCGCCGCTGCGCCGCGCCATCTGCAGCATCGAGAACCTGCTGGACCCGGCCTGCGTCGTGCTGGGCGGGGAGATGCCGGAGGCCATCCTGCACCGGCTCGCCGGGCGGCTGGACCCGCTGCTGCCCTCCGTCAGCCGGCGCAGCGACCGCACCCATCCGCGCCTCGCCTTGTCCGCGATCGGCGCCGACAACGCGCTGGTCGGGGCCGCGGTGCTGGCCATCTCCGGCCTGCTGTCGCCGCGCTCCGGCCTGCTGTTCGCCGAGGCCGGGCCGGCGCCGCCGCCGGCCCGGCTTGCCACCGCCATCGCCACGGAGGGACGGGCATGACCGATACCGCCCAGATCGCAACCGGAGACCGGGAGCTGCTGCGGCTGGAGCACATCCAGATGCGCTTCGGCGCGGTCACGGCGCTGGCCGATGTCAGCTTCACCGCCCGCGCCGGCGAGGTGCTGGCCCTTCTGGGCGACAATGGCGCCGGCAAGTCGACCCTGATCAAGATCATCTCCGGCGGGCTGCAGCCGACCGCGGGCCGCGTGGTCTTCGACGGCGAGGAATGCCGCTTCGCCAGCCCGGCCGATTCCAAGGCGCGCGGCATCGAGACGGTCTACCAGGACCTGTCGCTGTGCATGAATGTCGACGTCGTCGCCAATTTCTTCATGGGCCGCGAGCTGACCCGCAAGGTCCTGGGCATTCCGGTGCTGCGCGAGCGCGAGATGCAGGCGATCACCGAACGCGCGCTCGGCGCCGCCGGCACCCGCATCCCCTCGGTCCGCACCAATGTCGAGCACCTGTCCGGCGGCCAGCGCCAGGTGATCGAGCTGAGCCGCTTCGTCCATTGGGGCGGCAAGATGGTGATGCTGGACGAGCCCTTCGCGGCGCTCGGCGTCGAGCAGACCCGGCGGGGGCTGGAGATGATCGCGCGGGTGCGGGACCAGGGCGTCGCCGTGATCCTGATCACCCACAACATGACGCATGCCTTCCAGGTGGCGGACCGGATCGTGGTGCTGCGCCACGGCCGGGTGTCCGGCGACGTGGCGACGGCCGGGACCAGCCCCGAGGAGGTGGTGCGGATGATCACCGGCGACGTGACGCAGCGCGTCGCCTGAAGAAAACCGGAACAGAGGAGGCAGCATCATGCGGATTGCGCGACGGACCCTGGGGGCGGCCGCGATCGCCCTCGCGACCCTGGCGGCGGGCGGCGCCTTCGCCCAGGACAAGGGCAAGGTCTACTACCTGGTGCCGACGCTGCTGGACGAGTTCCAGACCGAATCGGTGGCGGTGATCACCAGCACGATGAAGCAGGTCGGCTACGAGACGGTGTCGCTGGACGCCCAGAACCGCACCGACCTGCAGCTGAACCAGATCGACGACGTGATCAAGCTGAAGCCGAAGGCGATCGTGCTGGCCGCGGTCGATTTCGATTCGGTGGTGCCGGGGGTGGAGCGGGCGCGGGCCGCCGGCATCCCGGTGCTGGTGTTCGATCGGCAGATCAAGAGCACCCCGTTCGACCTGACCTCGGTCGCCGGCACGGTCGAGATCGGCGAGATCGCGGCCGACCAGATCCAGGGCCTGCTGAAGGCGCGCCACGGATCGGTAAAGGGCAAGGTGCTGCAGATCCTGGGCGACCCGGGCGACAGCTACACGCTCGACATCCAGAAGGGCTTCGAGGCCAAGATGAAGGCCTTCCCGGATGTCAAGATCATCACCCAGGCAGCGCTGCAATGGGAGGCGACCAACGCCGGCAACATCGCCTCGGACCAACTGCTGACCAACCCGGACATCGACCTGGTCTTCGTCCATGCCGCGCATCTGGCGGTGCCGGTGGCCGCGATCCTGGAGGCCAAGGGCAAGAAGCCGGGCGACGTCATGCTGGTCAGCTCGAACGGCGCGCCGGTGGGCCTCGACCTGATCCGCAAGGGCTGGGAGCAGGTGGAGGTGGAGCAGCCGCTCTACGCGCAGGCCTATGGACTGGCGATGTTCATCGACAAGATCGTGGCCAAGGAGGAGCTGAAGCCCGGCACCTATGACGTGCTGGGGCTGAAATCCGAGCTGACGATCGAATCCTGGGGCCCGAACCTGAAGATCCCGGGCGCCGCGATCACCAAGGCCAATGTCGACGACCCGCGCTTCTGGGGCAACCTGAAGCCGCCGGCCACGCCGGTGCAGCCGGTGAAGTGAGACGGGCGAAAACCTTCGAGCGCCCCTCCCTCACCGTCATTGCGAGGAGGCGAAGCCGACGAAGCAATCCAGGGGCCGGCGCGTGCTGCCCTGGATTGCTTCCCCCGGCTCAAGGCCGGGGTCGCAATGACGGCGGAGGGAGTTGCGGCAGCCCCTTCCCTGAGGACCGATGATGGACCGCACCGTGGCCCAGTCCGCTTCCCCGACCGCCGGCCGGCGCGCCTGGATCGAGCCGGTGCTCGACAACCTGGTCTGGCTGATCCTGCTGGCCGTGCTGGCGATCTTCTCCCTCGCCATCCCCGGCTTCTTCCAGGCCGGGATCTTCACCAACATCCTGGAGCAGTCGACCTTCGTCGGCGTCCTCGCCGTCGGGCTGTCGCTGGTGATCATCGCCGGGCAGATGGATCTGTCGATCGAATCGACCATGGCGCTGGCGGCGATGGTCACGGCGCTGCTGTTCGGCACCGCCGGCGCCGGGCTGGGCTGGACGCTGGACCCGCCCTGGCTGGCGGTGCTGGTCACGCTGGTCGGCGCGGTCCTGGTGGGGTGCGTGGTCGGGCTGGTCAACGCCGTGCTGGTGGTGCGGTTCAGGATCAACGCCTTCATCGTCACCCTCGCCGGCTACATCGCCCTGCGCGGCGCGGTGGTGGCGTCGTCCGGCGGCCGGTCGGTCTTCGGCCTGCCGGCCGAGATCCGCGCCGTCTCGACCAGCAATCTCTTCGGCATTCCGGTGCCGGGGCTGATCCTGATCGCGGTGTTCGTCGTCTTCGGCTTCATGCTGCGGAAGACGCCGTTCGGCCGGCACCTCTATATGGTGGGCGGCAACCCGCAGGCGCCGTTCCGCGCCGGGATCAAGGTCGACCGGCTGGTGATGATCGCCTTCGTCCTGGCCGGCGGCCTCGCCGCCTTCGCCGGCTGGCTGCTGGCCGCCCGCACCGCCGGCGCCACCGCCAATCTCGGCGTCGGCATGCTGTTCCAGACCTTCGCCGCGGTGGTGATCGGCGGCGTCAGCCTGAAGGGCGGCATCGGCGGCCTGTCCGGCGTGTTCGCCGGCGTGCTGCTGCTGGCCGCGATCCAGACCGCGATCAACGTCATGGGCATGCCGCCGCACTACACCCAGGTGATCCAGGGCGTCCTCGTGCTGGCCGCAGTGCTGCTGGACACGCTGAAGACCTCGATCCGCAAGCGGTATCTGTAGCGCCGACGGCTCCGTCGCGCCTTTCAGGCCCCTTGCGGGACGGGCAAGGGGAGCCGAAAAGGGGTTCGACATGCGAATGCCGCAGCCATTGCCCGAGGCCAGCCGATGGACCGCACCGCGGCGCAGCCAGCGTCCCCGACCGCCGACCGGCGCGGTTCCGTCTGGGCCGGGCCGGTGCTCGACCACATCGTCTGGCTGATCCTCCTGGCCGTGCTGGCGGCGTTCTCGCTGACGATCCCCGGCTTCTTCCAGGCCGGCACCTTCACCGGCATCCTGCAGCAGTCGACCTTCGTCGGCATCCTCGCCGTCGGCCTGTCGCTGGTGATCATCGCCGGGCAGATGGACCTGTCGATCGAATCCGTGCTGGCGCTGTCGGCCATGACGACGGCTCTGCTCCTCGGCACCACGGGCCCCGGGCTGGGATGGGCGCCGGACCCGCCCTGGCTGGTGGTGCCGGTGACGCTGGCCGGCGCGATCCTGCTGGGCGGCCTGATCGGCCTGGTCAACGCGGCGCTCGTGGTGAGGTTCAAGGTCAACGCCTTCGTCGTCACCCTCGCCGCCTACGTCATTCTCTTCGGCGCGGCGGTGGCGTCTTCCGGAAACCGCGCGGTGTCCGGCCTGCCGGCCGAGCTGCGCGCCGTCGGCGCCGGCACGATCCTGGATGTTCCGGTGCCGACCTGGATCTTGGTCGCGGTGTTCGTGGCGTTCGGCCTCGTCCTGGCCAGGACCCCGTTCGGCCGGCGCCTGAGCATGACCGGCAGCCGGCCGGGACCGGCGCAGGACGGGGCCGGCCGGCTGGTGACGATCGCCTTCATGCTGTCCGGCGGCCTCGCCGCCTTCGCCGGCTGGCTGCTGGCCGCCGGCACCGCTCGCGTCACCCCCTATCTCGGCGTCGGCATGCTGTTCGAGACCTTCGCCGCGGTGGTGATCGGCGGCGTCAGCCTGAAGGGCGGCGCCGGCCGTCTCTCCGGCGTCTTTGCCGGCGTGCTGCTGCTGAGCGCGATCCACGCCGCGATCGACATCATGGGCATGCCGCCGCTCTACCTGCAGGTGATCCAGGGCGCCCTGGTGCTGACGGCGGTGCTGCTGGACACGCTGAAGGCCTCGATCCGGAAGCGGTATCCGTAGTCCGCTAAGAGACCGTTTGGAAATGCGCTGGTGTGAGTCGGCTGGCGGTGGTTTCGAGAACCGGCGCGCAGCGGACGTTTGGGTCCGTGAGCACCGGAAGCGCAGAAACCGGCGTCAGACGGCCGCACCAGTAGCATTTCCAAACGGTCTCTAAGCCGCAGCCCCCTCCAGCGCCGCCAGGAAGCGGCGCCGCCAATGGCCGATGTCGTTGCCGCGCAGCACCCGCATCAGCGCGGCGTGGCGCTCGCGCCGCTCCTCCACCGGCATGGTCAGGGCCCGCTCCAGCGCCTCGGCCACGCCCTCGACGTCGAAGGGGTTGACGATCAGCGCCGCGTCCAGCTCCTCCGCCGCGCCGGCGAATTCCGACAGCACCAGCACGCCCGGATCCTCCGGGTCCTGCGCCGCGACATACTCCTTGGCGACCAGGTTCATGCCGTCGCGCATCGGCGTCACCAGCCCGACCCGGGCCGAGCGGTAGAAGCCCAGCAGCGTCTTGCGCGGCACGCTCTTGTTCAGGTAGCGCAGCGGCACCCAGTCGATATCGGCGAACTCGCCGTTGATCGACCCGGCCAGGCTTTCCAGCTGGTGCCGGATCTCCTGGTACTCGGCGACGTCGCTGCGGGTGGGCGGCGCGATCTGCATGAACGACACCCGGCCGCGCCGGTCCGGCCAGCGTTCCAGGAGGGTGCGGAAGGCCTCGAAGCGCCGCGGCAGGCCCTTGGAGTAGTCGAGCCGGTCGACGCCGATGATCAGGTCGCGCCCGACCAGGCTGTCGCGCAGCCGGTGCGCCGACCGCATGTTCCAGGCGGCCGGGGCGTCGGCCGCGATCTCCTCGGTCTCGATCGAGATCGGGAACGCCTCGACCACGATCCGGCGGCCGTCGACCTCGACCCGCCCGTCGGTGGTCTCGCGCCAGTTGCGGTGCCAGGCGGCGAGCAGGGCGTCGCGGTCGCGCGTGGTGTGCAGCCCGACCACGTCATAGGCGGCGAGGTCCTGCAGCAGCGCCTGGTATGTCGGCAGGGTGCGCAGCACCTCGGGCGTCGGGAACGGCGTGTGCAGGAAGAAGCCGATCGGTGCCGTGACGCCGCGGTCGCGCAGCGCGCGGCCCAGCGGGATCAGCTGGTAGTCGTGCACCCAGATCTGGTCGCCGGGGCGCAGCAGCGGCAGCAGGGCGTCGGCGAACAGGCCGTTGACCCGGCGGTAGCCGTCCTCCGCCGCCCGGCTGTAATGGGTCAGCTGGATCCGGTAGTGGAAGATCGGCCACAGCGTCGAATTGGCATGGCCGTTGTAGTAGAGGTCGAAATCGGCCTGGGTCAGGTCCAGCATCGCATAGGTCAGCGGCCCGGCGCGCTTCAGCTTCGGCTGCGCCGTCGCCTCCGCCACCAGCTTGCCGCTCCAGCCCAGCCAGATGCCGCCGGTCTCCTTCAAGGCCGCGAGCACCGCGACGGCGAGGCCGCCCTGCGGCGCCTTGCCCTCTTCCACCGGGGCGATGCGGTTCGAGACCACGATCAGGCGGCCCATTCCGTTCCCTTCTCGTCAGCGGGAGGCGGCCAGGCGTGCGATCCAGGCGCGCATGGCCGCGGGATCAGGCAAACGCCGGTTCGCCACGGTCGGTTCCCTGTCGCCGACCTGGAGCGCGATGCCGCCCCGGCGCAGCGCCGCGGCGAAGGCGTCCTCGTCGGTAACGTCGTCGCCAGCGGCCAGCGGCCGGCGGCCGGCGAAGGGGGACAATTCCAGGAAGCGGTCGACCGCGGCGCCCTTGTCGACGCCGTCGGGCTTGAGCTCGACCACCATCTTGCCGGAAAGGGCATGCCAGCCCGGGGTTCCGGCCAGGAGCGCGTCGGCGAAGGCGATCACCTCCGGCCCGAGGGCCGGCGCCTGGCGGTAGTGGATCGCGACCGCCGCCCCCTTGGGCTCGACCCGTAGGCCGGGCTTTGCGGCGGCGAATCCGGCCAGGGACGAGGCCAGCCGGTCGAGCACCGCGCGGTCGACCGGGACGCGCTCGACCGGCCCGGCCGGCGTCGCGCGCCATTCCAGGCCATGCTGCCCGGCGGCGGGCAGGGAGAGCGGCGCGAACAGCCGGTCGAGATCGGCAATGGCCCGGCCGGAGACCAGGGCGAGGGCGCCGCCGACCCGGGCGGAGAGCCGCTCGAGATCGCCGATCAGGCCGGGCGGCACCACCACGTCCTCGGGCCGCTCCGCCAAGTCGATCAGACAGCCATCGACGTCGAGGAACAGGGCCATGCCGGAAATACTGTCGGCGAAGGCAGTCGAGTCGATGGTCTGCGGCGCCATGCGCGGTCACATCTCCATGTCAATTTTCCGTAAAGATTGCCGACCCGGAACGAAGCCGGACACGACAACAGACGCGCCGGCCGCCGGATCTGGCCGGCAGATCGGTGTGTCTATTGTCTGTTTTAAGGACGATAGCCGGCACTTGCAAGGGAACGGGCCGACAAGATGCGGATCGGCTTCACGTTCATCCCTGCGGATCCGATGTCGCGTGGCCCGCCAGCGCGCGCCGCACGGCGTCGGGCTCGCGTTCGATCACGCGCAGCAAGACCCGTGCCGGTCCTTCCGGCCGGCGGACGCGCTGCTCCCATTTCCTCAAAGTCGGCAGCGCGACGCCGAACGCGGCGGCGAAGGCCGGCTGGCTCATGCCGAGCCGGCGGCGCGCCGCCCGCACGTCGACGTCCGGAATCTCGACCGGCTCGTGAACGCGGCCGGCCGCCATGTCGCCCTTGACGATGGCGACGGCCTGCTCCAGTGAGGCCACCAATTCGTCGGCCAGATCGATCGCCTTACCCCTACGCTTTGTCATCGGTCGATTCTCCCATGCCCTCGGCGCTTCCGCGCCTCATCCTTCAACATCTCGACCAATCGGAGCATGACCCTGCGCTGCTCGGCAGACGGGTTGATCTGTTCGTTCTTGCCGTAGAGCAGCAGGGCCAGCACCGGCGTGTCGTCGTCCAGCAGATAATAGATCACCCGAAATGCGCCGCTCTTGCCCCGGCCCAAAGGCGCAAACCGCATCTTGCGAATGCCGCCGAGTCCCGGGATCAAGGCACCGGCCCGCGGAGTCAGGGCGAGGATCGTGATCAGATCGGCCCGGTCCTCGGGCGACAGCAGAGCGTCGGCACGACGAGTGAAGATCGGCGTTTCGACGACGCTGTGCATGCTTGGACAATAACCCATTGGGTTACTTTCGACAAGCACAACGGGAGAATGACCAAGGAAATCTCCAGGGGCGCCAGCCGTCAGGGATCGGCTCCGAAATGGCCCCGGAAGAAGGCGACGACATCGCTGTCGAGCTGCCGATGGAAGGCGGCCCGGTCGAAGCCGGGGGCATCGACGCACGCCCGCGCCCAGACCTTGGGATCCGCCAGCTCGAGGCGCGGATTGCAAGGCGCCAGGAAAGCATAGTGGCCGGCGCCCTCGACCCGATGATAGTCGGGCGGCACCGGCAGGGCCTGGCGCACGGGCGCGGCGTTCGTCGCCTCGGGCACCACCCTGTCGGCGGTCCCGGTCCAGAGCTGGACCGGCACGGCGACCGCGGCCAGCGCGGCCTTGTCGAAGGCGAAGCCCAGGCCCGGCGCCGCGATCACGGCGGCCCGGATGCGCAGATCATGGGTCCAGACGGGGGCGGGGCGCCCGGCCGGCCTCGTGCCGGAACTGTTCTTCTCTCCTGCGGCGCAGGCCGGCTCCTCAGGAACTTGCCGGCAGTGCTCGACCAGCAGCCGCAGATCCGGCGTGCCGCCGATCGCCACCAGGGCGGTGAAGCCGCCGGCCGAGAAGCCGAAGATGCCGATCCGCAAGGGATCGAGCCGGTCGTGCCCGGACCAGCCGGTGAGCATGGAGTCGAGCACCCGGCTGACATGGCGCGGCCGGTCCTGGTTCCGGCGCGCCGCCGGATAGCTGTTGTCCTTGCGGTTGTTGCCGGTGTGGGTGACCGCGACCGCCACGAAGCCGGCCTCGGCCAGGGTCTTGGCCAGGCCGGCATGGCTGCCGAGCGACCCACCGCTGCCATGGGAGATCACGACCAGCGGCAGCCGGTCGCCCAGGACCGGCGCGTCCAGCGCCAGCGCCTGGCCGAAGGGGGTGTTCGGCTGCTCCGGCACCGCCGCGTCGCTGGGGTACCAGATGCCGATGGCGAGCGGGCGGTCGTCCGGGTCGGGCGCGGTCGCTCGCTGGAAGCCGACCGCACCGGCCGGTCCTGCCGCGAGCAGGAGCACGGCCGCCAGCATCGAGGCCAGGATCCTCACGATTCCCCCCCTTTTATGCCCCCACGGGGCGCGGCATCGGACCTGCGGATGCTGGGATGGCCGGCGCCGTGCGCCAGGCTCAGTCGGCGTAGCCGATGCGGGCGCGGACAAATTCGCCCTTGATCGAAACCAGCGGCCGGTCGACGGCGCTGGCGGGGATGGTGCTGTCGACGACCGACATCCGGGCGTCGACCTGATAGCTGACCGGGGTGCCGCGGCGGAAGCCGAGGTCGAGATCGGCGGCGTCGGCCTGGATGCGGATCGCCTGGCCCGGATCGTTGGCGCGCAGCGTTGCCTGCAGCGCCCGGGCCGAGAGGTCGAGCGTCCGGGCCTGGCCGGCCAGCGACAGCTCGGCCGCCTGGACCTCGACCGCGACGGCGCCGAAACGGCCGCTCAGCGTGGCCGAGACCGCGGCCGGCCGCAGGGACAGGTCAGCGCCGGGCCGGAGGTTGAGCGACAGCGACGGCCGGCAGTCGCGCGGCCAGACCGAGGACTGCTCGCGGACATCGACGGTCAGGACGCGGCCCTCGACCCGCAGGGTCGCGGCGCAGTCCTCCGACCGCTGCAGCGTCGCCAGCAGCGGCCGGCCGGGATCGGTGGTGGCGGTGACGGACAGGCCGCCGCCGGTCACCACCACCGTGTCGACCCCGGAGAGATCGATCGGCGCCGCCAGCTCCGCCGCGGAGGGATCGGCGGTGCCCAGTCCCGCCAGGAAGGCCAAGGTCTGCAACGAACCCATCACGATCCCTCCTCAGACGGCCGGCGGCGCCGGCCTGGTTTCAGCGATGCATCGGGGTCAGCGGTACAGCGGCGTGCGGTTGGCGACGGCCATCCAGCCGCGGACGACGCGGTAGACGGTCCACAGCCACAGCAGGCCCAGGAGCGGCCAGCCGACCAGCACCCAGGTCAGGGCGCCGAACAGGAGGCCGAGCAGCAGGAACGCCCAGAAGGTGCGGATCGCCCAGGTGAGGTGGTCCCAGCCGACGGTGCCGCGGGCGTCGCCGCGCGCCAGATAGGCGATGACCACGCCGATCAGCATCGGCAGGGCGGTGAACAGCGAGACGGCGTAGATGGCATAGACGACATGGCCGACCGTGCTCAGGCTGCCGCGCGTGCCGCGCGGCGAGACGATGTCGTAGTCCGGTCGGTAGGAAGCGGCCATTTCTGGCTCCTTTCTTCAGGGTGGATCCGGAGATTCAACGACCTTCGAGGTCGCGAAAGTCCCGGTTCAGCTTGAACTCGCTGGAGGTGACGTAGCGCTCCATCCCCACCAGGCGCTGCTCCAGCTCGCGGAAGTTGTGGCGGATGGCGGAGAAGGTGTCGGCCGGCTGGACCGAGACCGAGCGCCAGAACACCTCCTCGTCCGGGCTGCGATACAAGAGCCTCGGCCGGCGCTTCAGGAACACCGCCGCCGCCAGATAGGCGATCAGGATGTGCGGGAAGAAGATGAACGCCAGGACGACGGTGCCGAAGCGGACCTTGCCGGGCGACACCCCGAAATAGGCGGCGATCCCGGCGCAGACGCCGAGGAACACCCCGTTGTCCGGATCGCGGTAGAGGCGATGCGGGTTCGGCGATTCGGTGAAGCGGTCGGTCACGGCGTCGGCCTCCGCCACTGCGGCGCCTCGGCGTCGAGGATCTTCTCGAGTGTCTGGATCCTCAGCTCCATCCGCTTGGCGCTCTCCCACAGGTCGACCAGCATGCGCTCGTCCTCGCGCGACAGCGTCCGGGTCGACCGCCAGCGGGTGACGTAGTGCAGCACCAGCCAGATCGGCGCCACGATCACCAGGAAGAGGATGACCGGGACGAAGAAGAAGGCGTGAAACATGGTTGTCCTTGCGTCTGCGGCCCGGCGGAAGACGCCGGGCCGGTTTGACGAAAGCGATCAGCCGCCGGTGCGGCCGAGGCGGGCCTTGATCGCCTGCAGCTCCTTCTCGACGCCGCCCTCGGCTTCGAGCTCGGCGAACTCGTCCTGCAGCGTCTTGCGCCGGCCGAGATCGAAGGACTCGACCTGGCCCTCCAGCGTGTCGATCTTGCGCTCGATCTGCTCGTAGCGGGCCAGCGCCTCGTCGATCCTTCCGTCATGCAACTGGGTGCGGATGCGGATCTGGTCGCGCGCCGCGTCGTGCCGGATGGCGAAGGATTTCTGCTTGTTCTTGGCCTCGGTCAGCTTGGCTTCGAGCCGGCCGAGATCCTCGTTGGTCTTGGCCAGTGCGGCCTCGATCGTCTCCAGCTCGCGGCGCAGCAGGTCGGCCGCGGTCGCGGCCTGGGCCTTGGCGACCAGCGCGCCCTTGGCTAGGTCCTCGCGGCCCTTCTCGACCGCCAACTCGGCCTTGCGCTGCCATTCGGCCTGCGCCGCTTCGAGCTGGTCGACCTTGCGCAGGATGTCCTTCTTCTCCGCGATCGAGCGGGCGGCCGCGGCGCGCACCTCGACCAGCGTGTCCTCCATCTCCTGCACGATCAGCCGGACGATCTTCTCGGGATCCTCGGCGCGGTCGAGCATGGAATTGATGTTGGAGTTGATGATGTCGCCAAGGCGGGAAAAGATACCCATCACACGGTCCTCTTTCGATCCATAAGGTCTGCCCGGAAGCTCGTCCTGGTGAGTCGGCTGGCGTGGGTTTCGAGAACCGGAGCGCAGCGGACATGAAGGTCCGTGAGCACCGGAAGCGCGGAAAGCCACGTCAGACGGCCGCCGGGGCGAGTTTGCGGGCGGGCTGTTACAGGAACAGGGAAGCGATCAGCACACCGGCGCCGAAGAACACCCAGTTCTCGGTCGGCCGGCTGCTGATCCAGGCCAGCAGGCGCTCGCCCGTGCGGCGCCAGTCGGCGGTTCCGGCGCTGCGGCCAGTGCGGAAGCGGGTGCCGGTCGGGTCGAAGCCGTAGCTCATTGGTCCTCCTCAAGCCCGATGCGTTCGGGTCATCCCCCTGGGTTGCAAAGCCCGTGCCAAAGTCGAATCCGCCGGTTTCCGCCGCTTCGCTCGGATCAGCCCTTGATCCTTCGGCGGGAATTTCCAATTCTTCGGAACATTTCGCCGAAAGGAACCCATGGTCGACGGTCTGCCGCATCTGCTGGGCGAGGCGCCCGCCTTCGTCGACCTCTTGGACCGGGTTTCGGCCGCGGCCGCGCTGGACCGGCCGGTGCTGGTGATCGGCGAGCGCGGCACGGGCAAGGAGCTGATCGCGGCGCGGCTGCACTTCCTCTCCCCGCGCTGGGACCGGCCCTTCGTCAAGCTGGACTGCGCCGCGCTGTCGCCCGAGCTGCTGGAGAGCGAGCTGTTCGGACACGAGGCCGGCGCCTTCACCGGGGCGGTCCGCCGCCATGTCGGCCGGTTCGAGCGCGCCGACGGCGGCACCCTGTTCCTCGACGAGCTGGCGAATGCCAGCCTGCGGGTGCAGGAGAAGCTGCTGCGCGCGATCGAGTACGGCGAGATCGAGCGGGTCGGCGGCACCCAGGCCATGACGGTCGACGTCCGCGTCGTCGCCGCCACCAATGTCGACCTGCCGGGCGAGGTCGCGGCCGGGCGCTTCCGCGGCGACTTGCTGGACCGTCTGGCCTTCGACGTGCTGACCGTGCCGCCGCTGCGCGCCCGGCCGGAGGACATCCCGCTGCTGGCCGCGCATTTCGCTCAAGGAATGGCCCATGTCCTCGACCGGCCGGGATTCCCGGGGTTCGCTCCCGCGGCCATGACGGCGCTGCAGGGCCATCCCTGGCCCGGCAACATCCGCGAGCTGAAGAACGCGGTCGAGCGCGCGGTCTATCGCACGCCGCCGGGCGAGACGGTGGTGGAGATCGTGCTGGACCCCTTCGCCTCGCCCTGGCGGCCGAAAGGCCAGCAGACCGGCGCCGGAGCCGAGACTCCCGCCGCCGCGCCGCCCCTGCCCTATGATTTCCGGGCGGAGATCGCGGCGGTCGAGAAACGCTGGCTGGAGGCGGCGCTGCAGGCCCATGGCGGGCACCAGGGTCGCGCCGCCGGCGCGCTCGGCCTCGGCTACGACCAGCTGCGGCACCTCTTGCGCAAGCACGGCATCTCGGCACGAGCGGTGGGAGAGGACGCATGAAGACCGTGCTGATCACCGGCTGCAGCTCCGGCTTCGGCTTCGCCGCGGCGCAGCGCTTCGCCGCCGCCGGCTGGTCTGTGCTGGCGACGCTGCGCGGCCCCGCCGACCGGCCGGAAGCGGCGGCGCTGGCGGCGATCCCCGGCGTCACCGTGCTGACGCTCGACGTCACCAACCCGGCGCAGCGGGCGGCGGCGGCCGCTGCGGTGGCCGATGGCCTCGACTGCCTGATCAACAATGCCGGCTATGGCCTCTACGGCCCGGTCGAGGCGCTGGACGACGATCAGATCCGGCGCCAGATCGCGACCAACCTCGAGGCGCCGATCCTCCTGACCCGCGACCTGCTGCCGGCGCTGCGGCAGCGGCGCGGCCGGGTGATCAACATCTCCTCGGTGCTCGGCTTCATCGGCACGCCCTTCATGACGATCTACTGCGCCAGCAAGCACGGCCTGTCCGGCTTCAGCGAGGCGCTGCGGCTGGAGCTGGCGCCGCATGGCGTGCAGGTCTGCGCGGTCGAGCCCGGGCGCCACGACACCGGCTTCAACGCCCGGCTGGACCACCCGGTGCCGGCGGCGGACTCGCCCTATCGCGGCGCATATGACCGGTCTGCGGCCCGGCGGGCGGCGCTGGGCGGGGTGGCGCCGGAGCGCGCGGCCGCGATCAGCGGCCGGGCGGCGGCGCGGCTGCTGCGCCTGGCCGAGGCGCGGCGGATGCCGGCGCGGCTGCGCCTGGGTGCCGATTCCAAGGCGGTGTTCTGGATCAAGCGGCTGATCCCGGCGGCGCTGTTCGACCGGCTGATGATCTTCGCGACGGGGCGCGGGGTGAACTGAGGGAAATTCTTCTATAGGAGATTAAATTCTGCTATAGAAGACACCCTAGGTTGGATCCGGCCTCGGCACGGCCGTCGCCATGGAAGCGAACCGTGCCGTCATCTGAGGGCTTTGGCGCCATGACACATCGCAACAGTCCGGGAGCGGCCGGTGCGGCCGCTTCGCAGAACGATGCCTCGGCCGGTGAGCCGCGTCTGAAAAGGACGGCGTCCGGCACGAACTTCGCGCGCTACGAATTCGGCGATCTCACCGTGATCGCCCTCCGCGACGGCCATGTGGACATGCCGCCCAGCCGCCTGCGCCAGGCGGGCGACCGTCCTTTCGGATCGGACATGCCGGCCCAGGTGAGGCTGGTCGACGGGCACCTCCGCCTGTCGGTCAACGCCTTTCTGGTGATCGATCGCGACCAGCATGTGCTGATCGATACGGGCGCGGCGAATGCGTGGCTGCCGACGATGGGCTTGCTGCTCGATGCGCTGGCCGAGGCGGGCGTGGCGCGTGAGAGCATCGGGACCGTCGCCGTCACGCACACCCATGCGGACCACGTCCACGGCCTGGTGGCCGCCGACGGCTCGGATGCCTTTCCCAACCTCCGGCGGCTGCTCGTTCCGCAAGAGGAAGTGTCGATGTTCGACGGGTACGAACGGCTTTCCCGGTTTCGCCGGTCGCGTCTGCCGTTCGGGGACGGCTTCAGGCTGAGCGACAGCATCACCGCCGTTCAGGCGCATGGCCATGAAGCCGGACACACCGCATTCGAGGTGTCGGGCGGAGGCGAGACTCTGCTGATCTGGGGGGATCTCATCCATGTGCCCTCGATCCAGTTCGAAAGGCCGGAGCTGACCTGGGAGTTCGATGCCGATCAGGGTCAGGCGCGTTCAACCCGACGGAGGCTGCTGGAGCGCACGGCGCGGCGCGGCGTGTTCGTCGCCGGTGCGCATCTCGATTTCCCGGGCGTCGGGTCTGTCGAGCGCGCCGGTCAGGCCTATCGGTTCCTGCCGCTCTGATCCCGTGGGCGCCTCGGCGCCGGCCGCCCGGGTGACATGCGCCCGCCCCGTATCTAGGATGGCCGCCGAAGCACGCGAGCGGAAAGCGCAGCCACTTGAGGAACTCTGGACAAGCCCGGCCCGGGGCACGCGATGCCGCCAGCGCTTTCGGCGACCGTGTCCGAACCCTCCGCGAGCAGAAGACTCTCACGCTTGAACAGCTCTCCCGATTGTCCGGGGTGAGCCGGGCGATGCTGTCCAAGATCGAGCGGGGAGAGAAGAGCCCGACCATCGGCGTCGCCAAACAGATCGCGCACGCTCTCGGCGCCTCATTCTCGTCCCTTGTCGGCGACGAGGCGCCGACGCGCCGCGCCTTCGCGCTCGTGACGAAGGATCAGCGCCAGGTGTTCCGGGATCCGGAGACGGGGTTCGAACGCTCCCTGCTGTCACCGAACATGCCCGGCATGACCGTCGAGGTCGTTCTGCACCATCTGCCGGCGAACACGTCGACCGGCCGTTCGCCGCCGCACCCGTCGGGGACCGGCAAGCACGTCGTGGTCTCCCGCGGTCACGTGGTCGTCGCGACCCCGGACGACGAGACTGTGCTGAACGAGGGTGACTGCCTGTATTTCGAGGCGGACGTCGAACACTGGTTCGAGAACCGCACATCCGGGCCGGCGGAATACTATCTGATCATCTCGGCGCCGCCCGCGAACCGCTCGTCCTAGGGCTTCCGAAGCCCGGCGGCCGGCCGACCTCCACCGGCGCGTCGGTGCCGCAGGCGAAGCTCCGCGCCCGCTCGTCGGCCAGCCTGCGGGCGGCCTCGTTGGCCTCGGGATGGCCGCTGGCCGTCACCAGCCCGACGACGCAGCCCTGCCGGTCCGCCAGCTGCGCGACCCTGGACACCACCAGCACCTCGGTCCGCTGCCCCTCCGCCCCCTCGACCGTCCAGCGATGGATCGTGGCGAAGGGCGTGCTGCGGTCGCCCTCGTTTTCGATCCGCCACTCGATCCTGGGTCCGACGGCGTTGAAGGCGGCGAAGGTCTCGAACGGCCGGTCGCCTGCCGGCGGGAATCCGTAGAAGGCCGAAGCCCGCAGGTCGGCGATCGACAGCAGCACCGGGTAGCCGCGCCAGCCGCTGCACACGAAATCCTGCCAGTCGCCGTCATCCGGCCCGGCCATGGCGACGGTGGCGCAGTCGCGGCCGAAATCGAGATCGGTGTAGGCGCTGGCGATCTCGCCGGCCGCCGCGGGGCCGGCCCCGGCGAGGACGGCCAGGCCGATCAGGGTGTTCCGCATCGGACTCCTCCGCTCGAACCGGAAGACAGTAACGGATTTCCTCCCGCACTGCGAAAAGGCGATTGCACCGCCCGCCCCGACTCAGGCAGGGTTCCGAAAACTTAAAATCCTGGCGAATGCACCGTCATCGGGAGGCACCATGAAGCGGAACGCTGTTGCTGTCGGGCTGCTGGCCGCAGGCTTGGCCTGGCCGGCCGCGGCCCAGGTCTCGGGCAACGTGGTCAAGATCGGCGTCCTGAACGACCAGTCCGGCGTCTATGCCGATTACGGCGGCAAATGGTCGGTCGAGGCCGCGAAGATGGCGGTCGAGGATTTCGGCGGCAAGGTGCTGGGCGCCCCGATCGAGATCGTCTCCGCCGACCACCAGAACAAGCCCGACATCGGCTCGAACATCGCCCGGCAGTGGTTCGACGTCGACGGCGTCGACATGATCAGCGAGCTCACCACCTCCTCCGTCGCCCTCGCGGTGCAGGCGCTGGCGGCCGAGAAGCACAAGGTCACCATCACCTCCGGCGCCGTCACCGCGGACCTAACCGGCAAGGCCTGCACCACCACCGGCTTCCACTGGGCCTTCGACACCCATGCGCTGGCGGTCGGCACCGGCGGCGCGCTGGTGGAGCAGGGCGGCGACAGCTGGTTCTTCCTGACCGCGGACTACGCCTTCGGCTATTCGCTGGAGGAGCAGACCAGCAAGTTCGTCACCTCCAAGGGCGGCAAGGTGCTGGGCAGCGTGCGCCACCCGCTGAACACCACCGACTTCTCCTCCTTCCTGCTGCAGGCCCAGGCCTCCGGCGCCAAGGTGGTCGGCCTGGCCAATGCCGGGCTCGACACCGCCAACGCGATCAAGCAGGCGGCGGAGTTCGGCATCGTCGCCGGCGGCCAGAAGCTGGCCGGCCTGCTCTTCACCCTGGCCGAGGTGCACGGCCTCGGCCTCGAGGCGTCGCAGGGCCTGGTGCTGACCGAGGATTTCTACTGGGACCGCAACGACGAGAGCCGGGCCTTCGCCCAGCGCTTCTTCGAGCGCACCCAGCGCATGCCGAACTCGGTCCAGGCCTCGGAATACTCCTCGGTGCTGCAGTATCTGAAGGCGGTGCAGGCCGCCGGCACCGACGACGGCGAGAAGGTCGCGGCCAAGCTGAAGGAGCTGCCGGTCGACGACGTCTTCGCCAAGAACGGCAAGGTCCAGCCGGACGGCCGCATGGTGCACGACATGTACCTGTTCCAGGTCAAGGCGCCGTCGGAGAGCAGCAAGCCCTGGGACTACTACAAGCTGCTGGCCACCATCCCCGGCGACCAGGCCTTCCTGAACCCGCAGGAGAGCGGCTGCCCGCTGACGGCGAAGAAGTAAGACGGCTGATGGCGGATTCCCAGCCGATCCTGGTGGCGGAGGGCCTGACCAAGGCCTTCCGCGGCTTCATCGCGGTCAAGGGCGTGGACCTGAGCGTGCGCGAGGGCACGATCCACGCCCTGATCGGCCCGAACGGCGCCGGCAAGACCACCGTCTTCAACCTGCTGACCAAGTTCCACCAGCCGACCTCCGGCCGCATCGCCTTCAAGGGCGAGGACATCACCCGGCTGAAGCCGGCCGAGGTGGCGCGCCGCGGCCTGGTGCGCTCGTTCCAGATCTCGGCCGTGTTCCCGCATCTGACGGTGCTGGAGAACGTCCGGGTGGCACTGCAGCGGCCGGAAGGCCTGTCGCGCCAGTTCTGGCGCTCCGACCGGGTGCTGCGCCGGCTGGACACGCGCGCCCTCGAGCTGATCGAGGCGGTGAACCTGACGGAGTTCGCCCGCACCGCCGCGGTCGACCTGTCCTACGGCCGCAAGCGGGCGCTGGAGATCGCCACCACCCTGGCGCTCGACCCGCCGATGCTGCTGCTGGACGAGCCGATGGCCGGCATGGGCCATGAGGAGATCGGCCGCATCGCCGAGCTGATCCGCAAGGTCGGGGCCGACCGCACGGTGCTGATGGTCGAGCACAACCTCTCGGTGGTGGCCGACCTGTGCCACCGGGTCACGGTGCTGCAGCGCGGCGAGATCCTGGCCGAGGGCAGCTACGCCGAGGTTTCGGCCGACCCGCGGGTGCGCGAGGCCTATATGGGGTCGGACCATGGCTGAACCCGCCCCTCTCCTGCATGTCCGCGGCCTGCAGGGCTTCTACGGCGAGAGCCACGTGCTGCACGGCGTCGACCTCGACGTGTTCCCGGGCGAGACCGTGACCCTCCTGGGCCGCAACGGTGCCGGCAAGACCACGACGCTGCGCGCCATCATGGGCATCCTGCGCCGCCGCCAGGGCACCATCCGGATGGACGGGACCGACCTGATGGCGACGCCGCCGCACCGCGTCGCCCGCGCCGGCATCGGCTATGTGCCGGAGGAGCGCGGCATCTTCGCCTCGCTGTCGGTGGCGGAGAACCTGACGCTGCCGCCGAAGGTGGCCGAGGGCGGCATGAGCCTGGCCGAGATCCACCGCCTGTTCCCGAACCTTGCCGAGCGGGCGGGCAGCCAGGGCACCAAGCTGTCGGGCGGCGAGCAGCAGATGCTGGCGATCGCCCGGGTGCTGCGCACCGGCGTGCGCCTGCTGCTGCTGGACGAGCCGACCGAGGGCCTGGCGCCGGTGATCGTGCAGCGCATCGGCGAGGTGCTGCGCACGCTGAAGGCGCAGGGCATGACCATCCTGCTGGTCGAGCAGAACTTCCGCTTCGCCAGCACGCTCGCCGACCGGCACTACCTGATGGAGGACGGCCGCGTGGTGGCCGAGATCCGGCGCGAGGAGATGGCCGGCAAGATGGATCTGCTGCATGAGACGCTGGGGGTCTGAGATGGGAATGCGATCCCCGACCGCGCTTCTTCCCCTCTCCTTGCGGGCTATGGCGTTCGCACATCTGCGGATCGCCCGGACAGGTCCTGGACGCGAGAACAGATTGCCTCTCCCGCTCGCGGGAGAGGTCGGGCTCGCGAAGCGAGACCGGGTGAGGGGCGTCGCGGTCTCGCCGAGAGCACGGCCCTGCCGCGAGCAAGCGGATGATCCGCTCACGATACTGAGGCCTCGGTTCCCGGGGTCACGGCCGTTGGCCCTGACCCGGAGCCGCTGGCGCGGCTCCGACCTCTCCCGCAAGCGGGAGAGGCAATCGGAATGTGCCGGAGGGCTGGGGACTGACAGGCCGGAACGGCAAGGAGCGGTTCGATGATCCCGCTGCTCGGCATCCCGACCCAGGTGCTGTTCGGCCAGCTGCTGCTGGGGCTGATCAACGGCTCCTTCTACGCCCTGCTCAGCCTGGGCCTGGCCGTGATCTTCGGCCTGCTCAACGTCATCAACTTCGCCCATGGCGCGCAGTACATGCTGGGCGCCTTCGCCGCCTGGATGCTGCTGACCTTCCTCGGCATCGGCTACTGGCCGGCGCTGGTGCTGGCGCCGATCGCCGTGGCCATCACCGGGATCGTGCTGGAGAAGCTGTTCCTGTCGCGTCTCTACCGGCTAGACCCGCTCTACGGCCTCCTGCTCACCTTCGGCGTCACCCTGATCCTGGAGGGGCTGTTCCGCAGCCTCTACGGCACCTCGGGCCAGCCCTACAGCCCGCCGGCGATGCTGACCGGCGCGGTCAATCTCGGCTTCATGGTGCTGCCGATCTACCGCGGCTGGGTGGTCCTGGCCTCGCTGGTGATCTGCTTCGCCACCTGGTTCGTGATCGAGAAGACGCCGCTGGGCGCCACCCTCCGCGCCGCCACCGAGAACCCGACCCTGGTCCAGGCCTTCGGCATCAACGTGCCGCGGATGATCACCCTGACCTACGCCTTCGGCGTCGGCCTCGCCGGCCTCGCCGGGGTGCTGGCGGCGCCGGTCTACCAGGTCAGCCCGCTGATGGGGTCGAACCTGATCATCGTCGTCTTCGCCGTGGTGGTGATCGGCGGCATGGGGTCGATCCTCGGCGCCATCGTCACCGGCTTCGCGCTCGGCATCTTCGAGGGGCTGACCAAGGTGTTCTACCCGCCGGCCTCGAACATCGTGGTCTTCGTCATCATGGCGCTGGTGCTGCTGGTCCGCCCCGCCGGCCTGTTCGGGCGGGAGCGCTGAGATGGCGGCGATCGATCAGGGCCGGGCGGAAGCCCTGAACGGCACGAGGATCGCGGTCGCCCTGGCGGTGGCGGTCCTCGCCCTCGGCGCGCCCTACGTGCTGTACCCCGTCTTCCTGATGAAGCTGCTGTGCTTCGCCCTGTTCGCCTGCGCCTTCAACCTGCTGATCGGCTATGTCGGCCTGCTGTCCTTCGGCCACGCCGCCTTCTTCGGCGGCGCCGCCTATGTCAGCGCCCATGCCGCCAAGGTCTGGGGCTGGCCGCCGGAGGCGGCGATCCTGGCCGGCACCGCCGCCGCCGCGGCGATGGGGCTGGTGATGGGCTTCCTGGCCATCCGCCGCCAGGGCATCTACTTCGCGATGATCACCCTGGCGCTGTCGCAGATGGTGTTCTTCGTCGCGCTGCAGGCGCCCTTCACCGGCGGCGAGGACGGCATCCAGTCGGTGCCGCAGGGCCGCATGTTCGGCCTGTTCGACCTGTCGGAGTCGCTGACCTTCTACTACGTCGTGCTGGCGATCTTCGGCCTCGGCTTCTTCGTCATCTGGCGCATCGTGCACTCGCCCTTCGGCCAGATCCTGAAGGCGATCCGCGAGAACGAGCCCCGCGCCGTCTCGCTGGGCTACCGGGTCGACGCCTACAAGCTGACCGCCTTCGTCATGTCGGCGGCGCTGGCCGGCCTGGCCGGCGGCACCAAGGCGCTGGTGTTCCAGCTGGCCTCGCTGACCGACATCCAGTGGCAGATGTCGGGCGAGGTGATCCTGATGACGCTGCTGGGCGGCATCGGCACCTTGGTCGGCCCGGTGGTCGGCGCCGGGCTGGTGGTGACGCTGCAGAACTACCTGGCCGAATCCGCCCTGCCGGTGACGGTGGTGACCGGCGCCATCTTCGTCGTCGTCGTCCTGCTGTTCCGCCGCGGCATCGTCGGCGAGATCGCGCACTGGCTGCGGAAGCGGGGATAGGGCTGGGGCGCTCCGGCCGGCTGTCACACCGATCGGCCGGCCTGCGAACAGATTGCCTCTCCGCTTGCGATACCTTTTCAGAATCACTCCTGCGCTCCGCCGTGGATTTTTATCCTCCCCCTCCCCCCGCGGGAGGGGGTAGGGGGAGGGGGTGTCGATGACGAGAGCCGGCGTACGATTCCGAGGATTTCTGCCGGACTGCGGCGACGCTCGACATCGGTTGCGGCGGCGCCAAACCCCTCCCCCTGCCCCCCTCCCGCAAGGGGAG
>NZ_CAKAKL010000016.1 GCF_916619195.1 Inquilinus sp. Marseille-Q2685
ACCAGCGGGATCACGGCGCGGACGGGGCCAAGGAAGCGGCCGATGAAGACGCTGATGCCGCCCCAACGGTGGAAGAAGTCGCGGCCGGTGCGCAGCATCTGCGGATGCCGGGTGAACGGCCAGATCCCCGTCGCCTCGGCGCAGTCCGGGCCCTGGGTCGCGGCGCGCGCATCGATCGTGTCGACGCGCTGGCGCTGCTCGGCGATGTCGTCGGCGACGGCCAGGGCGCCGGTGCGGGCGTCCAGCGGATCGGCCCCGGCCAGGTCGCGCAGGCGCCGGCCGACGCGGTCGAGGACGGCGGTGGTGTCGGCCTGCACAGATTGGGCGTCGTCGACCAGCGCCGGGCAGGCCTGCGGACCGCCGGGCAGGGCGCCGGTCGGGGTCGAGGCGATGCGGTCGGCCAGGCGGTTGGCCCGCCGCGCCTCGGCGTCCAGCCGGCGGGCCAGGCTGCCCAGCCGCTCGCTCTGCAGATCGGGCCGGCCGCACTGGCCGATGATGGTGCGGTAGGCCGCCTGGGCGCGCCGCAGCTTCGCCGACAGGCCCTGGGCCTGGGTCGCGGTCTGGGTCGCCTGGTCGATCGGGTCGCGGGCGGTGCCGGCGCCGGCATCGCGCTCGATCCGGTCGATCCGCGTCTTGACCCGGCCCAGGTCGCTCTCCGCCGTGGTCGCCAGCACATGCGCTTCGGCCTCGGTCTGGGCGCAGCTCTGCGACCGGCTCGGCCGGGCCGGCTCCTCGAACTGGCGGCGGATGCTGCTGAAGAAGTCGTCCAGCCCGTCCGCCCGCGCCGGCCCGGGCGCGGCGGCGAGGACCAGCGCGACGACAGCGGCCAGGCTAGGGACGGTCCGGACGATCCTCATGCGAACTCTTGCTCTTGCGCGTCAGCAGGCGGAAGGCCGCCGCGGCGCCGGCCAGCGTCGCGACGACGAGAAATATGATCAGCAGCGGCGCCGCATCTTCAATCCCGAAGATGCGGCTCAGCGTCTCGCCGGCGAACCAGCCGAGGCCCACCCAGACCGGTGCCCAGACGACCGCCGAGGCGACATTGGCGATCTGGAACGGGATGTGGCGCATCCCCATCATGCCGGCGACCAGCGGGATCACGGCGCGGACGGGGCCAAGGAAGCGGCCGATGAAGACGCTGATGCCGCCCCAACGGTGGAAGAAGTCGCGGCCGGTGCGCAGCATCTGCGGATGCCGGGTGAACGGCCAGATCCGCTCCACCCGGTGCTCCAGCCACACCCCGATCCAGTAGGAGACGGCGTCGCCCAGGACGGCGCCGGCGATCGCCCAGGGGATGACGTCCCACGGGCTCAGCGTGCCGGACTGGACCAGGGTGCCGGCGGCGACCAGCACGGCGGTGGCCGGCAGCAGCAGGCTCAGCACGGCGAAGGATTCGCCGAAGGCGAAGACCAGGATGATCGGCCCGGCCCAGCCGCCATGGGCGCCGATGAAGGCGATCGTCTGGTCGATGAAGCCCTGCACGCGCCCAATCTCTCCCGAAGCTCGCGGCCGCGCCCCGTATCGGCGGCAAAAGCGGCGATCAGAGGGCGAGGATGCGGTCCGGCGCGTCGGAAAAGACGCCGGCGACGCCCATGTCGAACAGCGCCTTGGCCCGCTCCGCGTCGTTCACTGTGTAGGCCAGCACCGGCCGGCCGGTGGCGCGGTATTCGGCAATGGTCTCCGCCGTCTCCTTCTCATGGCTGACATTGATCGTGGCGGCGCCGATCGCGTCGGCATTGGCGGCCCAGACCGCCGGCCGCTCCCAGATCAGGTAGCCGCGCGGCCAGTCGGGCGCGACCTCGCGGGCCTTCATCAGGCTCTCGATGGCGAAGCTGGAGACCAGCGGCTTCGGCCGGTCGGCGGGCCACAGCCGCTGCGCCGCGGCCAGCGCCACCTCGGCGGTCTCGACCTCGCGGCCCGGGCAGGGCTTGATCTCGATGTTGACCGCCAGGCCCAGCTCCAGCGCCAGGGTCAGCACCTCGTCCAGGGTCGGGACCCGCTCGCCGCGGAACTCGGGCGCGAACTTGCGGCCGGCATCCAGCATCCGCACCGCGGCGAAATCGGAATTGGCGACGGCGCCGCTGCCGTCGGTGGTGCGGTCCAGCGAGTCGTCATGGATCACCACCGGCACCCGGTTGCGGGTCAGCTTGACGTCGAACTCGACCATCTCGACGCCCAGGGCGGCGGCCTTGCGGAACGACGCCAGGGTGTTCTCCGGCGCATGGGCCGCGGCGCCGCGATGGCCGATGACTCGGGGCAGGGTCAGGGTCATGGGGCGGTCTCCGGGGGCGTCGAGGGCACTGCGGGAGGCGGGTTTTCGGCGTGGTCGGAAACGGTCCGGCTCACTCGCCCGGACGGAAAGGCCGGCAGCTCGTCAGGACAATCTCCCCTCCAGGTGCCATCCTCGCCGAGCCGGCGTCAAGTGCGGGACGGCCCGGCCGCGACTCCCCTTGGCCCGGCATCCGTGCTAGACGGGCGCCGATTCGAGAGATCCGGACGAGACCCATGGGATTCAATTGCGGCATCGTCGGCCTGCCCAATGTCGGCAAGTCGACGCTGTTCAACGCGCTGACCTCCACCCAGGCGGCGGAAGCGGCGAACTATCCGTTCTGCACGATCGAGCCGAACACCGGCCGGGTCGGCGTGCCCGACCCGCGGCTGGACAGGCTGGCGGCGATCGCGGGCTCGGCCAAGATCATCCCGACCCAGCTGGAATTCGTCGATATCGCCGGGCTGGTCCGCGGCGCGTCGAAGGGCGAGGGGCTGGGCAACCAGTTCCTGGCCAATATCCGCGAGACCGACGCGGTGCTGCACGTGCTGCGCTGCTTCGAGGGCGACGTCACCCATGTCGAGGGCTCGGTCGACCCGGTGCGCGACGCCGAGACGGTCGAGACCGAGCTGATGCTGGCCGACATGGACAGCCTGGAGCGGCGGGTGCAGTCCGCGGCGAAGCGGGCCAAGGGCGGCGACAAGGACGCCAAGACCGAGATCGAGCTGATGGAGCGGGCGCTGGCGGTGCTGCGCGAGGGCAAGCCGGCCCGCACCGTCGAGCTGTCGCCGGATGAGCGCGAGCCGTTCCGGCGCCTGGCGCTGCTGACCTCCAAGCCCGTGCTCTATGTCTGCAACGTGTCCGAGGACGAGGCCGCGACCGGCAACGCCCATTCGGCCCGGGTCGAGGCCATGGCCAAGGCCCAGGGCGCCGAGGCGGTGGTGATCTCGGCCGCGATCGAGGCCGAGCTGGCGCAGCTCTCGCCCGAGGAGAAGCAGGAGTTCCTGGCCTCGATCGGGCTCGAGGAGCCGGGGCTGAACAAGGTGATCCGGGCCGGCTACAGGCTGCTCGGCCTGCTCACCTTCTTCACCGTCGGGCCGAAGGAGGCGCGGGCCTGGACCGTCAATGTCGGCGCCACCGCGCCGGAGGCGGCGGGGGTGATCCACACCGACTTCCAGCGCGGCTTCATCAAGGCCGAGACCATCGACTACGACAGCTATGTCGCGCTCGGCGGCGAGCAGAGGGCGAAGGACGCCGGCAAGATGCGGCAGGAAGGCAAGGAGTATGTCGTCCGCGACGGCGACATCTTCCACTTCCGCTTCAACGTCTGAGAGGCCGGTCGCGGGTTTCGCGACCGCCCCGATCCTATCCCGCCGTGCACGTGGTCGGGCTGGCACCGGCGATGCGGCTGTAGGTCGCCTGGCCGCCCTTGTCCCAGAACTCGGCGCCGTAGGGGTTGGTGTAGCGCGCGCCGCTGCCGGAGATCGCACGCTGCAGCGTGATCGTGTTGCCGCCGTCGGCCAGCACCAGCGCGTCGCCGGTGAAGCCGGCGGACAGGCTGGTGCCGTCGGCGCAGCGATAGCCGACGGTCTTGCTGGCAATGGCCTCGGTCTTCGCGGTCGGGTTCGGGGTGTCGTCGCCGCAGGCGGCCAGCGCCGCGAGGGCGAGCGCGCAGGGAATCAGGGTCAGGCGGCGGGTCATCGCAGTCTCCATTCATGGCCCGGCACCGTGCCGGGCGGACAATCGCCCCTCAGCAACGTCGCAGCCCGCCATTTGTTTCGCCGCGGTTCGCCTTGCCGCCGACGGTTGTCGGACAAGTTTCCCATCGAGGCCTTCCCCGGCGGCGTCCGGCGCCCCACATCATCAACAAGGAGTGTGGAGGAGACGCCGATGCGACGGCCGCTCGCAGCCCTGCTCGCCATCCCGCTGATCGCCCTGCCGGCCGCGGCCCGGGACGTGGCGCCGGGGACGGCGTTCGAGGTCCGGCCCGATGCGCTGCCCAGGCCCTACGCCACCGACGCCGTGGCCAACAGCTCCGAGACCGTCGCCCGCGCCGAGGGGATGCGGCCGCAGGTGCCGAAGGGGATGACGGCGACGCTGTTCGCCGCCGGCCTCTCCGGCCCGCGCGAGATGCTGGTGCTGCCGGACCGGTCGATCCTGGTGTCGGAGCCGGGGGCCGGCCGCATCAGCCGGCTGGTCGCGCCCAACCCGCCGGCGCGGGCCCGGGCGATGCCGTTCCTGACCGGGCTGGACGAGCCCTACGGCATGGCGCTGCGCCGCGACGCGCTCATCATCGCCGATCTCGACGGACTGTGGCGCGTGCCCTATGCCCCGGGCGACGCCAAGGCGCAGGCGAAGCCGCAGCGGATCACGCCGGACGGCGCCTTCGACGGCGGCGGCGGCCATCGCAGCCGCAACGTGATCT
Source organism: Inquilinus sp. Marseille-Q2685 (assembly GCF_916619195.1). Taxonomy (NCBI): domain Bacteria; kingdom Pseudomonadati; phylum Pseudomonadota; class Alphaproteobacteria; order Rhodospirillales; family Rhodospirillaceae; genus Inquilinus; species Inquilinus sp. Marseille-Q2685. Next base: position 4,695 of record NZ_CAKAKL010000016.1, read on the forward strand.
GGGACCCGGCGTCGGACCGCTTCTTCGTCGCCATCGGCAGCCGCAGCAACATCGCCGAGGAGCCGGCGCCGCGCGCCACCATCCAGGTCTTCGCCGCCGACGGCTCGGGCGGCCGCACCTATGCCTCCGGCCTGCGCAACCCGATCGGGCTGGCGCTGCAGCCGGGCACCGGCCGGCTCTACACCGTGGTCAACGAGCGCGACGGTCTCGGCGACGGGCTGGTGCCGGACTATCTGACGGCGGTGCGGGAGGGCGGCTTCTACGGCTGGCCCTACTCCTATCTCGGCCGGAACCCGCAGCCGGACCTGGCCGACAAGCAGCCGGAGCTGGTGAAGCAGGCGATCGTGCCGGACCTGCTGTTCGAGTCGCATTCGGCGCCGCTCGACCTCGTCTTCTACGACGGCCCGATGTTCCCCGACTGGCGCGGCGATGCGCTGGTGACGCTGCACGGCTCGTGGAACCGCGCCGACCCGGTCGGCTACATGGTGGTCCGCGTGCCGTTCCGGGACGGCAGGCCCCAGGGCGGCTACGAGGCGCTGGCGACCGGCTTCCGGGTCGATCGCGGCGACGGCGCCGCCCGGGTCTGGGGCCGCCCGGCCGGGCTGGCGGTGCTGCCGGACGGGTCGATCCTGGTCTCCGACGACGAGGGCGGCACGATCTGGCGCATCGCCAAGGCCAGCGACTGAGGCCGGCGGGGCCGGTGGTCAGACGATGGTCACGAGGTCGCTGTAGCGCGCCAGCATCCCGTCATGCGTCAGCAGTCGCAGCGGTTCGATGGTCGCCTGGGCGATCAGCATCCGGTCGAACGGGTCCCGGTGGTGATGCGGCAGATCATGCACGGCCCGGGCGTGATCCCAGGTCACCGCCAATGGTTCGAACCCGGCCTCCGCCAGCCGCGTCATGAACCTGGTCATGTCGAGGCGCAACTTGCCGAGTGCGGCCTTGATGCTGATTTCCCAGATCGAGACCGAGCTGACGAACACGACCGTCGCCTGCTCGATCGTCCGGCGCGCCGCGGGCGACAGCATCGGATCGTCGTCCATCACCCAGAGCAGGATGTTGGTGTCGAGCAGCAGCCTCACGTCGAAGACCCGCCCTCGAAGGCGTCGAGGACGGCATCGGGGAGCGACGCATCGAAATCGGGCTCGATGTGAATTTCGCCCTTCATCAGGCCGAACCGGATCTTGGCCGGTCGGCCGTCATCCAACGGCACCAGCTTGGCCAGCGGCGTGCCGGACTTGGCGATGACGAAGCTCTCGCCCTTGCTCGCCCGATCGACGATCTGCGAGAGCTGGGTTTTGGCCTCGTAGATATTGATCTGCTTCATCGTACTTGACCAGAGTTGGTCAAACTAAGATGACGCTCCGTCCAACCCTGGTCAAGCGGCACCTGCGGCCGGAATCTCGAACACGAGGCAGGTGGTGCTGGCATGGGCCAGGACGCGGTCGCGGCCGTCGACCAGCGTCGCCTCGGCCACCGCGGTCTGCCGGCCGGCATGGATCACCCGGCCGATAGCCCGCACCGGGCCGGCGCCGGCGACCACCGCCCGCACATAGTTCACCTTTATCTCGAGCGTGGTGTAGCCCCGGCCGGCCGGCAGGGTGGAATGCACCGCGCAGCCCAGCACCGTGTCGAGCACGGTGGCGATCACGCCGCCATGCACCGACCCGATCGGGTTGTAGTGCGACTCGTCCGGGATCAGGCTCAGCACCACCCGGCCCTCGCCGATCTCGGTCAGGGTGAAGTCCACGAGATTGGCGATCGGCGGCGGCGGCAGCCGGCCGTCGGCGATCGCCTGCAGAAAGGCCCGCCCGCTCATGCCGCGCGCGACGGCGGCCAGGATCGTCGGATCCTCCCAGCGGACCACGCGCTCGCGGACCACGGCTTCGGTCGAGTCCATCGGTCCCTCCACCCGCAAACCATATTGCACCGATACAGACAGGTCTGTAGCGTCGTCAAGCCGGAACGGAGGTGCAGGAATGACGGCGGAGGCTGCGGGCGGGATGGGCGGTGTGCGCGAGACCATCCTCGCGACGGCCATGGAGCTGTTCTATCGCGACGGCATCCGCGCCGTGGGTGTCGACACCGTCGTCGCGGCTTCGGGCGTCGCCAAGACCAGCCTGTATCGCTGGTTCCCCTCGAAGGACCATCTGATCGCCGCGGTGGTGGCGGAGCAGGACCGCCTGTTCTGGGAATGGTGGGACCGGGTCGAGGCGCGCCATCCGGGCGCCCCGCGCGACCAGCTGCGGGCCCTGCTGGCCGGGGTGGTGAAGCGGCTGCGCCATCCCGCCTTCCGCGGCTGTCCCTTCCTCAACTTGGCGGCCGAGTTCCCCGATGCGGACCATCCCGGGCGCCGGATCTGCCGTGACAACAAGCGCGAGCTGCGCCGCCGGCTGACGGCGCTGGTCGAGTCCTTCGGCGCGCGCGAACCGCAGCGTCTGGCCGACCAGCTCGGCCTTCTGATCAACGGCGCCAACGCCGGCTGGCAGGTGCTGGGCGAGGAGGGCGGCCAGGACGAGCTGATCATCGCCGCCGAAGTGCTGGTCGAGGCGCAACTGCGGCAGCCCGGCTGAGCCGGACGGCGCGAGGGGCATTGACAGCGCCTGTCGGATGCGGAGTAATGGTTGTGCTTTTTTCGAAAGCACAATTTTTACCTGAATATGCCGGCCTCTCCACACCCCTCAGGTTCCGCCTAGATGGTCGCTCGCATCGCCACGGTTGCGTTCCAGGGGATCGAGACGGCGCCGGTCGACGTCCAGGTGCAGGTCTCGGGCGGCTTTTCCGGCATCACCCTGGTCGGCCTGCCGGACAAGGCGGTGGCGGAAAGCCGGGAGCGGGTGAAGGCAGCGCTGCACGCTCTCGGCCTGGCCCTGCCGCCCAGGCGCATCACCATCAATCTGGCGCCCGCCGACATGCTGAAGGAGGGCAGCCATTACGACCTGCCGATCGCGCTCGGCCTCCTCACCGCGCTCGACGTGCTGCCGGTGCAGGAGGTCGGGCAGTACATGGCGCTGGGCGAGCTGGCGCTGGACGGGGCGCTGACCCCGGTCGCCGGAGTGCTGCCGGCGGCGCTGGGCGCCGCGGAGCGCGGGCTCGGGCTGATCTGTCCGGCCGCCTCGGGGCCGGAGGCGGCCTGGGCGGCCGATGCCGACGGCCGGATCGACGTGCTGGCGGCGCCGACGCTGCTGGCCCTGGTCAATCACTTCAAGGGCACCCAGGTGCTGGCCCAGCCGCAGCCGCTGCTGGCCGCGGCGGACGGACCCGGCCTCGACCTGCGCGACGTCAAGGGGCAGGAGACGGCGAAACGGGCGCTGGAGATCGCCGCCGCTGGAAACCACAATCTGCTCATGATCGGCCCGCCCGGCTCCGGCAAATCGATGCTGGCGGCGCGGCTGCCCGGCCTGCTGCCGCCCCTGTCGCCGGCCGAGGCGCTCGAGGTGTCGATGATCCATTCGGTCGCCGGGCTCCTGGAAGGCGGGCGGCTGATGCGCCGCCGGCCCTTCCGCGACCCGCATCACTCCGCCTCGCTGCCGGCCCTGGTCGGCGGCGGGCTGCGGGTCCGGCCGGGCGAGATCTCGCTGGCCCATCGCGGCGTGCTGTTTCTGGACGAGCTGCCGGAATTCGCCCGCGCCACGCTCGAATCGCTGCGCCAGCCGATGGAAAGCGGCCGGGCGGTGATCGCCCGGGCCAACTCGCATGTCACCTATCCGGCCCGGGTGCTGCTGGCGGCGGCGATGAACCCCTGCCGCTGCGGCCATCTCGGCGACCCGGCGCTGGGCTGCGGCCGGGCGCCGCGTTGCGGCCAGGACTACCAGTCGCGCCTGTCCGGCCCGCTGCTCGACCGCATCGACCTGCATGTCGACGTGCCGGCGGTCTCCGCCGCCGACCTGGCTCTGCCGCCGCCGGCCGAGGGCACGGCCGAGGTGGCGGCCCGCGTCGCGGCGGCGCGCGAGATCCAGGCGGCGCGCTATGCCGGGGACGGCATCACGACCAATGCCGAAGCCGATGGCGCGGTGCTGGAACGGGTCGCGCTGCCCGATTCGGCCGGCGCCGCGCTCCTGACCCAGGCGGCGGAGCGGCTGCGCCTGTCGGCCCGCGGCTATCACCGGGTGCTGCGCGTGGCCCGCACCCTCGCCGATCTGGCCGGCGCCGAGGCCATCGGCCGTGCCCAGATCGCCGAGGCTCTGTCCTACCGCCGGCTGTCCGTCGCTGCATAGGCCAGTAATCGAAACGCCCGGGGCCTGATCTCCGGCAGTCGAATGCGGCAACTGCGCGTAAAATGATGATCAAATCGCCCGAAACCCGTCGCGACGCAGCATTGCGCCCAGTCGAAGCGGCTTGGCCTTCAGCCGAATTTTTGTGATCCTGGTCAAGATCGTTTCGGATCGAACGGTCGCCTTCACCCGGAACGACGGGAATCACCAATGCGATCGATTCTTGCGATTATTGCCGCACTTCTGGCCGGTGCCTGCGTGCCCCAGCAAGCCTCGAAAGACTTTGTCGTGGTGAAAACCGCGAATGAGCGCGGCGCCGCGGGGGCGCAGGCCGCCGCCGACCGGTATTGCGCCCAGGCCGGCCGCACGGCGCTGGCCTCGGACCGGCAGTGGAACTACATCGGTTTCCAATGCGTGGAGCCGGCCAACACGCTGCTGGCGCAGACGCCGATCCCGCCGCGATAGGGGCGAATCGAGGGCCCAGACAGTAGAGGAGCCGCACATCGGCGGCTCCTCGTGGTGCTCTCTGTCCGCAGGCTCACCCGACGATGCCGGGTTGCCATTCCGACGGAGGTCGCCGCAAAGGCGTTGCGGCTGGCCAATACGCGTTACCGGCTATGCCGACCACGTGGGGGTACGATGCGCCCCCGGAACGATCGGATCAAGGGGGTAGTCGTGCGGCGCAGCAAAGGTCAGAGAGGCTGCCGCGTCGGGCCTGCGGATCACGCGTCCTGGGTGGTCTGGGCGATCTGGGTCATGAACTTCCCGGCCGCCTTCTCGGCCAGCAGCGGCGCCGCCTCGGCGATCGCGTCCAGCAGCGGGTCGAGCCAGGCTTCGTCGGCCTTGGCGAAGTCGCCCAGCACCCAGCCATGCACCCGGTCCTTGTGGCCGGGATGGCCGATGCCGATGCGGACGCGCCAGAACTCCGGCCCGATATGGGCGTCGAGCGAGCGCAGCCCGTTGTGGCCGGCGGTGCCGCCGCCCTTCTTGACCCGGACCTTGCCGGGCGCGAGGTCGAGCTCGTCATGGAACACCACGACGTCGTCGGGCGTGAGCTTGTAGAAGCGCATCGCTTCGCCGACCGACCGGCCGCTCTCGTTCATGTAGGTGGCGGGCTCCAGCGCCAGCACGCGCTCGGGGCCGAGCCGGCCTTCCGCCAGCCGTCCCTGGAACTTCAGCTTCCAGGGCGAAAAGGAATGGCGCTCGACGATGTCGTCGAGCGCCATGAACCCGACATTGTGCCGGTGATACGCGTATTGCGAGCCGGGATTGCCGAGGCCGACGAACAGCAGCATCGCACTCTCCCACCCCGCCCGGCCTTGATCAGGCCTTCGGCTCCTCGGTCGCGGCCGGGGCGGCCTCGCCGGTCACCGCCGCGGCGGCAGCCTCGGCGGCCTCGGCACGGACGGCCGACGGTGCCGCGACGGTGGCGATCACGAAGTCGCGCTCGGTCACGGCCGGGCGGACGCCCTCCGGCAGCTTGACCGCGCTCATGCGCAGCGAATCGCCGATCTCGGTCCCGGTCAGGTCGACCGTGACGAATTCGGGGATCGACTCGGCGCGGCAGATCAACTCGACATCGTGGCGCACGACGTTCAGCACGCCGCCGCGCTTGATGCCGGGCGACGCGGCCTCGTTCTCGAAATGAACCGGCACGTCGGCGTGGACGGTGGTCTTGTCGCTGACGCGCAGGAAGTCCAGATGGATGGCGCGGTCGGTCACCGGGTCCAGGGCGATGTCGCGCGCCAGGACGTGGTGCTTCTCGTTGCCGATCTCGATGTCGTAGAGGTGCGTCAGCGCCGCGGGGTCGCGCAGGATCTTCAGCAGCGACTGGGCGTTGACGTTGAACAGCACCGGCGGCTTGTTGTCGCCGTAGATGACGCCCGGGATCATCCCGGCCCGACGCGCTGCCCGTGCTGCCCCCTTACCGGCCCGGTCCCGCGCCTCGGCCGTGATCTTGATGGTTTCGGCCATTGGCTCTCTCCCAAGTGAAGACGCCGGCCTCCAGGGGTGCCGGCGTCGGTACGGCGTGAGTGAATGCCCACGCAAGCGCGGTCGTCTAGCAGAATTGGTCCGGCAGCGCAACGGCCGGGGCCGCAGCCCCGGCCTGCGGCAATCTTACCACGCTGGCAGGATGGCGCCCTTGAACCGGGTCTCCAGGAACTGCGCCACCTCCGGCGACTGATAGGCCTCGACCAGAGTCTTCAGGTCGGCCCGGTCCTTGTCGGCGGCGCGGGCCGCGACGAAGTTGCCGTAGGGGTTGTTGGTCCGGCTCTCGGCGATCAGCGCGTCCTTGCGCGGGTCCAGCCCGGCCTCCAGCGCGTAGTTGGTGTTGATGATCGCGCCATCCAGGTCCGGCAGGGCGTGCGGCAGCTGCGCCGCGTCGAGCTCGGAGAACTGGAAGTTGTGCGGGTTGTCGGTGACGTCCAGCAGCGACGGGTTCAGGCCCTTGCCGTCGGCCAGCTTGATCAGGCCGTTGGCGGCCAGCAGGTTCAGCGCCCGGCCGCCGTTGCTGGGGTCGTTCGGGATGCCGATCTTGGCGCCGTCGGGCAGCTTGTCGATCTTGTCGAACTTCTTCGAGTAGAGGCCGATCGGCTCGACGATGGTGAAGCCGATCGGGACGATGTGATAGCCGCGGGCGGCGATCTGCGCGTCCAGATAGGGCTTGTGCTGGAAGGCGTTGGCGTCGAGCTCGCCATGCTCCAGCGCCTCGTTCGGGATGGCGTAGTCGGAGAAGGTGACCAGCTCGATCTCGAGGCCTTTCTTGGCCGCCACCTGCTTGGCGACCTCGGCGATCTCCTCCTCGCTGCCGCCCATGACACCGAGCTTGATGCTGGCGGCAAGGGCGCTGCCGGCGGTGGCGGCGCCGAGGGCGAGGCCGAGCGCCAGGCCGATCAGGCCGCGCGTCAGCGGGGAAAGGGACATGATGGGCTCCTGCACGTCTTGGGTCGGTATGGATATGGGGTGGCGCCGCGTCGCGGATCAGGCCGGGGCCTGCCCCGGCCGGTGCTGGCGGCGGGCGATCGTGGTCAGCGCGGCATGCGCCGCCCGCCCGGCCGCGCGGGTGGTCCGGAACAGGCGCCCCTCCAGCGGCGTGAAGGCCGCGTCGGAGGCGTAGAAGCGGAAGCCGCGCGGCTCGCGCGTGACGATGCCGGCGGTCAGGCCGCCGGCGACGATGATGAAGGCGTCAGCCATGGAAGGATCCTCTCGGGAGGCGCGCCGCTCGGGGCGCGCCGTGTCTGGTCGTGCGGTCGGGTGCGGCGGGCAGGGCCCGTGGTCAGCAACAGCGACAGGCGCGACACATGCGGCCGGCACCGGGTGCGGCGGCGGAGAGGACGGACAGGGACAGGGTCGAAACCATCGGTCGGCTCCTCAGCATCAACTGCCGGAACCACGAACTCACGTCGTGGCGCTTTAGCGTTTGGTGACGCGGCGCAAGCTGCTTCCGTCAAAATCCCGCGGATCCGAAGATCGGTGCCGACCCTCTAACATACGGTCGGGCGTGTCAATAACAAAAAAACCACAATCAGATTTCGCTAATGCTGCATTGCGAGGAGGTGAAGCCGACGAAGCACTCCAGGGCCGGTGTGAGCGGCCCTGGAGTGCTTCGCTGCGTTCGCAATGACGGCGAGGGCATTGCCCGTGCAGACGCAACGAAAAAGCCCGCCCGGCAGGGCCGGACGGGCTCTTCGGTTCCGCTATGGGGCCGGGGTCAGGCGCCGCGGCGCCACCAGCCGCGCTTCGGCGCCTCAGGCGGCTGATTGATCACCTGGTTGGCCTCGACCGCGAGGTTCTCGGCCGGGGCCGCGGGCGCGGGCTCCGTCGCGGCCGGCGCCGGTTCGGGCACGGCGCCGTTGAGCGCGGCCGCCTCGGGCTCCGGCACCGGCGCGGGGGGCTCGGCGGCCGGCTCGGCCGCAGCCTCGACGGCGACCTCGGCCTTCTTGCGGCGCGGGGCGCGGCGCTTCGGCTTCGGCGCCTCCTCGGCCGGCGCCGCGGCTTCCGCCGGGGCAGCTTCCGCCGGGGCGGGCTCGGGCGCGATCACGGCGTCGGCGGCTGCAACCGTCTCCGGCGCCGTGACGGCCTCGGGCTCGGCATGGCTGGCGGCGTCGGCGGCCTCGAGCACGAAGGGCTCGGCCTCGTCGGCCTTCTTGCGGCGACCGCCGCGACGGCCGCGGCGGCGGCCCTTGGCCTCGTCCTCGGCGGCTTCGGCGGCCGGAGCCTCGGTGACAGCCGGCTCGGCCGGAGCAGCCGGCTCGGCGACGGCCGGCGCGGCCTCCTCGACCGGTTCGGCATGGCTTGCGGCATCGGCGGCCTCGACGGTGAACGGCTCGGCCGCCTGGCCCTCCTCGGCCTCGTCGCGCGGGTCGTAGCCGAAGCTGCCGTCGGCGGCGACCGGCGCGGGCTGGTCCGGGCGATGCCCGTCCTCGCCGCCGCGCCGGCGGCCGCGGCGGCGCCGGCGGCGACGGCCGCGGCCCTCGCCATCGGCCTGCTGCTGGCCGTGATGCTGCGGCGGCTGACCCGGGCGCTGCTGCGGCTGGCGCGCCGGCTCGCGGGCCTCCGCGACCTCTTCTTCTTCCGCCTCGTCCTCGACCTCCTCCGCCTCGCGCTCCAGCGCGGCGTCGGTCTCGGCCATGATCCGGGCGGTGTTGTCGACCGGCGCGGCCGGGGCCGGCAGCTCGGCGCTGCGGGCGCGGGTGCGCTCGATCCGGTGCGCCGGCGGGATCAAGCTGTCATCGGCCTCGATCATCACCCGCACGCCGTAGCGCCGCTCGATGTCGGCCAGGGCGTCGCGCTTCTGGTTGAACAGGTACAGCGCCAGCGCGGTGGCGACGTGCACGGTGATCTCGGAGGCGCGCTTGCGGATGCCCTCCTCCTCGATCGCGCGCAGCACCGACAGGGCGGCCGAGCCGGTGGTCCGGGTCATGCCCAGGCCCCCGCAATGGGCGCAGGTCTCGAAATGCGTCTCCATCAGGCTCGGGCGCAGCCGCTGGCGCGACAGCTCGAGCAGGCCGAAGGCGCTGATCCGGCCGATCTGGATGCGGGCGCGGTCCTGCCGCATCGCCTCCTTCAGCCGGTGCTCGACCGCCTTGTTGTGGCGGTCGTCCTCCATGTCGATGAAGTCGATGACGATCAGCCCGGCCAGATCGCGCAGGCGCAGCTGGCGGGCGACCTCGTCGGCGGCTTCCAGGTTGGTCTTGTACGCCGTCTCCTCGATGTTCCGCTCGCGGGTCGAACGGCCGGAGTTGACGTCGATCGAGACCAGCGCCTCGGTCGGGTTGATGACGATGTAGCCGCCGGAGCGCAACTGCACCACCGGGCTGTGCATCGCGTCGATCTGGCCTTCCACGTTGAAGCGGTGGAAGAGCGGGACGTTCTCGTCCTGGTAGGGCTGGACCTTCTTGGCATGGCTCGGCATGAGCATGCGCATGAAGTCCTTGGCGGTGCGGTAGCCCTCCTCGCCGGAGACCAGGACCTCCTCGATGTCCTTCGAGTAGAGGTCGCGGATCGCCCGCTTGATCAGGTCCGCCTCCTCGTGGATGGCGCAGGGGGCGGTCGACTGCAGCGTCGTCTGCCGGATCGAATCCCACAGCCGCAGCAGGTAGTCGAGGTCGCGCCGGATCTCCAGCTTGGTGCGCTCCAGCCCCGCCGTCCGCAGGATGACCGCCATGCCCTCCGGCACCTCCAGGTCATCCATGATCGCCTTCATCTTCTTGCGATCCTTGGGATTGGCGATCTTCCGGCTGATGCCGCCGCCGCGCGGCGTGTTCGGCATCAGCACGCAGTAGCGGCCGGCCAGCGACAGATAGGTGGTCAGCGCGGCGCCCTTGTTGCCGCGCTCCTCCTTGGTCACCTGCACCAGCATGATCTGCCGGCGCTTGATGACCTCCTGGATCTTGTAGTTGCGATAGTTCGGCAGCTTCGAGCGGCGGTCGCGGGCCTCCTCGGCCTCGTCGCCGCCCAGCACCTCGACGCCGGGCTCCTGCTCGCCGTCATGGCCGTTGCCGTTGCCGCTGCCGTTCTCGCCTTCGGCCGGGGTCGGATCGTCGCCCTTCGGCGCCTCCGCGGGGGCCAGGAGGGCGACCGGGCCGCTGTCGCCCTCGGTCGACAGGGTCTCGCCGAAGCTCTCCTCGGCGCCGGCCTCGGTGGTGATCCCCTCGCCCGCCACCGCATCGCCGGCGGCGGCAACGACCTCGACCACCTCGCTCGGGCCGGCCTCGGCGGCTTCGGCGCGGGCCGGGCGGCGGTCACGGCCGCGGCGCCGGCGGGAGGTCGGCTCGGCCGGCTTCGCCTCGACAGCCTCCGCCTCCTCGGCCTCCTCGGCCGGGGGGGCCAGGAGCGCCTCGCGGTCGGCGATGGGGATCCGATAGTAGTCGGGATGGATTTGGGAGAAGGCGAGGAAGCCGTGGCGATTCCCGCCATACTCCACGAAGGCGGCCTGGAGCGAGGGTTCGACCCGCGTCACCTTGGCCAGGTAGATGTTGCCCTTCAGCTGCTTCTTGGCTTCGGTCTCGAAATCGAATTCCTCGAGCCGATTGCCGTCCAGCACCACCACCCGCGTTTCTTCCGCATGGGTGGCGTCCACCAGCATTCTTTTAGCCATGTACAAACCCTGGCGACGCTGCCGCCGGCCCCGCGCGACCGACGGGGCCGCGGCGCGTCATTGTCCTGCCGAAGCCGCCGGGGACGCGAACCGTGATCACCCGAGAACGGCGCTTCGCAGCAGGCCAGACGGGAGGGTTCGCGACCACCGGTCCGGCGCGGATGCGCCGGGGCACGGCCTCGAGTTGATCCTCGATGTCGCCCGACATCCGCGGCTGCGCATCGCGTGCCGGCCGTTCGACAAGGCGTTCCACGGCGGAAATCGATGCGCTGCCGCGCGGCCGGCCCGAAAACCCGGGGGACCCGGATCTCCGATCGACCGATCAGGCAGACTGTCGCGCCGCCACGATACCGAGGCACCGCACTCTCGACAATGGGAGATTTCGGCGGTAAGGGGCCCGCTTGCCAGCCGTGGCGCCACGGGGGCCTGACTCGCGATCGGCGCTATGGTAACAGAGGCCGCTCCGACCCTCGTGGTCATCAACGGAACACAATCGCGGCCTATTCGCTTCTGCGTCGAGGCCGGCCTCGCGGGGCCGCCCCGCCGCTCCGGGGCGGCCGCCGCCGCCCATCCATTGCCCCCAAGGTCCGATGCGCCTGATCGGCTGGCTCCTGTCCTCCCTCATCCTCCTCCTCGTCATCGCGGCGGTCGGGGTCTTCGCGGCCGCGAGCTATTTCGGCCGCGACCTGCCGGACACCGCGCAGCTGGCCGAATACGCGCCGCCGATCACCACCCGCCTGCACGCGGGCGACGGCCGGCTGATGGCGGAATACGCCAGCCAGAACCGGCTGTTCGTACCGTTCGGGGCGATTCCGCCCCTGGTGGCGCAGGCCTTCGTCTCGGCCGAGGACCAGCGCTTCTACGACCATCCGGGCGTCGACCTGCAGGGCATCGCCCGGGCCGGAATCTCGGCGATCCAGAACTACGCTTCCGGCCGGCGGGTCGAGGGCGCCTCGACCATCACCCAGCAGGTGGCGCGCAACTTCTTCCTGACGCCGGACCGGGCGATCAGCCGGAAAATCCGCGAGATGCTGCTGGCGTTCCGCATCGAGAGCGCCTTCACCAAGCAGCAGATCCTCGAGCTGTACCTGAACCAGATCTATCTCGGCCGCGGCGCCTATGGCGTGGCGGCGGCGGCGCTGGCCTATTTCAACAAGCCGCTGAAGGATCTGACGATCTCCGAGACCGCCTTCCTGGCCGGCCTGCCGAAGGCACCCAGCAGCTACGACCCGAAGACCCGGATGGATGCCGCGGTCGCCCGCCGCAACTACGTCCTCGGCCGGCTGCAGGAGGACGGGGCGATCACGCGGGAGCAGGCGGACGCGGCCCGGGCCGAGCCGCTGGTGACCAAGGACCGGCGGCAGATCGAGTTCGTCAGCGCCAACTACTTCGCCGAGGAGGTGCGGCGCGAGCTGCAGCGACTCTACGGCAACGACGCGCTCTACCAGGGCGGCCTGTCGGTGCGCACCTCGCTGGACCCGCATCTGCAGGACCTCGCCGACCAGGCGCTGCGCGACGGCCTGCGCAGCTATGACATGCGGCACGGCTGGCGCGGCCCGCTGAAGAAGATCGAGGGCTTCGACGACTGGGCCGGGCAGCTCGCCGCGATCCAGCGGCCCGCCGGCGCCGGCGACTGGCAGATGGCGGTGGTGCTGGACATCGACGCCAAGACGGCCAGCATCGGCTTCTCGGACAAGAGCCGCGGCACCATCCCCTTCGCCGAGATGAAATGGGCCCGGCCGTGGCGGGCGAACCAGACCGTCGGGGCCGAGCCGCGGAAGCCGTCCGACGTGCTGGCCAAGGGCGACGTGATCCTGGTCGAGCCGACCGGCCCGGTGCCGGAGGACAAGGCGGTGCCGCAGGAGTTCGGCCTGCGCCAGATCCCCGATGTGCAGGGCGCGCTGGTGGCGCTGGATCCGAACACCGGCCGGGTGATGGCGATCACCGGCGGCTACGATTATGCGATGAGCGAGTTCGACCGCGGCACCCAGGCGGTGCGGCAGCCGGGCTCGACCTTCAAGCCCTTCGTCTACCTGACCGCTCTCGAGGCCGGCTACACCCCGGCCACCATCATCGACGACGCCCCGATCACGATCGACACCGGCACCACCGACTGGGCGCCGGAGAACGACGACCACCGGTTCCTCGGCCCGATGCCGCTGCGCGTCGGCGTCGAGCGGTCGCGCAACCTGATGACGGTGCGGCTGATCCAGGCGGTCGGCCTGGACAAGGTGAAGGAGACGGCGGAGCGCTTCGGCGTCTACAAGGACATGCCGCTGCTCTATTCCATGGCGCTCGGCGCCGGCGCGACCACGCCGCTGCAGATGGCGACCGGCTTCGCCCAGATCGCCAATGGCGGCAAGAAGGTGACCCCGACCTTCATCGACCGTATCCAGGACCGCACCGGCCGCACCATCTACCGGCATGACGACCGGCCCTGCGAGGCTTGCGGCCAGCCCTGGGCCGACCAGGCGACGCCGGTGATCCCGGACACGCGCGAGCAGATCGCCGACCCGGTCTCGGCCTATCAGATGACCTCGATCCTGCAGGGCGTGGTGCAGCGCGGCACCGCCTCGGCGCTGAACAAGCTGGGCTTCACCCTGGCCGGCAAGACCGGCACCACCAACGACGCCAAGGACGCCTGGTTCGTCGGCTTCTCGCCCGACCTGGTGGTGGCGATCTATGTCGGCTTCGACGATCCGAAGACGCTGGGCGCCCGCGAATGGGGCTCGACCGCGGCGGTGCCGATCGCCCGCGACTTCATGTCGGCGGCGCTGCAGGGCAAGGACGTGCCGCCCTTCCGCATCCCGCCCGGGGTCAACCTAGTGAAGATCGACCGGCTGACCGGCCAGCCCGCTTATGGCAGCGGCGGCGACACGCTCTGGGAGGCGTTCCGCCCCGGCACCGAGCCCGGCACCGGCTATGCCCTCGACCGGCTCGACGGCAGCGGCGGCGGCGCCGGCGAGGGCGGCGACACCGGTTTCGGCGACAGCGTGCCCGACGCCACGACCGGGACCGGCGGGCTGTACTGAGCGCCGCCGCAGCCTAGATGAAGCGAAGCGGCCGGTCATCGGGCCGCAGGCAGGGAGGAACCCATGGCCCTTCGCAAGTTCATCATCGAGCGCGACATCCCCGACGTCGGCACGCTGGAGCGCGAGCAGTTGCGCGGCGCCGCGGCCAAGTCCAACGATGCGCTGCGGCAGATCGGGCCCGACATCCAGTGGGTCGAGAGCTATGTCGCCGACAACAAGACCTTCTGCGTCTACCTCGCCCGCGACGAGGAGGTGATCCGGAAGCACGCCGAGATCAGCGGCTTCCCGGCGACCCGGATCACCGAGATCCGCAAGATGATCGACCCGACGACGGAACGGGCCGACTGACGGATCGCCGGCGGCGGACGGAGCGGGGCGATGGGCCTCTCGGAGTTCATCCGGCTGCTCGAGGCCTATCGCGACACCCGCTACCTGTTCGCCGCCGACGGCGTCGAGCACGAGGTGCGGATCGACCGCCGGAACCCGGCGGCCGAGGCCTGGCTGGCCGGCCGCGGCGCCGCCGGCGCCGGCTTCGTCACGGCCGACAATCCGCGCAGTCTTCTGGCATCGCCGGCCGAGAACGCGGCGGCGCGGCAGCGCCTGGCGGAGGCGGTGCGCCGGCGCGGCGCCGACTCCGTGCCGCACACCGGCGCCGGGCTGGACGGCGCCTGGCCGCCGGAGCAGGGGCTGCTGGTCCTCGGCCTGCCAGTCGCGGAACTCACCGCCCTGGCGGAGGAATTCGGCCAGAACGCCATCGTCTGGTTCGCCCCCGGCCAGCCGGCCCGGCTGGTGCCCACCCGGCTGCTGCTCGAGGGTTTGAGGCCGGACGCCGGCGCGGACTGACCTCTCAAGCCGCCACCGGCTCGAACAGGGACCGTGGGGGGCGGTGGGATGTTGGGTTCGCACGAGGCGACCCAACCTACTTGCCGAGCCGAACTCGGATCATGCCGGTTCGAACAGCGGCACGATCTCCATCTCCGGCACCAGCACAAGCCCCTTGTCGGTGATCCGGATCTCCGGAATCACCGACAGCGGGATCAGGTTGAAGCCCATATAGGGGATGGCGCAGCCCGCCTTGTCCCATTCGGCCTTCAGCGCCTTCACCTCCTCCGCCACCTCGGTCACGCGCTTGTCGGACAAGAGGCCCGCGATCGGCAGCGGCACCATCGCCATCACCCGGCCGTCGCGCACGACGCAGACGCCGCCCTGGGCCGCCGCGATCGCCTGCAGCGCCACCTGCATGTCGGCCTCGTTCGTGCCGGCGATGATGATGTTGTGGCTGTCGTGCCCGACCGAGGAGGCGACGGCGCCCGCCTTCAGCGTGAAGCCGGACAGCAGGCCGTGCGCAACGTTGCCGGCCGATCTGCCGTGCCGCTCCACCACCGTGACAAAGCACAGGCCGTGCCGGTCGAAATGCGCCTGCCAGTCATCCGCCGGCTCGAGGTCCACCGTGACATGGCCCAGCGTGATGCCGGGCAGGACCGTCCGGATGGCATGGGCGGTGACGCGCCCGGCCGGCAGGTCGGGCGTCAGCTTGACGGCGGCCGGCAGCCGCACGGTGTGATACGCCGCCTCCGGATAGCGCCAGCGGGCGGACAGCGCCTCATCCAGGACCGGGGTGATCCGGCGATCCTCGACCACCAGCTCGCCACCATACCAGGTGCTGACCGGCTTGTGGCCGTCGTCCAGCAGCACCAGATCGGCCCGGCGGCCGCCGCCGAAGCCGCCGATCTCGCCGTCCTGGCCGAAGCGGGTGGCGCCGTGCAGCGACCCCATCGACCAGGCCTGCTCGGGCGACATCCCGGCGCGCATCGCCTCGCGCACCACCCAGTCCAAGCCGAAATGCAGCAGGTCGTCGGCGTCGCGGTCGTCGGTGCAGACGGCGACGCGCTTGTGCGAGGCGCCCAGCTCGGTGATCGTCCTGATCGCCTCGGGCAGGCTGTGCCAGGGCGTGGTCGGCGGGCCGCCGCGCAGGAACAGCCAGATGCCGGCCTCCAGCATGTCGTCGGCGATGTCGCGGTCGATCGCCTCATGCGTGTCGGTGACGCCGGCGGCGGCGTAGGCGGCGACGAACTCCCGGCCATAGACATGGCCCGAGACCGGCCGGCCGCGCTCCAGCGCCGCGGCCAGGATGGCGTGGCTGCGCTCGTCGCCCATTGTCACCGGGACGAAATCCATCTTCTCGCCCAGCGCCACCGCCTCGGGCCAGCGGTCGAACAGGCCGGCGATCTTCTCCGCCGTCAGGTCGCCGCCGGCCGTCTCCAGAAGCGGCGAGGTCGCCGGCACGGTGCTGGGCACGGTCAGGAAGATCGACAGCGGCGCCTGCCGCGCATCCTCCAGCATCGCCTCGACCCCGGCCACGTCCATGACATTGCCGATCTCGTGGCTGTCGCAGAAGATCGTGGTGGTGCCGTTCAGCAGCGCCGCCTCGGCATAGGCGCAGGCCGTCACCATGCTGGATTCGATATGGATATGCGGGTCGACCAGCCCGGGAGCGAGGATGGCGCCCTTGCCGTCATGGATGCGGGCCGATCCGTCGCGGCAAGATCCCGCCGGCTTTACCGCGGCGATGCGTCCGCCGGCCACCCAGACCTCGCGGCCCGGCAGGATGCGCTCGGAATAGGTCGACAGCACCCGAACGTCGCGGATCACCAGGTCCGGCGCGGCCGGAGGCGACATCCGCCAGCCGCCGGGTCATGCGCGACAGGGGAAGGACGGAGAAGCGTGTGAGCCCGGACATCTGGTCAGCCCCTCTGTTGCCGCGGGAACGGATGCCGGCAGCTTACCAGGAGCGGAGCCCGTTGCCGCGCCGGCCCAAAGAAAAAGGGCCCCGGAGGGCCCTTTCCCGTTCAGCAGTCCGGCTGGCCGGTCAGGCGTGGCCGGCCGGCGCGCCCCGGGTGACGGCGGTCAGCTTGGCGCGGGCCAGCTTCAGCGCCCGCTCGGCCACCGCCTTGTCGCCGGGGGTCTTGGCGTCGGCCACGTCCTCCTCGGCGTCGCGCAGCTCCTGCTCGACCTTGGCGCGGTCCAGCGAGGCCACCGGCACCACCTCCTCGGCCAGCACGGTACAGCGCTCCGGCGTCACCTCGGCGAAGCCGCCGGTCACGAACAGGCGGCTGGAGATGGCGCTGCGCTGCTCATAGACGTCGATCACGCCCGGCTGGATGGTCGACAGCATCGACATGTGCCCCTTCAGCACGCCGAAATGGCCGTCGCCGCCGGGGACGACCACCATCTCGACCTGCTGCGCCACGAGCAGCTTCTCGGGCGAGACCAGTTCGAAGGCGAATTTCTCGGCCATGGATGTCCCCGGCAGGCTTGGGCGTTAGATCAGGCGGCTTCGGCGAGCTTCTTCGCCTTGGCGATGGCGTCGTCGATGGTGCCGACCATGTAGAACGCCGCCTCCGGCAGGTGGTCGTAGTCGCCGTTGACGATGCCCTTGAACGCCCGCACCGTCTCCTCGACCGGGACGAACACGCCCGGCGTGCCGGTGAACACCTCGGCGACGTGGAAGGGCTGGCTGAAGAAGCGCTGGATCTTCCGGGCGCGGGCCACGGTCAGCTTCTGCTCCTCGGTCAGCTCGTCCATGCCCAGGATGGCGATGATGTCCTGCAGCGCCTTGTATTCCTGCAGCGTGCGCTGCACGGCGCGGGCCACCTCGTAATGCTCCTGGCCGACCACGCGCGGGTCGAGGATGCGCGAGGTCGAGTCGAGCGGATCGACGGCCGGGTAGATGCCCAGCTCGGAGATCGCGCGGCTCAGCACCGTCGTCGCGTCCAGGTGCGAGAACGAGGTCGCCGGGGCCGGGTCGGTCAGGTCGTCGGCGGGCACGTAGATGGCCTGCACCGAGGTGATCGAGCCCTTGGTGGTCGAGGTGATGCGCTCCTGCAGCGCGCCCATGTCGGTCGACAGGGTCGGCTGATAGCCCACGGCCGACGGGATGCGGCCCAGCAGCGCCGACACCTCGGCGCCCGCCTGGGTGAAGCGGAAGATGTTGTCGACGAAGAACAGCACGTCCTGGCCTTCGACGTCGCGGAAGTACTCGGCGACGGTCAGGCCCGACAGGCCGACGCGGGCGCGGGCGCCCGGCGGCTCGTTCATCTGGCCGTAGACGAGGGCCACCTTGGAGCCGTCCTCGCCCAGCTTGATGACGCCGGAGTCGATCATCTCGTGATACAGGTCGTTGCCCTCGCGGGTGCGCTCACCCACGCCGGCGAAGACCGACACGCCGCCATGCGCCTTGGCGATGTTGTTGATCAGCTCCTGGATGGTCACGGTCTTGCCGACGCCGGCGCCGCCGAACAGGCCGATCTTGCCGCCCTTGGCGTAGGGGCCGATCAGGTCGACGACCTTGATGCCGGTGACCAGCATCTCCGCCTCGGTCGCCTGGTCGACGAATTCCGGGGCCGGGCGGTGGATCGGGAAGTGCTGCTTGGCGTTGATCGGGCCGCGTTCGTCGATCGGCTCACCGATCACGTTCATGATGCGGCCCAGCGTCTCCGGGCCGACCGGCACCGAGATGGCGTTGCCGGTGTCGTGCACCTTGGCGCCGCGGACCAGGCCGTCGGTCGAGTCCATGGCGATGCAGCGCACCGTGTTCTCGCCGAGATGCTGCGCCGCCTCAAGCACCAGCTTGCGATCGCCGATGTCGGTGGTCAGGGCGTTCAGAATGGCGGGCAGCTCGCCATCGAACTGGACGTCCACCACGGCGCCCAGAACCTGGCTGATGCGGCCGATGACGTTGCTTCCGGTCTGGGTCTCGACCATGGTGTTCACGCTCCTCGAACTTTCTTCAGGCGATCGGTGGACCAGCGGGGCGCCTTAGACGGCTTCGGCGCCCGAGATGATCTCGATCAGCTCCTTGGTGATGTAGGCCTGGCGGGTCCGGTTGTAGACCAGCGTCAGCCGCTTGATCATGTCGCCGGCGTTGCGCGTCGCATTGTCCATCGCGGTCATGCGCGCGCCCTGCTCGGAGGCGGCGGATTCGAGCAGCGCCTTGTAGATCTGGATCGCCAGGTTGCGCGGCAGCAGCTCCGCCAGGATCTGCTCCTCGCTCGGCTCGAACTCGTAGACGATGTTCGACGCGGTGTCCTCGGCCACGGCCGGCAGCGCCACGGGCACCAGCTGCTGCACCGTGATGATCTGGGCGATCGCCGACTTGAACTTGTTGTAGACGACCGAGCAGACGTCGAACTCGCCCGCCTCGAACATCGCCAGGATCCGGTCGGCGATGCCATTGGCGTCGGCGAAGCCCAGCTTCGGCCGGCCGATGTCGACGATGCTGTCGACGATCAGGTTGGCGTGGTCGCGGCGCAGGTTGTCGCGGCCCTTGCGGCCGACGGTGAACAGCTTCACCGTCTTGCCCTTGCCCTGCAGCTCGCGGATCTGCTTGCGCGTCTCGCGCAGCACCGTGGCGTTGAACGCGCCGGCCAGGCCGCGGTCGGAGGTGATGACGAGCAGCAGGTGCACGTCGCTCTTGCCGGTGCCGGCGATCAGCTTCGGCCCCTGGCCCGCCGTCTTGGCGACGGCGGCCAGGCCGGTCAGCATCCGCTCCATCCGGTCGGCATAGGGCCGCCCGGCCTCGGCCTGCTCCTGGGCGCGGCGCAGCTTCGACGCCGCGACCATCTTCATGGCCGCAGTGATCTTCTGCGTCGACTTGACGCTGGTGATCCGGTTCCTGAGGTCCTTCAACGACGGCATGGCGCCCCGCCTTCAATCGATGTGGTGGGAACGACCGCCGCTCAGACGAAGGTCTTGGCGTAGTTGACGATGAAGCTGTTCAGCTTCTCCTCGTTCTCCGGCGAGATCTGCTTCTCGTTGCGGATCGCCTCGAGGATGGCCTTGCCCTCGTCGCGCAGCGCCTCCAGCAGGCCCTTCTCGAAATCCTGCACCCGGTTGGCCGGGACGCTGTCGAGATGGCCGCGGACGCCGGCGAAGATCGACGCCACCTGCTCCTCGACCGGGAGCGGGCTGAACTGCGGCTGCTTCAGGAGCTCGGTCAGGCGCGCGCCGCGGGCCAAGAGCTTCTGGGTCGAGGCGTCGAGGTCCGACGCGAACTGGGCGAAGGCCTCCATCTCGCGGTACTGCGCGAGCTCGAGCTTGATGCGGCCGGCGACCTGCTTCATCGCCTTGATCTGGGCGGCGGAGCCGACGCGGCTGACCGACAGGCCGACATTGATGGCCGGGCGGACGCCCTTATAGAACAGGCCGGTCTCGAGGAAGATCTGGCCGTCGGTGATCGAGATCACGTTGGTCGGGATGTAGGCCGACACGTCGCCGGCCTGGGTCTCGATGACCGGCAGGGCGGTCAGCGAGCCGTTGCCGTGCTCGTCGTTCATCTTGGCCGCGCGCTCCAGCAGGCGGCTGTGCAGGTAGAACACGTCGCCCGGATACGCCTCGCGGCCCGGCGGGCGGCGCAGCAGCAGCGACATCTGGCGGTAGGCCACGGCCTGCTTGGACAGATCGTCATAGATGATCAGCCCGTGCATGCCGTTGTCGCGGAAGAACTCGCCCATCGCGGCGCCGGTGTAGGGCGCCAGGAACTGCAGCGGCGCCGGCTCGGACGCCGTCGCGGCGACGACGATGGTGTATTCCAGCGCGCCGTATTCCTCGAGCGTCTTGACGATCTGGGCGACCGTCGAGCGCTTCTGGCCGACCGCGACGTAGATGCAGTAGAGCTTCTGGCTCTCGTCGCCGGACTTGTTGATCTCGCGCTGGTTCAGGATGGTGTCGATGGCGACGGCGGTCTTGCCGGTCTGGCGGTCGCCGATGATCAGCTCGCGCTGGCCGCGGCCGACCGGGGTCAGCGCGTCGATCGACTTCAGGCCGGTCTGCATCGGCTCATGCACCGACTTGCGCGGGATGATGCCGGGGGCTTTGACCTCGACGCGGCTCATCTTGGCGTCCTGGATCGGGCCCTTGCCGTCGATCGGGTTGCCCAGGGCGTCGACCACGCGGCCCAGCAGGCCGCGGCCGACCGGGACCTCGACGATGGCGCCGGTGCGCTTGACCGTGTCGCCTTCCTTGATGTCGCGGTCCTCGCCGAAGATCACGATACCGACATTATCGGTCTCGAGGTTCAGCGCCATGCCCTTGATGCCGCCCGGGAACTCGACCATCTCGCCCGCCTGGACGTTGTCCAGGCCGTAGACGCGGGCGACGCCGTCACCGACCGACAGCACCTGGCCGACCTCGGCGACGTCGGCCTCGGTCCCGAAATTGGCGATCTGATCCTTGATGATCGCAGAGATTTCGGCGGCACGGATGTCCATCAGACGGTCCCCTTCATCGCGAGCTGCAGCTTGGCCAGTTTCGTGCGCAGGGAGCTGTCGACCATGCGCGAGCCGACTTTGACGATCATCCCGCCGAGCAGCGCGGGATCGATTTTGACATTGACCTGGACCTTCGCGCCCATGGCCTTCTTGAGCTGATCGACCAGCGCCTCGGTCTGGCGGTCGGTCAGCGCCGCGGCGGCGGTGACCTCGGCGGTGACCTCGCCGCGGCGGCGGGCCAGCTCGGCCAGGAAGGCGTCGATCATGGCGTCGAGGGCGAACAGGCGGCGGTTGCGGGCCACCAAGCCGATGAAGCGGCGCACCAGGTCGGACACGTTCGCCCGCTCCAGCACCGCGGCCATCGCCCGGCCCTGCGTGTCGCGCGACAGCAGCGGGCTGCGGACCAGACGGCGCAGATCCTCGCTCTCGGCCAGAGCGATCTTCAGGCCGCGCAGATCGTCCGCGGTCTGGTCGAGCGCCTTGCCTTCATCGGCGAGTGCGTAGAGCGCCGTCGCGTAGCTGGATGCGAGGCCGGAAAGTCCTGACCCTGTGGCTGCCACCGATCGTCCCTCGATCGTTTGTTTCGATCGTGGCAGGAGGCCACGACCACCGAATGTTCGGGGGGCTCTATCGCACAACAGAAAGCTGTCCGAGGCCCACCCCTTACGCTCGGCGCGCCGTCATCTAACATAGCGGTATGGGGTGTGCAACCGGCATTCCGGGCGGGTTTTTCACGGCGGAGTGCCAGATGTAGACTGGCGCGAGCGATTCGCATCCTCCGGAGGCCGGAATGCCGCACGACCATTTGCCCGGGTCCGGCCACGATCATGCGGCGCATGATCACGGGCCGGGCCATGCCCATCACCACGGCCTGCCGCAAGGGGCGGATGGCGAGCGGCGCCTGCTGATCGCGCTGGCCGTCACCGCCGGCTTCATGCTGGTCGAGGCGGCGGGCGGCTGGATCGCCAACTCCCTGGCGCTCCTGGCCGATGCCGGGCACATGCTGACCGATGCGGCGGCGCTGGCGTTGGCCTGGCTGGCGGCGCGGATGGCGCGGCGGCCGCGCGACGCCCGGCGCAGCTACGGCTACGGCCGGGTGCAGGTTCTGGCCGCCTTCGCCAACGGCATCGTGCTGCTGGCGGTGGTGGTCGCCATCGTGGTCGAGGCCGCGGGCCGTCTGGCCGAGCCGGCGCCGGTGGAGGGCGGGCTGATGATCGGCATCGCCGCCGCCGGCCTCGCGGCCAATCTCGTCGCCTTCCGGGTGCTGCAAGGCGGCGACCGCGGCAACCTGAACCTGCGCGGCGCCGCCCTGCATGTAATGGGCGACCTGCTCGGCTCGGTCGGCGCGCTGGCCGCCGGGGCCGTGATCCTCCTGACCGGCTGGACGCCGATTGACCCCATCCTGTCGGTCCTGGTGTCGCTGCTGGTGCTGCGCAGCGCCTGGGCGATCCTGCGCGAATCCGGCCATGTGCTGGTGGAGGGGACGCCCGGCGGGATCGACGAGGCGGTGCTGGCCGAGGCGATCCTGGCCGGGGTGCCGGCGGTGATCGACGTGCACCACGTCCATGCCTGGACCCTGACGCCCGACCGGCCGCTGGTGACCCTGCATGCCCGGCTGCGCGAGGGTGCCGATTCCGACCAGGCGATCGGCGCGGTGACCCGGTTGCTGCGCGACCGCTTCGGCGTCGATCACGCCACGGTGCAGGCCGAATTCGAGATCTGCGCCGACGCCGCTCACGCGCCGCGACACTAGGCGTCCCCTCGTCGCGGCCACGGCCGCGACACTAAGCGCGCCAATGTCGCGGCTGTGCCGCGACACTAAGCGCAACGCGTCGGAACGCAAAAACGCAATCACCGGTTCACCTTTTTGCGCGGAAGCGGTAATTATTCGACATACTCCTGTGTATTTGATGTCGCCCATGGCCCGGCTGTCCGGGGCTGCGGGCCCGGAAAGGTGACGATGGGCCATAATGGAGCTCTAGCCCGCGACGCGGATCCGATGTCGATCTGCCGCAACGTGACGGTCGCGGGACGGCGCACCAGCGTCCGCATGGAAGTCGTGTTCTGGGACGGGCTGATGGAGATCTGCGCGCGCGAGCAGATCGGCCTGAACGAGATCTGCACCCGGATCGACGCCGCCCGGAAGGGCAGCGGCCTGACCGGGGCGCTCAGGGTCTTCGTCCTGTGCTATTTCCGCGAGCTGACGCGCCGGCCGGCGCCGGTGCAGCCGCCGGCCCATGCCTCGGTCCAGACCCCGCCGGCGCTGCTGGTGGCGGCGCTGGAGGGCGTGGTCGGGGCGCGCGCTTAAGGGGTTGGTCGGGCGCGGCCGATCCCTAGGCGAGGCCGTCCCAGTTCAGCCTTTCGACGGCGGCCACCGGCCGCAGCCGGTGCCGCTCGGCGGCGGCGGCCAGCTTGTGCGCGTCCGGCCGGCCGGATGCGGCGTCGCGCAGCTCGGCGCCATGGATGCCGCCGATCACGAACAGCCCGTCGATCCCGGCCGCCGCCGCGCCGGCCATGTCGGTGTGGAAGCTGTCGCCGACCGCCAGCACCCGCGCCGGGTCGGGCCGGCCCAGCAGCTCGAAGCAGCGGCGGTAGACCGGCGGATGCGGCTTGCCGTGGTAGAACACCTCGCCGCCCAGCGACTCGTAGTGCTGGGCCAGGGCGCCGGCGCAGATCTGCATCCGGCCGCCGACGATGACGACGATGTCCGGGTTGGCGCAGATCATCGGCAGCTTGCGGGCGGCCGCGGCCTCCAGCAGCGGCGCATGGTCCTCGACCCGCTCCTCAGGGTCGTCGATCCCGGTGTTCAGCACGAAATCGGCATCGGCCAGGTCGTCCACCCGGACGACGTCGTCGACCCCCTCATAGACATCGGCGTCGCGGTCGGGGCCGAGATGCAGGAAGCGCTCGCCCAGCCCCTGGTGGAAGTCGTCGTCGCGCGCCGCCAGCGCCAGATGCGCGGCCTCGCCCGAGGACAGGATCGCGTCCCAGCACTCCTCCGGCACGCCGATCTGGGCCAGGCGCTGGGTCACCGACCCGACCCGCCGCGGCGCGTTCGACAGCAGGCACACCTGCTTGCCTTCGCCGCGCAGCCGCTGCAGGCACTCGATCACGCCGGGATAGGGCGTGACCCCGTCATGCACCACGCCCCACAGGTCGACGATGAAGGCGTCGTAGCGGTCGCGGATCGCGGCGATTCCGCCCAAAATCGGGATCGGGGGGATCGGAATGTTCTCGGTCATTGGTACTGGCCTGTTCGTCCCATTCCGGTCTTGTGCCATGGCCTCCGGGGCGGCGCTACCCACGCCGTCCCGTCCTGGAGGCCGTTTGGAAATGCGCTGGCGTGAGTCGCCTGGCGGTGGTTTCGAGAACCGGCGCGCAGCGGACGTTAAAGTCCGTGAGCACCGGAAGCGAAGAAACCGCCGTCAGACGGCCGCGCCAGTAGCATTTCCGGACGGCCTCACGCCGTCTGCAGGTCCTCGCCCTGTCCCTTCAGCTTCGCGGCGAGCGAGGCCTCCAGGAACTGGTCGATGTCGCCGTCCAGCACCGCGCCGGAGGCGCTGGTCTCCACGCCGGTGCGCAGGTCCTTCACCATCTGGTAGGGTTGCAGCACATAGCTGCGGATCTGGTGGCCCCAGCCGATGTCGGTCTTCTCGGCGTTCAGCGCGTCGGCCTGGGCCTCGCGGATCTTCAGCTCGCGCTCGTAGAGTCGGGCGCGCAGCATGTCCATCGCCATGGCCCGGTTGCGATGCTGCGACCGGTCGTTCTGGCAGGCGACGACGACGCCGGTCGGGATATGGGTGATGCGGATCGCCGAATCCGTCTTGTTGACGTGCTGGCCGCCGGCGCCGGAGGCCCGATAGGTGTCGACCTTCAGATCCTTGTCCAGGATCGTGATCTCGATCGAATCGTCGATCACCGGCGACACCGCGACGGAGGAGAAGCTGGTGTGCCGCCGCGCCGCGCTGTCGAACGGGCTGATCCGCACCAGCCGGTGCACACCCGATTCGGTCTTCAGCCAGCCATAGGCGTTGTGGCCCTTGATCAGCACCGTGGCCGACTTGATCCCGGCCTCTTCGCCCGGGCTCTCCTCCAGCCACTCCACCTTGAAGCCGTGCTTCTCGGCCCAACGCACATACATGCGCAGCAGCATCTGGCCCCAGTCCTGGGCCTCGGTGCCGCCCGCGCCGGCATTGACCTCGAGATAGCAGTCGTTGCCGTCGGCCTCGCCGGACAGCAGGCTCTCCAGCTGCTTCTTCGCCACCCGCTCGGCCAGCTGCCCCAGCTGGGCCTCGGCATCGGCCAGCACTTCGGCGTCGCCCTCGGCCTCGGCCAGCTCGATCATGCCGACGGCATCGTCGAACTCGGCCGCCAGGGCCTTGTAGCCGCCGATGGCGTCATCCAGATGGGTGCGCTCGCGCAGCAGGGTCTGCGCCTTCTCCGGGCTGTCCCAGAGCTTCGGGTCCTCGGCGAGGGCGTTCAGCTCGTCCAGTCGTCTTAAAGCGTTGTCCCAGTCAAAGAGACCTCCTCAGCAGCGCGAGCGACTGCTTGATCTCTTGGGCCTTGGCTTCGGTCTCGGCGCGCATGCCGTGCGCTCCTCTCGAATTCCGTTCGTCCACAGGATCGCGGGCCGCGCGGCGGCCGGCGATGCGAACCGGGGATGTAGGACGGATCGGCGGTCAGGTAAAGGCCGCGGGCGGGGAAAACTCGCCCGCGGCCGCGGGACCTCAGGCCTTGCGAGGCCGCAGCTGGCTGACGTCGCGCACGGCGCCGCGGGCGGCGCTGGTGGTCAGCGCAGCATAGGCCTGCAGCGCCGCCGAGACTTTTCGCGCGCGCGGCGCCGCCGGCTGCCAGCCGCCGTCCGCCCGGGCGTTCATCGCCGCCCGGCGGTGCGCCAGCTCCTCGTCCGACACGGCGAGGTGGATCCTGCGGGCCGGGATGTCGATCTCGATGGTGTCGCCCTCCTCGACCAGGGCGATGGCGCCGCCCTCCGCCGCCTCGGGCGAGACATGGCCGATCGACAGGCCGGAGGAGCCGCCGGAGAAGCGTCCGTCGGTGACCAGGGCGCAGACCTTGCCCAGGCTCTTCGACTTCAGGTAGCTGGTCGGGTACAGCATCTCCTGCATGCCGGGGCCGCCCTTCGGGCCCTCGTAGCGGATCAGCACCACGTCGCCGGGCTTGATCCTGTCGCCCAGGATGCCCTCGACCGCCGCGTCCTGGCTCTCGAAGATCCGGGCGGGGCCGGAGAAGGTCAGGATGCTGGCGTCGACGCCCGCGGTCTTCACCACGCAGCCGTCCTCGGCGATGTTGCCGTACAGCACCGCCAAGCCGCCATCGGGGCTGAAGGCGTGCTCCAGGTCGCGGATGGTGCCGCGCTTGCGGTCGGCGTCGACGCCGGGGTAGCGGGCGTCCTGGCTGAAGGCGACCTGGGTCGGGACGCCGCCCGGCGCCGCGCTGTAGAAGCGGTGCACGGCTTCGCTGTCGGTGCGCTTGATGTCCCACTGGTCCAGCGCGGCCGACAGGCTCTCGGCATGGACCGTGCGGGTGTCGCGGTGCAGCAGACCGGCGCGGTCCAGCTCGCCCAGGATGGCCATGATGCCGCCGGCGCGGTGGACGTCCTCCATATGCACGTTCGGCACCGCCGGCGCGACCTTGCACAGCACCGGCACGCGGCGCGACAGCCGGTCGATATCGGCCATGGTGAAGTCGACCCCGCCCTCCTGCGCCGCCGCCAGCAGGTGCAGCACGGTGTTGGTCGACCCGCCCATGGCGATGTCGAGCGTCATGGCGTTCTCGAAGGCGGCGAAGGTGGCGATGCTGCGCGGCAGCACCGATTCGTCGTCCTGCTCGTAGTAACGCTTCACCAGGTCGACGATCAGGTGGCCCGCTTCGACGAACAGGCGCTTGCGGTCGGCATGGGTGGCGAGGGTCGAGCCGTTACCCGGCAGCGCCAGGCCCAGAGCCTCGGTCAGGCAGTTCATCGAGTTCGCAGTGAACATGCCGGAGCAGGAGCCGCAGGTCGGGCAGGCCGACCGCTCGATCACCTTCACGTCCTCGTCGCTGACCCGGCTGTCGGCGGCCGCGACCATGGCATCGACCAGGTCCAGCGCCTTGGCCTCACCCTGCAGCTTGACCTTGCCGGCCTCCATCGGCCCGCCGGACACGAACACCACCGGGATGTTCAGCCGCATCGCCGCCATCAGCATGCCGGGCGTGATCTTGTCGCAGTTCGAGATGCAGACCATGCCGTCGGCGCAATGCGCGTTGACCATGTACTCGACGCTGTCGGCGATGATCTCGCGCGACGGCAGGCTGTACAGCATGCCGTCATGGCCCATGGCGATGCCGTCGTCGACGGCGATGGTGTTGAACTCCTTGGCGACCCCGCCCGCGGCCTCGATCTCCCGCGCCACCAGCTGGCCGAGGTCCTTGAGGTGGACATGGCCGGGCACGAACTGGGTGAAGGAGTTGACGACGGCGATGATCGGCTTGCCGAAATCCGCATCCGTCATGCCGGTCGCGCGCCAGAGCCCGCGGGCTCCGGCCATGTTGCGGCCGTGGGTTGTGGTGCGGGAACGATAGGCTGGCATGGGTCGGTCCGCTGCTCGGGTCACTTTCTATCGGGCGGCTGGCTTCGGCGCTCAGAAAAGAACCGCCGCCCCCGCCGGAAACGTCCGATCCAGAAAGAACGCCATTCCCGCCCGCGGCGCAAGGGCGGCGGACGCAACGCTCCCGCGCGTCGGGCTATGAGTGGGGCGTCACTCCGGCAGATCGTCCTGCAGTTGCTTTACCAGTTCCGACGTTACTGGCTTCGCATCGTCGGTGATCGGCAGCAACGGCACGCCATTGCACCCTTCCGTGCAGGATCTGGGAGCTGAGCGCTTTACGCGCGAGGTTGGAGATGATCTTTCCAACAGTCTTCTGCTGCTGTGCTGCCAAGTCCTTCGCGGCAGCCAGGACATCGTTGTCGATGGTCAATGTCGTCCGCATCAAGCTTCTCCGCCGGCACCACGCATCTTGTGCCGGACGAAACCCGTGTCAATCGGGACTATCGCGTCGATTGTGCCCCTTCCGGGCCGGGCGCCGGGTCGTCGGCGGCGTAGGCCGGGGTCGCCAGGCGCAGGCAGCTGACCAGCGTAGCGGCGGTCGCCAGCCCGGCCGCGGTCAGCAGCGCCGCCTTGGCGCCGTGGTCGGGGACATGGGCGAACAGCAACGCCACCAGGGCCGCGCCGGTGGCCTGGCCCACGAGGCGGGCGGTGCCCAGCATGCCGCTGGCGGCGCCGCTGCGGCTGCGCGGGGCCGACCCGATCATCACCCGGTTGTTGGGCGACTGGAACAGGCCGAAGCCGGCGCCGCACAGCGCCATCCGCCAGACGATGCCGAAGGGGGAGGGATCCGCCGGCAAAGTGGCCATCAGCACCAGCCCGATGGCGAGAAGGGCGAGGCCGATGCCGCCCAGCAGGCCGGGCGGGTGCCGGTCGGCTAGGCGGCCGGCGAAGGGCGCGGTGACCGCCACCGCCAGCGGCCAGGGGATCATCAGCAGGCCGACCTGGGCCGGGGAGAAGCCGTACCCGGTCTGCAGCAGGAAGGGCAGCGCCACGAACGCCGCCATCTGCGCCATGAAGGAGCTGACCGAGGTGGCGACCGACAGCCCGACCACCGGGATGCGCAGCAGGTCCAGCGGCAGCAGCGGCATCGCCTGGGCCAGCTGCCGCCGCACCAGCCAGACGGCGGCGGCGAGCCCGATGCCGAGCTGCAGCGCGATCAGCCCCCAGTCCAGCCCGTGGGCGACGCTGTCGATGCCGGTGATCAGCAGGCCGAAGGTGGCGGCCGACAGCACCGCGCTCAGCAGGTCGAAGCGCCGGTCGGCCAGGTCGCTCTCCGGCAGGTTGCGGCTGCCGATGAGGATCGCGGCGACGCCGAGCGGCAGGTTGATCGCGAACAGCCAGGGCCAGGCGGCGACCGACAGCACGGCGCCGGCGAAGCTGGGGCCGATGGTCGAGGCGCCGGCCGCGATCATGGCGTTGATGCCCAGCACATGGCCCAGCCGGGCGCGCGGGAAGATGTAGCGGATCAGCGCGGTGTTGACGCTCATGATCCCGGCGGCGCCGAAGCCCTGGGCGACGCGGGACAGGGTCAGCGCCAGCAGCGAGTCCGACAGGGCGCAGGCCAGCGAGGCCACGGTGAACAGGGCCAGGCCGCCGACATAGATTCGGCGGTAGCCGACGATCTCGCCCAAGCCCGCCAGCGGCAGCAGCGAGACCACCACCGCCAGCTGGTAGGCGTTGACGATCCAGATCGACATCGACGGGCTGGCCCGGAACTCGGCCGCGATCGTCGGCAGCGCCACATTGGCGACGGAGCCGTCGAGCACGGCGAGCATGATGCCGAGCACCACGGTGGCGAAGGCCCATCTGCGGCGGGGCAGGGGCAGGCCGTCGGGCAGGGGGGACACGGCTTTGACCTCGTTCTTCGCGGCGGGCACCCTTGGCGCCGCCGTCCATGGCATCATCCTGGAACCGGCCGTCCCGAATGGCTATGGCGTTTTAGCTATAACAGAATAGCAAAATGATCGACCCGGACCAGATCTCCCCGACCGAGCGCGAGCAGCTCGGCGCCTTCCGGCTGCAGCTGATGGCGCTGCTGCGGCGGCTGCGGCGCGAATCCGACGGCGGCGACATCCCGCTGTCGCAGCTGATGCTGCTGGCGGCGCTGCTGCGGCTGGGCGGCACGGCCAGCCCGACCGAGCTCGCCATGGTCGAGGGGCTGCGATCGTCCAATGTCGCGGCGCTGCTGCGCGGGCTGGAGAAGGACGGGATGGTCCGACGCGAGGCGGATGCCGGCGACCGCCGCCGGCTGCATGTGGTGATCACCGATGCCGGCACGCAGGCGGTGCTGGCCAACCGCAGCCGGCGCGAGGCCTGGATGGCCGAGGCGGCGGCCGCCTGCCTGTCGGCGGAGGAGCGGGCGCAGCTGATCGCCGCCGGCGCCCTGCTGCAGCGGTTGGCGGAGTATCAACCGGACGTGTGATTGGTCTCATTTGACAGCACCAGCCCCATCGTTGCAGAAGCGGGATATCGCTCTGGGGGGAGTGTCGCGAATGCGGTGGATCGATTGGGGCCTCGCCGCCCTGTTGCTCTCGGGCTGCGTATCGTCCGGTGAGCCGGGGGGCGGAGCGGCCGCCGCGCCGCAGGACCCCGCGACCAGGGCCTATCTGGATCGCGTGGCCGAGACGTTCGGGCCGGAGGAGCCGGTGGAACCGGCCAAGCCCGGCCGGAGGGTGCAGCGCTTCAAGGTGACGCTGCTGATCGAGGCGGATGGCGAGATCAGCTCGGTGAAGGTCCGCCCGCGCCCGGACCTGCCGTTCGAGATGCACATCATCCAGGCGTTCAGGTCCCGGTCGCCGCTGCCGCCGCCTCCGCCTGGGGTTCAGACCCCGGTGACGGCGACGGTGGGGCTGACCTACGGGGACAGGCTCTGCCGCTCGAACCGGTTCATCACACTATCGTCCGCGGACATGGATTGCTGAGGCCGTCCTACTCCGCCGCCTCGACCAGCGGGGCGGGGGTGTAGTTCAGGATCGGCCCGAGCCAGCGCTCGACCTCGGGGATCGGCATGCCCTTGCGGCGTGCATAGTCCTTGACCTGGTCGCGCTCCACCTTGGCGACGCCGAAGTAATACGAATCCGGATGCGCCAGGTAGAGGCCGGAGACCGATGAGCCCGGCCACATGGCGTAGCTCTCGGTCAGGCGCACGCCGATCCGGCGCTCGGCGTCCAGCAGCCGGAACAGCGTCACCTTCTCGGTGTGGTCCGGCTGGGCCGGATAGCCCGGGGCCGGGCGGATACCGCGATAGGGCTCGCCGATCAGCTCCTCCGGCGTGAACGTCTCGTCCGGGGCATAGCCCCAGAACTCGCGGCGCACGCGCTGGTGCATGGCCTCGGCGAAGGCCTCGGCGATGCGGTCGGCCAACGCCTTCACCAGGATCGAGGAATAGTCGTCATTGGCCCGGGCGAAGCGGTTGGCGATCGCCTCCTCCTCGATCCCGGCGGTGACGACGAAGCCGCCGAGATAGTCGGCCTTGCCGCTGTCCACCGGCGCGACGAAGTCGGACAGCGCCACCCGCGGCCGGCCGTCGCGCTTGCTGAGCTGCTGCCGCAGGGTGAAGAAGGTCGCCAGCTCCTGCTTCCGGTCCTCGCCGGTGAACAGGCGGATGTCGTCGCCCACCGCGCCGGCCGGCCAGAAGCCGATCACCGCCTTGGGCCTGAACCAGCGCTCCTCGACGATGCGGGCCAGCATCGCCTGGGCGTCCTGGAACAGCTGCCGGGCGGCCGCGCCCTGCTTCTCGTCCTGCAGGATCGCCGGGTAGCGGCCCTTCAGCTCCCAGGTCTGGAAGAACGGCGTCCAGTCGATGTAGCGCGCCAGCTCCGCCAGGTCCCAGTCCTCGAACACGCGGGTGCCCAGGAAGGACGGCTTCGGCGGCTGATAGCCGGACCAGTCGATGGCGAAGGGCGTGGCGCGGGCGGCAGCCAGCGGCAGGCGCTGCTTCTCCGCCTCCGCCCTCGCATGGCCCTCGGCGACCTTGCGGTATTCGTCGCGCACGCCCTCGACATAGCCGTGCCTCGCCTCGGGCGACAGCAGGCTCGAGACCACGCCGACGGCGCGGCTGGCGTCGTTGACATAGACGGTCTGGCCGCGGGCGTAGCGCGGGTGGATCTTCACCGCGGTGTGCACCCGGCTGGTGGTGGCGCCGCCGATCAGGAGCGGGATGTCGAAGCCCTCGCGCTCCATCTCCACCGCCACATGCACCATCTCGTCCAGCGACGGGGTGATCAGGCCGGACAGGCCGATGATGTCGACCTTCTCGGCCTTCGCCGTCTCCAGGATCTTCGTCGCTGGCACCATGACGCCGAGATCGATGATCTCGTAATTGTTGCAGGCCAGCACGACGCCGACGATGTTCTTGCCGATGTCGTGCACGTCGCCCTTGACGGTCGCCATCAGGATCTTGCCGGCGCTCTGCCGCTCGCCGCCGCCATTGGCCGCCTTCTCGGCCTCCATATAGGGCAGCAGATGGGCCACGGCCTGCTTCATGACGCGGGCCGACTTCACCACCTGCGGCAGGAACATCTTGCCGGCACCGAACAGGTCGCCGACCACGTTCATGCCGGCCATCAGCGGGCCTTCGATGACGTGCAGCGGCCGCTCGGCCTGCTGCCGCGCCTCCTCGACATCGGCGTCGATGAACTCGGTGATGCCGTTCACCAGCGCATGCTCCAGCCGCTTGGCGACCGGCTGCTGGCGCCACGACAGGTCCTTCTCCTTGGCCTCGCGGCCGCCGCCCTTGAAGCGCTCGGCCAGGGCCAGCAGGCGCTCGGTGGCGTCGTCGCGGCGGTTCAGGACCACGTCCTCGCAGGCCTCGCGCAGCTCCGGCTCGATCGATTCATAGACCGCGAGCTGCCCGGCATTGACGATGCCCATGTCCATGCCGGCCTGGATGGCGTGGTACAGGAACACCGCGTGCATCGCCTCGCGCACCGGCTCGTTGCCGCGGAACGAGAAGGACAGGTTGGAGACGCCGCCCGAGATATGGGCGTGCGGCAGGGTCCGGCGGATCTGCCGCGTCGCCTCGATGAAGGCGACGCCGTAGCCGTTGTGCTCCTCGATGCCGGTCGCCACCGCGAAGATGTTCGGGTCGAAGACGATATCCTCGGGCGGGAAGCCGGCCTCCTCGGTCAGCAGCCTGTAGGCCCGGGCGCAGATCTCGACCTTGCGCTCCAGCGTGTCGGCCTGGCCGGCCTCGTCGAAGGCCATCACCACCACGGCGGCGCCGTAGGACCGAACCAGCCGGGCATGGTGCAGGAAGGCCTCCTCGCCCTCCTTCATCGAAATCGAGTTGACCAGCGCCTTGCCCTGGACGCATTTCAGCCCGGCCTCGATCACCGAGAATTTGGAGCTGTCGATCATCACCGGCACGCGGGCGATGTCGGGCTCGGCCGCGATCAGGTTCAGGAACTCGACCATGGCCTTCTCGGAATCGATCAGGCCTTCGTCCATGTTGATGTCGATGACCTGGGCGCCGTTGGCCACCTGGTCGCGCGCCACCTCCAGCGCCGCGGCATAGTCGCCGGCGGTGATCAGCTTGCGGAAGCGGGCCGAGCCGGTGACGTTGGTGCGCTCGCCGACATTGACGAAGGGGATGTCGGCGGACAGCGTGAACGGCTCCAGCCCCGACAGCCGCATCAGCGGCGCGACCGTCGGCACCTGGCGCGGCGGCAGGTCCGCCACCGCGTCCGCGATGGCGCGGATGTGGTCGGGGGTCGACCCGCAGCAGCCGCCGACGATGTTGACTAGGCCTTCCTCGGCGAAGCCGCGGATCTGCGCGGCCATCGCCTCCGGCGACTCGTCATACTGGCCGAACTCGTTCGGCAGGCCGGCGTTCGGATAGGCGCAGACGAAGGTGTCGGCGGCCTCGGCGATCTCGGCCAGATGCGCCCGCATGGCGTTGGCGCCCAGCGCGCAGTTCAGGCCGATGGTGAAGGGCCTGGCGTGCCGCACCGAATGCCAGAAGGCGGTCGGGGTCTGCCCCGACAGGGTGCGGCCCGACAGGTCGGTGATGGTGCCGGAGATCATGACCGGCAGCTTGATGCCCTTCTCGGCGAAGACCAGCTCGGTGCCGAAGATCGCCGCCTTGGCGTTCAGCGTGTCGAAGATGGTCTCGATCAGGATGATCTCGGCGCCGCCGTCGACCAGGCCGCGCACCTGCTCGGCATAGGCGTCGCGCAGTTGGTCGAAGGTGACCGCGCGGTAGCCGGGGTTGTTCACGTCCGGCGAGATCGAGGCGGTGCGGTTGGTCGGCCCCAGCGCGCCGGCGACGAAGCGGCGGCGGCCGTCCATCGCCCGGGCCTTGGCCGCGGCCCGGCGGGCCAGCCGCGCGCCCTCGCGGTTCAGGTCGTAGACCACCTTCTCCATGCCGTAATCGGCCTGGGCGATCGAGGTGGAGGAAAAGGTGTTGGTCTCGAGGATGTCGGCGCCGGCGACGGCATAGCCGAAATGGATCGCCTCGATCGCGTCCGGCTGGGTCAGGGTCAGCAGGTCGTTGTTGCCCTGCAGGTGGCAGTCGCAGCCGGCGAAATGGGTGCCGCGGAAATGCTCCTCGCCGAAGCCGAGGCCCTGGATCTGCGTGCCCATGGCGCCGTCCAGGATCAGCACGCGCTCGCGCGCCGCCGCGGTCAGCGCGGCCAGGACCTCATTTCCATCGACTGGGGCGCCGTCGACCGGCTCCAGGGGGAAATCCAGGGTATCGACGTGCGTGGTCATGGCGAACGGCCGGTGGTTCCGGGTCGGGCCGTACGTAATGACATAAAGATATCTTTATATCAACATCCGATGTCGCGAAGAGAGCGACAAAGGTCGCCGGGAGAGCGGCCGTCCCTCCTGGCGCGGCCCGTCCTACTGGCCCGTCGCGGTCGGCTCCAGCCCGGTGGCGGCGATGACCGGGGCGGCGGCGGGGGAGGCCAGGAAATCCAGCAGCTTCTTCGCCGCCGCCGGGTCGTGCGAGCCGGCGACGATGCCGGCGGAATACAGCGTCACCTGCTGCAGCTCGGGCGGCAGCGGCCCGACCAGGTCGATGCCCTCGACCGCCTTCAGCTCGGCGATCTGCTGGAAGCCCAGCTCGGCCTCGCCCTTGGCGACGATCTCGCCGACCGGCGTGGCCGGGATCTTGCGGGCCTTGCCCTCCATCTGCTCGGCGATACCCAGGCGCTGGAACATCCGGGTCGAGATGTAAACGCCGCTGGCGCTGTCGGAATAGGCGATCGACTTGGCGGCCAGCAGGGCCCGCTTCACCGCCTCGGCCGAGCCGATATCCGGCTTCGGCGCGCCGGCCTTGACCGCGACGCCGATGCTGGAGCGGGCGAGGACGACCTTGCTGTCGGGCAGCACCTTGCCCTGCTTGATCAGGTCGTCGAGGGCATAGCCGACCATGATCACGACATCGAGCTTCTCGCCGCGGGCCAACCGGGCGGGCACGGCGTTCGGCGTGTCGCCCATCGACGGGCCCCAGTGGATCGAAAGCCGGTCGCCGCTGGCGCGCTCGTAGTCCGGCGCCAGGGCGCGATAGGCGGCGGCAAAACCGCCGGAGCTGACGACCTGCAGCTCGGCCGCGGCCACGGGCTGGACCAGCAGCATCAGGCCGGCGACAGCCAGGGCGGCGGCGCGGGAGACGATCGACGGCAGCGTCATGGGGGGCTCCTCGGCTGAATCGGATCAAGGTCCTATGGTCGCCGAAAACGCCGCGGCCCGCAGCTTGCCGGTCCGGCAGCCCAGCCATGCCCGGACACCGTGCCGCAGCCGGCTTGTCTCGTTCGGCCTCATGTCCGAGGTAGCTCCCATGCGCGCTGCCGTCGCGGCGCGTCCGGAGTTCCCCGATGAGCCTCGCCCACGATCCCGATTTCCTGCGCCTCCTGGCCGGCAGCCATGCCCGGCTGGTCGGTACGCCGCTGCTGCCGGAAGAGGCCGGCACCGATGCCGCCGGGCAGGCGCGCTGGCTGTACGAGGCGGCGCCGTTCTGCGTGCTGGCGCACAACACCGACGCCGATCCGCGCTTCATCTACGCCAACAAGGCGGCCCAGGCCCGCTTCGAATATGGCTGGGACGAGTTCACGACGCTGCCCTCCCGCCTTTCCGCCGAGGCGCCCGACCGGGCCGAGCGCCAGCGCCTGCTCGACGCCGTCGCCCGCGACGGCTTCATCGGCGACTATCGCGGCCTGCGCATCGCCAAATCCGGCCGCCGCTTCTGGATCGAGCGCGCCATCGTCTGGCAGCTGATCGACGAGGCCGGCGTGCTGCGCGGCCAGGCTGCAGCGTTCGGGGAATGGCGGGAGGTGTAGGGCGGCTGTCGCCATTTTGGCGAAAACAGCCCTGACTTCGCGAAGCCTTAAATGCTAATCCCGACTTTGCTAGCGATCAGTTTGGCGAGCTGCTCGAAATCATCATAGGCATCACCTACCGCCTGCTGATGTCCGCCGATCGCGCCGTCCGCCGGACGGAGTTTGAAGATTGGCTTACGAACTTCCTGCGCCATCGGCATCAGCGAGCGATAGTCCTTGAGCCAAGCGAGCTTGGCTGGATCGTTCTCGACGGTGAGAGCAGTACCGTTCGACTGCCGGAGAATGTCTCGATGAAACAATGTCGGGACACGGTCGATCCATCGCCGGAAATATCTAGCATGTTCTCCGGCATATGTCGAAAAGCGAGAGATGACGTATCCCAGTGGCTCAAGCTTGCCGTTTGGCCACGGAGTCTCGGGTGTTGGGTAGTCGTCTATCCGCTTCTTCCAACCATCCCGCCATTCCTGGATGCCTCGCCCGACATTGGTCAACCCCTTCAGTGAGAAGAGATCGGGCGCCACCGGCACGACGACGTAGTCCGCCCCGATCAGTGCCGAACGGTTGATTGCTCCGAGATTCGGGCCGATATCGATCAGCGCGATAACGGCCTGAAACTCACGACCGGCGGTCTCGACAGCCCGAGCCAGGAATGTCGTATCTTGAAAAGCGCGTCTTTTGGTCAGATTACTGCCGCCAAGGCTTTCGCCCCATGCTGATGAGAGCGAGTCCTCAACACCCGACAGGTCCAGGTCGCCGGCGATCAGACCAAAGTTGTCGTCGATCTCCAGAATCTTCGGAGGCACATTTTTTCCCTCCGCGATGAGAGGTGATGCGACGTCATAGATAGTATCGATCTCGTCGTTCTCGATAGCGGCCAACCGATCCTCGTCGAGGCACATTGCCGTCAGATTCGCCTGCGGGTCATAATCCGCCGCGATCACCCTGACGCCAAGATCAGAGAACATTGATGCCAAATGATAGACGAGCGTCGTTTTGCCAACGCCACCCTTATTGTTAAAGAAGGCGATCGACTTCATTGAGCCGGCTCCACCTTGAAGAGCACGAAGTTTTCCAAGAACTGATATCCGAGTGGGGGATTCCCATTCTCCGCGAGCACCTGTCGGGCCCGAACCAGACCGAATCCGAAGCGCTCAACAATGCCGAGCGTCTTCAAACCTTCCGCGAGAGACGGATTGCGGTAGGCTGTCACATTCAGCCAAATCGTCTCGGGCGTGACTCCACCATAGAGTCCGCCCGGGCTCATAATCTCAATCCGATCAGAGTACCAGTAGACTTTTACCGGCATGGTGCTCGCATCATAGGTGCGATGTAGTATTGCGTTACGCACAACTTGTTCCAGGGCCTCGATCGGATAGTCGCTGCGTTCCTGCCGCTGTGTGCCGCCAATCGTAGTTGCTGTGCGGATGTTAAGTTTTAGAAGCTCCTCAATCTGTCGGGCCTGATCTGGAATTGTTCCGCTAATTTCTTTTTGATCGATGATCGGATCGGTCAACGCAGGCCCGTCGAGTCGCAAGAATTGGATGTAAGCGCCAGAGAAGTACGAGCGCGGATCCTTGCCAAAAAGCAGGATAGCTGCGTTGGTGGGTTTGCCGTCCCTCGAAAGGAGCCGAAGGGCGCGCAATTTTTCTTCAGTACTCCGACCGTTCTGGCGCCGGATTTCGGGAGAGGTCGCCGAAGGGACATACTCCGCCTCGAAGCGGATGAGATCCAGATCGTCCAAAGTAGCATCGGCGCAGGGCCGTGCATCGAAGGCGAGATTCTGCCATGTCTGCTTTTCGGCAAGCCGACGTTCCTCCTCCGGAGTTGCCGTTGCACGGCGAGGGCCGACGCGAATCCAGCTACGACCATTCACCCGGACTGGCGGCTGGGTCGACGGGGCGACGATCACTGCAGCGACAGTGCATCCGTCAATGACGTGACGGCCGACCGACATGACCGGAAATGGTAAGATGGCGCCGTCGCTTCGCAGGCCTCCAAGAGTTTTTAGAGTCCGTTTGGAAACGGAGTTTAGTGAGCGATGCGTCGGAGGAGGAGGCTTCCCATGGCGACATGGATCATGGCCTCGGAGACGTCGATGCGGGCTTCGTAGTCGCGGACCAGGCGCCGCCATCGGGTCATCCATCCGAAGGTGCGCTCGACGACCCAGCGGCGCGGCAGGACCTTGAAGCCGGCGTCGATGCGGCGGACAACCTCGATCACGAAG
Organism: Inquilinus sp. Marseille-Q2685; assembly: GCF_916619195.1. Classification (NCBI taxonomy): domain Bacteria; kingdom Pseudomonadati; phylum Pseudomonadota; class Alphaproteobacteria; order Rhodospirillales; family Rhodospirillaceae; genus Inquilinus; species Inquilinus sp. Marseille-Q2685. The sequence continues at coordinate 42,924 of NZ_CAKAKL010000016.1, forward strand.
TCGAGGTAGGCGGCCTTGTCCATGAGCTTGCCACGGTCATAGGCGCTGTCGGCGAACAGATGCTTGATCCAGGGCCAGCGCTTGCGGATCGCGGACAGGATCGTCTGGGCGCCGGCGCTGTCGGAGATGCCGGCCGGGGTGAGGTTCACCATCAAGAGGCGCCCATCGGTGTCGACGGCGACGTGCCGCTTGCGGCCCACCACCTTCTTGGCGCCATCGAAGCTGCGAACAGCACCAGGCGCCGGTGCCTTGATCGTCTGGCTGTCGAGGATGCCGCCGGAGGGGCTGGCACCGCGCCCGGCCTGCTCCCGGTCGATCATCAGCGCGATGTCATGGATCGTTCGGAACAGGAACAGCCGGACGAAGCGCCGGAACCACCAGTACACCGTCTGCCAGGGCGGAAAGTTCACCGGAAGCATCCGCCAGCCACAGCCGGTCCGGGCCAGATACCGGATCGCATTCAGCACCTCGCGAAGCGCGATCTCTCGCCGACGCCCTGTCCTGGCCGGCTTCGGCAGCAGCGGCTCGACTTGCGACCATTCCTCATCCGTCAGGTCGGTCGGATAGCGACGCGTCTTCTTCTCGATCTCGGCCATCCGGCCACGGCTCGTTGCTGTCCACATCCACAGCTTGAATCACGAGCTCGCTTAAAACACCAGCCCTGTTTCCAAACAGGCTCTTAGAAGTTCGTCATCGATAGTGATACCGGCACAGGTTCCGTCGTCATCCTGCCCAATGAAAATAATCCCCGGCAGCCGATGGTTGGGCAGATCGTTGGCAAAGGCACAAATGGCTTGCCGGACCGCATCTCGATTCGATGGGTAATCGCGCTTGCGCTCGACCCGATCAGATTCGATGTCCCTGAAAAGTTCCGCGATCTCAGCGTCTGTAAGCATCAGCCTCTCTCCGCGTCTGCACCCTACCGCGGCGCCTCTCCGGAGACCAGCGACCTCATGGAGTGTCTAACCAGTGTCTCTGATATGGCCTTGCAGCCGCAGCTCGCCGATGCTCGGCGGGTGCCGACCGAGCGTGACGGAGCGCTGGAACGCCGCGCCGATGGCCCGATTCTGGCGTTGGCTGCTGCGCATGGTCGCGGAGGAAACCTCGGCCACCGTCACGAGCCCTGCCGCGTCCCGACCTGCTGCCAGTGCCCGGGGTTGAGCACCAGCCGGCCGGCATCCTCGAAGCGCAGGGTCAGCGGGTAGCGCCCCGGCACCATGAAGTCGGTGGCCGAGACCGGCTTCAGCTCGGTCCGCTCTTCCTTGCCGATGGCGAAGGCGGCGCGGGCGCCGGTGGCCTGGGCGAACAAGCGGTCGCCCTCGGCCGTCACCCTCACCGTGACGAACGGGCTGAAGACGTAGTCGCCGGCCAGGGCCTTCGCCTGGTCGGCCGACACCACCGGCTTGCTGGCGGGCGTCGCCGGCTGCGGCTGGTCCGGCACCGAGGTCAGGATCGCGTCCCACATCGCCTCGCCGCCGATCACCCCGAGGTCGACCGTTGGCAGCATCGCCGCCTCGTCCTCCAGCTCGCCGGTCGAGACGGCGTACAGCACGTCGCCGTCGAACTCGGTGGCGAAAGGCTGCAGCGCCCGGCCCATCGAGCTGTGCACCTGGATCGCCAGGCGCTGCAGCTCCGCCGGCTTCAGCTTCTGGTTGGTGACGACCAGGCTGACCGTGGTGTTGCGCGCAGGGGCGTCGGCGTTCGGCGCGCCGGTCCAGCCCGGCTTGCGGCTGGCCGGATAGCCCGCCAGCAGCGCCGCGGCGGTCAGGTCCTTCGGCCAGCCTTCATCGCCATAGCAGGCCGCCACGGTGCCGTCCCGCCTCGTCACCACGCCCAGGGCATTGACCACGACGAAGGCGGCGACCTTGACCTGCCCGACCTGGCGGAAGGCGCCGCCCTGGCCGGAATGGGCGTTGCAGCCGAACAGCGATCCCGTCATGGCCAGACGCCCGGCGCCCTGGGCGCCCAGCGGGAACACGCCGGGCTTGGCGGCGCGGAAGGCGGCCTGGGCCAGCCGCTTGTCGGGCACGATCTCGTTCAGCCGGCGGCCGCCGAGGTCATAGATGATGGCGCCGACCGAGAGGGCGATGTTGTCCCAATGGCCGCCGCGGATGCCGTCCTCCTTCAGTGCCGAGGCGACGGCGGTGGTGGCCTCGAGCCCGTACCAGGAGCCACCGGAGAACACCACGGCGTCCAGCTCCGGCGCGTCGTAGCCCAGGCGCAGATAGTCGGTGTTGACCGTGCCGGGCCCGCCGCCGCGGACATCCACGGCCGCCAGCGACCGCCGGTCGAAATGGAACACGGTGACGCCGGTCGGCCCCTCCTCGTACTCGCCGGGGCCGCCCCGCACCGCCGGCCAGTCGAACTTCAGCCCCTTGTCGCCGGCGTTCAGCCCCGGGGCCGGCGCCTCCTGGGCCGCGGCCGACGCCGCCAGCAGCGCGACGAGCAGGCCGGTGGCGAGCGCCCCGCCGATCGATCCGGCCCTGTTCCCTCGATTCCGCATCCCATCCCCCTGTCGATGACCCGCCGGCTGCCCCGGCATGAAACGGGAATGCTGTCCCAACCACGCCGCGGGCGGAAGGGATAAAGGCGCCACGGTTGGCGATCATGCGCACCGGCCATGGCGCTGCGGCTGCCCAGCCCCATCTTCATGGGGGCGACAGCGCAGACGGAGGCAGGCGATGCCGCGTTCCCCGATCCTCTCCCGCCGCACCCTGCTGGGGGCCATGGCCGCCGCCGGCGCGGCCCCGATGCTGCCGGACGCGGCGGCGCAGGCGTCCCCGCTTACCCGGCCGATCCCGTCGACCGGCGAGGCGATGCCCGTGGTCGGGCTCGGCAGCTGGATCACCTTCAATGTCGGCGACGATCTGGAGGCGCGAGACGAGTGCGCCGAGGTGATGCGTGCCTTCTTCGCCGAGGGCGGAAGAATGATCGATTCCTCGCCGATGTACGGCTCGTCCCAGCCGGTGATCGGCTACGGCCTGGCCAGGCTCGGCCATCCGCCCGGCCTGTTCGCGGCCGACAAGGTCTGGACCTCGGGCGACGGGCCGGGGCAGATCGAGCAGTCGCGCCGGCTCTGGGGCGTGCCGCAGTTCGACCTGCTGCAGGTCCACAACCTGCTGGCCTGGGAGACGCATCTCGACACGCTCCTCGCCATGAAGGCGGAGGGCCGGCTCCGTTATGTCGGCATCACCACCTCGGAGGGGCGGCGGCACGGCGAGATCGAGCAGGTGATGCGCAGCCGGCCGATCGACTTCGTCCAGATCACCTACAACATCCTCGACCGCGAGGTGGAGGAGCGCATCCTGCCGTTGGCGCAGGACCGCGGCATCGCCGTCATCGTCAACCGGCCGTTCCGCCAGGGCGAGCTGATCGACGATTTCGGCGGCGAGGCGCTGCCCGGCTGGGCCGGCGAGATCGGCTGCGGCAGCTGGGCCCAGCTCCTGCTGAAATTCGTGGTCTCGCACCCGGCCGTCACCTGCGCCATCCCGGCCACCACCCGCGCCGACCATGTTCGCGAGAATCTCGGCGCCGCCCGTGGCCCGATGCCGGATGCGGCGATGCGCCGGCGCATGGCCGCCGATATCGAGGCGCTGTGATGTCGGAGTGGTGGAGCTACCGGCTCTCCGACTTCCTGCTGTTCTCGCCCCGCACCTATCACCGGCTGTTCGGGCTGTACAACGCCGCGATCTGGCCGGCGCAGGCGGCGGCCGTGCTGCTCGGCCTGCTGATGCTGGTCCTGCTGCGGCGCGGCGGGCCGGTCGCCGGGCCCGCCGTCGCCGCCATCCTGGCCGCCTGCTGGGCCTGGGTGGCGATCGCCTTCCATCTCGACCGCTACGCCACCATCAACTGGGCCGCGCCCTGGGCCGCGACGGCCTTCCTGGCGCAGGCGGCGCTGCTGGTCTGGGCCGGGGCGGTCGGCGGTCGGCTGTCCGCCCCGCCGCGGCTCGATATCGCCGGCCGGGCGGGGATCGGGATCTTCCTGTTCGCGCTGCTGGCCCAGCCGGCGATCGGCCTGCTGCTCGGCCGCTCCTGGCGTCAGGCCGAGATCTTCGGCGTCGCGCCCGACCCGACCGCGATCGGCACGCTCGGCCTGCTGCTGGCCCTGGCCGGTCCGGCGCGCTGGGTGCTGATGGTCCTGCCCGCGCTGTGGTGCGCCGCCACCGGGGCGACGCTGTGGGCGATGTCGGCGCCGGAGGCCTGGGTGGTCCCGGCCGCGGCCCTGCTGGCTCTCGTCCTGGCGACCTGGCAGGGGCTGCGCCGGACGGGCTGATCGCGCCGGTTGGCAGAATCAGACGGCATCCTGTCATTGCTGCCATCGGGTGATCCGGCCACACTCGCGGCATGTCCGACCCGACCTCCCCGCGCCGCATCGCCGTGCTGGCCTTTCCCGGCGTCGGGCTGCTCGACGTCGTCGGCCCGCTCGAGGCCTTCGCCGCCGCCTCCGCGCTGCTGGGCGACGGCGGGGCGCCGCCGGCCTATGCGGTCGAGATCCTGGCGGCGCGGGCCGGCCCGGTTCGCGCCGACTCCGGCCTGGCGGTGCTGGCCGGTCGCGGCCTGGAGGACGCCGGGGAAGGGATCGACACGCTGCTGGTTGCGGGCGGCGCCGGGATCGAGGATGCCGTCGCCGACCCGGCCCTGGTCTCCTGGCTGCGGGCCGCGGCGCCGCGGGTGCGGCGGCTCGGCTCGGTCTGCACCGGGGCGCTGCTGCTGGCCGAGGCCGGGCTGCTCGACGGCCGCCGCGCGGCCACCCATTGGAACTGGTGCGAGCGGCTGGGCCGGCGCTACCCGGCGGTGCGGGTCGAGCCCGACCCGATCTTCGTCCGGGACGGCCCGGTCTGGACCTCGGCCGGCGTCACCGCCGGCATGGACCTGGCGCTGGCGCTGATCGAGGACGACCACGGCCGCGACCTGGCGCTGGCCACGGCCCGAGACATGGTGATGTTCCTGAAGCGGCCGGGCGGCCAGTCGCAGTTCAGCGCCGCGCTGGCCGGCCAGACGGCGGAGCGCCGGCCGCTGCAGGCACTGCAGGACTGGATGCTGGCGCATCCGGAGGCCGAGCTGTCGGTGCCGGCCCTGGCCGAGCGGGCGGCGATGAGCCCGCGCAACTTCGCCCGCGCCTTCCGGCGCGAGGTCGGCACCACCCCCGCCGCCTATGTCGAGCGGCTGCGGGTCGAGGCAGCGCGCCGCCGGCTGGAGGAGACCGACCTGCCGGGCGAGACCGTCGCCCGGGCCTGCGGCTTCGGCAACGGCGACGGCATGCGCCGCGCCTTCCTGCGCCGGCTCGGCGTGGCCCCGCGCGAATACCGCGAGCGGTTCCGGCCGAAGCCATGATCCTCACCTGAAGGGGCCTGAGATGAACGAGACACCCGACCTCGGCCGGGCGGCGCTGCTGCCGGTCGACCTGCAGCGCGGCTTCGACCTGCCGTCCTGGGGCCGGCGGAACAATCCGGAGCTCGACGCCAACGGCCGGCGCCTGCTGGCGGCCTGGCGGCGGGCCGGGCTGCCGCTGCTGCACATCCGGCACGATTCGGTCGAGCCCGGCTCGACCCTGGCGCCAAGCCATCCGGGCCATGCCTTCCGCCCGGGCTTCGAGCCACGGGAGGGCGAACCGGTGGTGGCGAAGTCGGTGAACTGCGCCTTCATCGGCACCGACCTGGACCTGCGGCTGCGGCGGCTCGGCGTCGGCACGGTGGTGCTGTTCGGCTTCAGCACCGACATGTGCGTCTCGACCACCGCCCGCGTGGCGGCGAATCTGGGCTACCGGACGGTCGTGGTCGGCGACGCCTGCGCCTGCTTCGACCTGCCGGACGGCGCCGGCGGCACGGTCGCGGCGGAGGACCTGCACCGCGCCCATCTGGCGACGCTGGCGGCGGAGTTCGCCACGGTCGCGACCACGGGTGCGGTGGTGGAGGAGATCGGCCCGTAGGTCGGGTTCGCGTCAGCGAACCCGCCAACTCGATATCTCCAATCTGTCATTGCCGGGCTTGACCCGGCAATCCAGTGGGTCTCGACGCTCTCTGGATGCCCGGGTCAAGCCCGGGCATGACAAAAGTGGGATTGCGGGAGACGAACGATGCCTGACTTCAGGCCTTGCGGTTCCGCAGGGCCTCGGCCTGGGCGTAGAACTTCTTCTCCCACTCCTTGTGCGCGTCCTGCCCCTCGCGGATGAAGGGGGTGAAGACGGCGAGGTTGAGGAGCAGCCAGTTCACCAGCCGCGCCGGGAAGCGCAGCGGCTTGACGAAGTCGATGAACAGCACGACCCGGGTCTTGTCGGTGTGGTTCCAGGCCTCGTGCTCATAGGCGTCGTCGAACACCAGGGCCTTGCCTTCTTCCCAATGGCAGATCTGCTTGTCGACGCGGATCGCCAGCTTCTCGCGCGGCTCCGGCACCAGGAGCGGCAGGTGCAGCCGCAGCACGCCGTTATAGGGGCCGCGATGGGCCGCCAGGTGCTTGCCCGGCTCGAAGATCGAGAACATCGCCGTCTTCAGGCCCGGGATCTTCTGGACGATGCGCCAGGTCTCCGGGCACTGGGCGATGTTCCTCTCCGAGCTGACGCCGTAGCCGGCCAGGAAGAACGTCTTCCAGTGGTTGTCCTTGGTGATGGTCTTCACGTCGGACGAGATGTCCTGGAAGCTCGGCAGCTCGTCCTGTCGCAGCAGGACGCGGTCCAGCTCGGCCCGGATCAGCGGCCATTCGCGCTCGATCTCGGCGACCCAGGGGAAGGTGGCGGTGTCGTAGACCGGCGGGTTGCCGACCTTGCTGTACTTCAAGTTCAGCCGCTCGGCCCAGGCCACGACGCGCATGAAGAAGCGGGTCACTGTGCTCGGCCGGTCCAGGGTCGGATCGATGCCTGCGGTGGCGAAGGTCTGCTTCGGGGTCATCGCGCCCGGATGCGTCGCGGTGCCTTGGTTTCCGACGCTTGCGTTCACGGTCTCACACTCCGACTGTGCTCTCGCTTCCGACCAGGGGCAGCGACTGTGCCCGCCGCTGCGACCTAGGATTATATCGCAGAAACGGGCGGTTGGGATCTTGGCCCGCCACGGGATTGCTTCCCCTACACCAATGGTGGGGCGGTTGCCATCGCTCCATCTGCGAATCATTCCTAGACGGATTTGTGACAACGTCAAGACAGTGCGGGGAGCGCTACGGTGCCGCGGATCGCGGCGGGACCATCCGCAGCGTTAAGTCGCCTCGCCGGAGAAGAGCGCCGCGACCCGTTCGTTCTCGGCATCGAACGCCTCGAGTGTCATCGGCGGATACTGCCCAGCCAGCAACCCGAGGCGACGGCCTGCATCGGGAGCGGCGGTTATTGGGACAAGGCGGGCCGCGGGGCGGCCGTTGCGAGTGATGACGACCTCGGTCTCGCGGCCTGTCTCGATCGCGGCAATCAGACGAGAAAGGCTGGATCTGGCCTTGGAAATGTTGACGGTGCTCATGGCGACTGGGCCTCGCTAGGCCCGACCAGCATAGGGCGACGGTGATCGCTTTCAAATCGATGGTCCGCTTTCTGCAGGCCTGACGCCCGCATGCAGCCACGCTATGCTGGCCCGCAACCCGCCGGAGGCTCGCCCATGCCGTCGCTCGCGCATCTGCTGCCGTTCTTCGTCGCGACCGTGCTGATCGCGATCATCCCGGGGCCGGCGATCCTCTACACCGTGGCCCAGACCCTGGCGCGCGGGCGGGCGGCGGGGTTCCGCGCCGCCACCGGCATCGCGGTCGGCGACCTGGTCCATGTCGCGGCCGCCGCGGCCGGGCTGTCGGCGGTGTTCCGCTGGTCGCCGCCCCTGTTCCTGGCGGTGAAGATCCTCGGCGCCGCCTATCTCGTCTGGCTCGGCATCCGCATGGTGCGCAGCCGCCGGTCCGGCGACGCCCTGCCGCAGTTGGCGGAGAAGACGGCGCGCCGCGCCTTCGCCGAGAGCGTGACGGTCGAGCTGCTGAACCCGAAGACGGCGCTGTTCTTCATCGCCTTCCTGCCGCAATTCGTCGATCCGTCCGCCAGCCTGCCGGTCTGGGCCCAGTTCCTGGTGCTGGGGATGATCGTCAACGCCGTGTTCTTCGCGGCGGACGTGGTCACCCTCCTCTGCATCGACCGGGCGATGTCCCGGCTGCGCCGCAGCGAGCGGGTGGCGCGCTGGCTGCGCCTGGCCAGCGGCTCGGCCCTGGTCGGGCTGGGCGCGCATATGGCGCTCAGCCGGAACTGAGAGCCTGCCCCGATATTCGCCCCGGCGGCCATCTGACGCGGTTTTCTGCGCTTCCGGTGCTCACGGACCTCATGTCCGCTGAGCTCCGGTTCTCGAAAACCACGCCAGCCGACTCACCGGGCCGAACCTCCGGGCAGGCTCTGAGCGCATCGCGAAAGAATCATGCGCGCCGCGTGACCGCGACCACGGCCGCTCCTATACTCCCTCCGTGACAGGAGGAATGCCGCCATGACCGCCTTCGACAAGCGGAGTCTCGCCGATTGGGAAGCGCTGGCCCGGAAGGAGCTGCGCGACCGTCCGCTGGAGAGCCTCACGGTCGAGACGCCGGAGGGCGTGACGGTCAGGCCGCTCTACACCGCGGCCGACGTGCCGGAGGGTACGGCCGGCGAGCTGCCGGGCTTCGCGCCCTTCACCCGCGGCGTGCGGGCGACGATGTATGCCGGCCGGCCCTGGACCGTCCGGCAATATGCCGGCTTCTCCACGGCGGAGGAGTCCAACGCCTTCTACCGCGCCAACCTCGCGGCCGGGCAGCAGGGCGTCTCGGTCGCCTTCGACCTGGCCACCCATCGCGGCTACGACAGCGACCACCCGCGCGTGGTCGGCGATGTCGGCAAGGCGGGCGTCGCCATCGATTCCGTCGAGGACATGAAGATCCTGTTCGACGGCATCCCGCTCGACCGCATGTCGGTCTCCATGACCATGAACGGCGCCGTGCTGCCGGTGCTGGCCGGCTACATCGTGGCGGCGGAGGAGCAGGGGGTGCCGGAGGCCAGGCTGTCCGGCACCATCCAGAACGACATCCTCAAGGAGTTCATGGTCCGGAACACCTACATCTACCCGCCCGGGCCCTCGATGCGGATCGTCGCCGACATCATCGCCTACACCGCGGAGCGGATGCCGAAGTTCAACTCGATCTCGATCTCCGGTTACCACATGCAGGAGGCCGGGGCGACGGCGGTGCAGGAGCTGGCCTACACCCTGGCCGACGGCCTGGAATATGTCCGCGCCGCGATCTCGCGCGGGCTCGACGTCGACGCCTTCGCCGGCCGCCTGTCCTTCTTCTTCGCCATCGGCATGGACTTCTTCACCGAGGTGGCGAAGCTGCGCGCCGCCCGCCGGCTCTGGGCCGAGCTGATGCAGGAGAAGTTCGCGCCGAAGAAGGCCGAGAGCCTGATGCTGCGCACCCACTGCCAGACCTCCGGCGTGTCGCTGACCGAGCAGGACCCCTACAACAACGTGGTCCGCACCACGATCGAGGCACTGGCCGCGGTGCTGGGCGGGACGCAGAGCCTGCACACCAACAGCTTCGACGAGGCGCTGGGCCTGCCCACGCCGTTCTCCGCCCGCATCGCCCGCAACACCCAGCTGATCATCGCCGAGGAGACGGGGGTGACCCGCACCGTCGACCCGCTCGGCGGCAGCTACTATGTCGAGGCGCTGACGGCGGAGCTCGCGGCCAAGGCCCGGGCGCTGATCGACGAGGTCGAGGCCATGGGCGGCATGACCAAGGCGGTCGAGGCCGGGCTGCCGAAGCTCAGGATCGAGGAGAGCGCCACCCGCCGCCAGGCCCGGATCGACCGCGGCGAGCAGACCATCGTCGGCGTCAACAAATACGTCCCGGAGAAGCCGGACCATGTCGAGGTGCTGGCGATCGACAACTCGGCGGTGCGCGAGGCCCAGGTGGCGCGGCTGAAGCAGATCCGCGCCGGGCGCGACGAGGCCGCCTGCCGCGCGGCGCTGGCGGCGCTGACCGCGGCGGCGAAGAGCGGCGAGGGCAACCTGCTGGACCTGGCGGTCAAGGCGACGCGGGCGCGGGCCACGGTCGGCGAGATCTCGGACGCGCTGGAGCAGGTGTTCACCCGCCACCGCGCCGTGATCCGCTCCGTCTCCGGCGTCTATGGCGGCGCCTTCGCCGGCGACGAGGGCTATGCCCGGATCCAGCAGGAGGTGGCGCGCTTCGCCGAGGCCGAGGGCCGGCGGCCGCGCATGCTGGTGGTGAAGATGGGCCAGGACGGGCACGACCGCGGCGCCAAGGTGATCGCCACCGCCTTCGCCGATATCGGCTTCGACGTCGACATCGGCCCCCTGTTCCAGACGCCGGAGGAGGCGGCGCGCCAGGCGATCGAGAACGACGTCCATGTCGTCGGTGTTTCGTCCCAGGCGGCCGGGCACCTGACGCTGGTGCCGCAACTGCTGCAGGCGCTGAAGGCCGAAGGCGCCGGCGACATCCTGGTGGTGTGCGGCGGCGTCATCCCGCCGCAGGATTACGAGACGCTGCTGGCCGCTGGCGTCAGCGCCGTCTACGGCCCCGGCACCAACATCCCCCAGGCGGCCGGCGAGATCCTGGCCCTGATCGGCAAGGCGCGCGCCGCGGCGGCGTAGTCCCCCTCACCCTCCCGCCGCCAACGCGGCGGGCCCCTCCCTCTCCCCGAGGAGAGGGGATCGGAGCCGCGGCTCTTTACCTCTCCTTGGGGAGAGGTCGAAATCGCGATAGCGATTTCGGGTGAGGGGGCGACTCCGGCGCATCCGCCCGCGCTGCCTGGGGAGACGTTGACCGTGCGGCTGTTCCATTTCAGCGACGACCCGGCGATCGCCCGCTTCGAGCCGCGGCCGGTCCGCGTGCCGTCGGCCCGTCCCGCCGGGCAGGAATGGCTCAACGGCCGCTGGTCTGGGCGATCGATGACGCTCACCAGATGCTCTACCTGTTCCCGCGGGATTGCCCGCGGATCCTTGCCTGGGCGACGCCGCGGACCTTGCCGGCGGACCGCGCGCGATGGCTGGGGCCCGGCGATCCCCGCGCCGTCGCCTTCGTCGAAGCCGGCTGGATCGACCGGCTGCGCGCCGCCGTGATCCATCGCTACGAGCTGCCGCCGGCAACCTTCCGCGGCCTCGAGGATGCCGGGATGTGGGTGTCCGAGGCGCCGGTCGTCCCGCTCGGCCGCGTCGCTCTGGCGAAGCTGGACGGCGAGCTGGTCCGGTGCGGCGTCGACCTCCGCGTCGTCGACTCCCTGGCCCCGCTCACCGCGCTGTGGGACAGCAGCCTGCATGTCAGCGGGATCCGGCTACGCAATGCGGCCACCTGGCCGCTGGCGCCCTCGCCGGGTCCGCGCTAGGATCGTTCCGTCTTTGTTCCGGAGGAGTCGTGGCGAAACGGGCCGGCAGCGCCGATCTGCCCCTGCATCACGGCCGGGTGCCCGCCTGGCTGGGCCGGCGCATGGCCCGGCTGGGCGCGGTGATCGCCGAGGCGATCATCCACCATTACGGTCGCGACGAGTTCCTGCGCCGCCTGGCCCATCCCTTCTGGTTCCAGTCCTTCGGCGCCGTGATGGGCATGGACTGGCACTCCTCCGGCATCACCACCAGCGTGATCGGCGCGCTGAAGCGCGGCCTGCAGCCGATGGCGGGGGAGCTCGGCCTGCATGTCTGCGGCGGCCGCGGAGCGCATTCGCGGCAGACGCCGGCTGAGCTGGTCGACATCGGCCAGCGCGTCGGCTTCGACGGCGAGGCCCTGGCCCGGGCCAGCCGGCTGGTCGCCAAGGTCGACAGCGCCGCGGTGCAGGACGGCTTCGACCTGTACCTGCACGGCTTCATCGTCGCCGATGACGGGCGCTGGGTGGTGGTGCAGCAGGGCATGAACGGCGACAGCCGCCTGGCCCGCCGCTACCACTGGTGCTCCGAGGATCTGAAGAGCTTCGTCGAGGCGCCGCACACGGCCATCGAGGGACCGGGGCAGGGCGTGATCGTCAACCTGACCGACCGGCGGGCCGCGGCCTCGCGCCACCGCCAGATCGACCTGCTGCGCGATCTCGGGCCCGACCGGCTGGTCGGCGAGGTCGCGGCGATCGAAGGCCGGGTGCCGCCGCTGGAGCAACCGCCGCCGGACCAGCCGTCGCTGCCGCATCTGGTCATGCCGGCGCATCACGACGTCCGGCCCAAGGACGTGATCCTGCGCCGGCTGCACGGGGCCCTGGCCGCGGCGGCGGACCGGGCGCCGGAGGATTTCGCCGAGCTGCTGCTGGTGCCGGGCGTCGGCGCCCGCACCGTGCACTCCCTGGCCATGGTGGCGGAGGTCGTGCACGGCGCGCCCTGCCGCTTCGCCGATCCGGGGCGCTTCTCCCTGGCCCATGGCGGCAAGGACCGGCACCCCTATCCGGTGCCGACCCTGGTCTACGACCGGACCATCGCGGTGCTGAAATCCGCGCTTGCCCAGGCGAAGCTGGGCCATGACGAGCGGCTGGACGCGATCCGCCGCCTCGACGACCAGGCGCGGCGGGTCGAGCGCCACGCCACCGGCCCGACCCTGCCGCAGCACATCGCGGCCGAGCGCCGGCGGGCGCACGAATATGGCGGCCGCAGCGTCTTCGGCTGGGAGCCCCCACCGGCCGAGATCTCGGCCGATGTTCCGGGCAATGTCACGAAAATGCCTTGATTGCGGCCGGATCGAAGCTCTCGGCCGTGCGTTATGTCGGTCGTGCGTTGGTGGGTCAGGCCCGACGGGCCGCCCGGCAGCAGAAGGACAGGACCGTATGATCTCGACTCGCCGCATTCTGGCCGGTGCCTTGGCCGCCGCCGCGGTCACGCTGGCGGTGTCGACCCCGGCTCTCGCCGACCCCTGGAAGCATCGCTGGGGTCCGCCCTGGCGTCATCACCACGGCTACTACTACGACCGCGGCCCGGACGTGGTCGTGGTGCGGCCGCGCCCGCGGGTCTACTACGAGCCGGCGCCGGTCTATGTCGAGCGGCCGCCGGTCTATTACGAGCGCCCGGCGCCGGTCTATGTCGCGCCGCCGCCGCCCGTCTATGTGGCGCCGGCCCCGGGCATCTCGGTGAACATCCCGCTGCGCTTCGACTGAGGCCGGCATGCAACAGTCCCTGGTGCGCCTGTCGCTCCTGGCGCTGCTCGCCCTGACCGCCGCCGCCCCGACCCTGCTGCTGCAGCCGGCGACGGCGGTCGCGGACGATGACGACGACGACGATGATGATGACGACCGCTGGCGCCGCCATCACCGCCACCGGCATTGGCACGACGGGCCGCGCTATTACCACTACCGGCCGCATCGCGACCGCGTGATCGTCTATGACGACCGGCCGGCCTACTACGTGCGGCGCCCGCGGCCGGTCTATGTCGAGCCGCCGCCCCCGGTCTATGTGGCGCCGACGCCGGGGATCACCATCAACATCCCGCTGCGGTTCGACTGACGCTCCGGGTTCCTCCAAGCCGGCCGTGGCCTCGTGCCGCGGTCAGCTTTTTGCCGTCCATGCCGTTTCCTGTTGCATTCGCCGGGCGAAGCCTTATCTTGAGATTGCGAATGATTTGCAATCGCTCTGCGAGAGCAATCGTTCACGAGATCACGGATCGGGCGGGCTGGACGACCTAGCCGACGCCATCGTGAAAGCCGTCGATCCGTCGACGATCGGGCCGGTCCCTGGCTGGCGTTCCTCCGGCCCGATCTACACTCGCAGCCTCCGGAGCCTCGCTCCGGAGGCTTTTTTCACGGCGCGCGGCGGGCCAGGATGACGCCGGCCAGCGCCAGCGCGCCCAGCACCGCCAGGGCGATGCCGGTCCACTGCATGCCGTCGGTGATCGCCAGCTGGTTGTACTGCCACCAGACCTGGCCGCCGCGGTTGCCCAGCACAGCCGCCACCTGCAGCGCGGTCCAGGCGACGCCGACCCGAAGCGGCCCGGCGCCGCGCCCCAGGATCGCGGCGAAGCCGGCCAGCATCGCCAGGGCATAGGCCGGGTCGCTGCTGACGCCCCAGGCCAGCGACACCGGCACCTCGATGCTCAGCCCGGCCAGGGCCCATAGGACGATGGCCGCGGCCAGCGGGCCGGCGGCCAGCAGGCCGATGCCGGGATGCAAAGCCACCGCCAGCAGCACCACGGCGACGGCGAGGTAGCCGATCAGCGAGGCCTGGCCCAGCAGGTCGGGCACCGGTCCGCCGGCGACCGTGGCGGCGTGGACCAGCAGCGGCAGGCGGACGGCGTTCAGCCAGACGATCGGCGCCAACAGCAGCACCAGCCCCAGCGCCGCCGCCGCCACCGCGGCCGGCGCGGCATGGGTGGTGGCCGCCGGCGCCGCGGCGGCCGGGCTGCGCCAAGTGACGAAGGCCAGGGCCAGCGCCATCGCCGCCCAGAACAGGATGGGGCCGAGCGGGATGGCCAGGGATCCGCCGGCCGGCTGCAGCACCACGGCCACGGCGTTGCCCAGGATCGGCCCGAACAGCGTCGCCGCCGCGACCGCCATCACGGCGATGCGGCCGCCCGACCCGCCGCCCAGCCGGATCAGATGCAGATGGTTGCCGACCACCAGCCCGGCGGCGCCGACCACCGCGACGACCCACAGCAGGCTGGGGATCGCGATGGAATCCTCGGGTTCCAGCGGCCGGCGCAGCACGGCCAGGAAGCCGGCCAGCGCCAGGGCCAGCAGCACGCCGCTGGCCATGATCGGCGGGCGCTCGCCGCCGCGCCGGGCGAGCGCCGCCCAGCCGAGGAACGGCAGCAGTGCCAGCAGCGACTCGGCCGTCACCAGGCCGATCGCGCCGGCCTGGGCCTGCAGCGCCGGCAGCATCGCCGGGAACACCCCGGCATGCAGCAGCGGCAGGGTGCTGGCGCCCAGCGCCAGGCCCAGCACCGGGCGCACCAGCAGGGCCGTCGAAGGTCTGTCGCCGCGAACCGCCATGCCGGTTCCTTTCCGAATCGCCGGACGAGATGCGCCCCGGTCTACGGCAAAGGGGCCTCCACCGAAAGGCCGGCGCCGTCAGAGATCGATGCGGAAGCGCAACGATTCGGCGCCGCCATAGGCCTCCGCCTTGCGGAAGCGTTCGACCAGTCTGCCGCCATTGGCCAGGATCACGCGCTGCGAAGCGAGGTTGTCGGGATCGACAGTCAGCTCGACATATGGCAGGCCCAGCGCCCGCGCCTCCGGCAGCAGCAGGGCCAGGCCGCGTGTGGCGTAGCCGCGGCCCTGCTTCCACGGCACGATGCTGTAGCCGATATGGCCCAGCACATGGGCCGGCAGGGCGGCGGTGCCGGGCTGCCAGCGAATGTTGACGCTGCCGCAGAACGCCCCGTCCCACAGCCAGCGATGAAAGCCGGGCAGGCGCGGCACGGTGCTGCCGTCCGGCAGCGTGATCGGGCCGCCGCGGGCCTCCGGGTCGTCGAGGCTGGCGACGAAGCCGGCCGGGTCCCGGGCGATCCGCTCCAGCTGCTCTCGCGCCGCCTCCTTGCGGACCGTGTCCGGCGACCAGCCGCGCCGCAGCGCGTCGGCATAGCCGGGCAGGTGGTCGAGGGATGGGACGATCAGGTCGACGGTCATCCGTCCCTGGTAACGGAAAGCCCGCCCGCGGCGCAATGCCACGGGCGGGTTCTAGCCGGGCCGCGTCAGCGCTTGAGCGAGGCGGCCGCATCCTCGATCGCCTTGGCGACCACCGCAGGGCGGGGCACGAAGACGGTGTGGCTGCCGGTCACCGGCACCACATGGGCGCCGATGCGTTCGGCCTCCCAGCGCTGGAGGTCCGGGTTGATCACCCGGTCGGCGGTCGACACCAGGAACCAGGAGGGCAGCTTTTTCCACGCCGCGTTTGTCACCTTCTCGCCGAAGACCGCGGCCGCGATCGGGCCCTGGGTCGCGGCCATCACAGCCGCCTGCGCCGGAGTCGAGTCGGCGGCGAAAGAACTGTGGAAGCGGTCGGCCGGGATGGGGGCGAAGCCGTCCGGGCCGGCCTTGATCGCGTCGGCCTCGACCGCCAGCGGCTTGTTCTTGAACACATCGGCGGCGGATTCGCCGACATCCGGCGCCAGCGCGGCGACATAGACCAGGCCGGCCACCTTCGGGTCGTCGACCTGGGTGATCACCACGCCGCCCCAGGAATGGCCGACCAGCAGCGCCGGTCCGTCCTGCTGTGCCAGAACCCGCTTGGTGGCGGCGACGTCGTCGGCCAGCGAGGTCAGCGGGTTCTGCACCGCGGTGACGTGGTAGCCCTTGGCCTGCAGGTCGGCGACCACGCCGGCCCAGCTCGACCCGTCGGCGAAGGCGCCGTGCACCAGGACGATGTTCTTGACGTCGGCGGGCGCGGCCTCGGCGGCCTGAGCCATGCCGAGCGACAGGGCGGCGGCCGCCGCCAGGGCCAGGGCCTTCACGGAAACGCTCATCGGGACCTCCGGGATGTCTGGAGCGGGGCCGGCCGGATCGCCGGCCCCGCTGTGATAGTGTCAGGCGACGGTCAGGCGGACCTTCAGGGTGCCGCTCGTGGCGTGCGAGTAGGGGCAGACGACATGGGCGCGGGCCACCAGGTCCTCGGCCACGGCGCGCTCCACGCCCGGCAGGGCGATGGTCAGGCCGACATCCAGGCCGAAGCCCTGGCCGTCCTCGCGCGGGCCGACGCCGACATCGGCGGTCACCGTGCTCTCCGGCGCGATCTTCACCTTGGCCTGGCCGGCGACGTATTTCAGCGCGCTCAGGAAGCAGGCGGAATAGCCGGCGGCGAACAGCTGCTCGGGGTTGGTGGCGTCGCCGCCCTGGCCGCCCAGCTCCTTCGGCGTGGTCAGGGCGACGGACAGCCTGCCGTCCTCGCTGGTGGCCCGGCCGTCGCGGCCGCCGGTGGCAGTGGCCTTGGTGCGGTAGAGGATGGTCATGATCGGTCTCGCTTGTGGGAGAGCGGCGTGACGCCGCTTGCGAGCAATTAGATAGCGCACAATCTAATTGCTCGCTATGAGAGGCGAGAGAGAGCAGTCATGCAAAATTAAATGGTGCGCAATTCAATTGCCTGGAGTATGCGGTGGGATTGCCCTGCCACCGTCCCCAGCCGGGGAGATCCCGCGATGCCCGACACCCTGGAAGCCCCGTACCGCCTGTCCGACCAGGTCTGCTTCGCCGTCTATTCCACGGCACATGCCTTCAACCGCGTGTACAAGCCGCTCCTGGACCGGATCGGCCTGACCTATCCGCAGTATCTGGTGATGCTGGTGCTGTGGGAGCGGGACGGCCTGGCCGTGAAGGCGATCGGCGACCAGTTGTTCCTCGATTCCGGCACGCTGACGCCGCTGCTCAAGCGGCTCGAATCGGCAGGGCTGGTCGAACGCCGCCGCAGCCGCGACGACGAGCGGGTGGTGCACATCCACCTGACCCCGGCCGGCCGGGCGATGCAGGCCGAGGTGGCGACGGTATTCGAGGGAATCGGCTGCGCCTCCGGCCTGACGGCGGAGACGGCGGCCAAGCTCAAGGACGCGCTGGAGGCAGTGCGCCGCCAGCTGCAGGCCAGCGCCGCCGCCTGACGGCGGCGCCGGCAGCGCGGCTCAATCCTTGCGGCTGGTGTCGGTCGACGGGTCCAGCAGCCGGTGCAGATGCACCACGAAGTAGCGCTTCTGGGCGTCGTCGACCGTCGCCGCGGCCTTGGCCCGCCAGGCGGCATAGGCCTCGGCGTAGTTCGGGAACAGGCCGACGATGTCGACCTTCGACAGGTCGGCGAACTCGACGCTCTGGGTGTCCTTGAGGTCGCCGCCGAGGACGAGGTGCAGGAGCTGCTTGGGCTGGTCGGTCATTTCGTTCACTTCGTGCCGAACATACGGTCCCCGGCGTCGCCGAGGCCCGGGAGGATATAGGCGTTCTGGTCCAGGCAGCGGTCCAGCGCCGCGGTGTAGATGCGCACGTCGGGGTGCTTGGCGTGCAGCGTGCGCACGCCCTCCGGCACCGCCACCAGCGCCATGAAGCGGATCATCTCGTCCGGCACGCCGTGGCGGTTCAGGACGTCGACGGCATGGACGGCGGAGTTGCCGGTGGCCAGCATCGGGTCGACCGCGATGAAGATGCGGCCCTGCGCCTCCGGCAGCTTCACCAGGTATTCGACCGGCATCTTGGTGTCGTGGTCGCGATACAGGCCGATATGGCCCTGGCGGGCGGAGGGGATCAGCTCGATCAGCCCCTCGGTCATGCCCAGGCCGGCGCGCAGGATCGACACCAGCGCCACCTTCTTGCCCAGCAGCACCGGCGCATCCATGGCCTCCAGCGGCGTCTCGATCCGCTCGGTGGTCAGCGGCAGGTCGCGGGTGATCTCATAGCCCATCAGCAGCGAGATCTCGCGCAGCAGGCGCCGGAACCCGTTGGTCGACCGCCCCTTGTCCCGCATGTGCGACAGCTTGTGCTGGATCAGCGGGTGGTCGAGGATGAAGAGGTTCGGGAATTCGGGCTGCGTCTTCATCGGGCCTCGGGCGCGGCGGTGTCGGCCCGACCATACAGGGTGGGGCCGGCCGTTCCAAGGGCCGGGCCCGCACCCCAGGAAGTCAGGCGCGTTCCAGCTCAAACCCCTCGTCCAGCCAGCCGGCGATGCCGCCGATCATCACCTTCACCGGCCGGCCCAGCTCGGCCAGCCGGATCGCGGCGCGGTCGGCGCCGTTGCAGTGCGGACCGGCGCAATAGACCACGAACAGCGTGTCCTGCGGCCATTCGGCCATGCGCTCGGCCGTGATCGTCCGGTGCGGCAGGTTGATCGCGCCGGGGACGTGGCCGGCGGCATAGGCCTTCGGCCCGCGCGCCTCGGCCAGCACGAAGCCGGGGGCGCCCGTGGCCAGGGCCTCGTGCACGTCGGCGCAGTCGGTCTCGAAGGCGAGCCGGGCGCGGAAATGGGCCAGCGCCTCGGCGGCCGGGGCGGCGGGAACGGCGGTGACGGCGTTGCTCATGGTCGGTCTCCGTGTGACGCGGCCGGCACTCTGCCCAAGCCGGACGGGCCGGGCCATTGGCGCGATTGACAGGGATCGGGCAGATCTTGCCAAACCGCCGTGCGCGTCAGGGCCGGAAGAAGCGGTGGCCGCCGATGGTGACGAGATAGGCCTCGGGCGTGGCCCACGCCGGGGCGCCGATCCGGGCGGGGGCATAGAAATGCGTGGCGCCGCGGGTCGGGTCGGTGAAGATGCCGGCCATCATGTGCAGCGCCACCGACCAGGCGATGCGGAACCGGGCCGCGTCGCGGATGGTCAGGTCGCCGGTGGTCCAGGGGAACTGGCCGCGATCGGCGATCACGCGGCAGATGGTCTTGGGATAGGCCGGGCTGCGCAGCCGGTTCAGCACCACCTGCGCGACCGCCAGCTGGCCCAGCCGGGTCTCGCCCTGGGCCTCGAAATACACGGCATAGGCCAGGCAGCGGGCCTGGCGCAGCACCTGCGGCCGCTGCCGCGCATCGGCCAGCCGCAGCCGGCTGACGATCAGGCGGCGGATCTGCGCCGGGCTGGCGCGGCCGCGCATGGCGGGCTGGACGGCGGGGGCCGGTTCGGCGGCAGCCGGGGCGTCCGGGCGGCTCGGGATCACGCTGCCGACGGGGTCGCCGGGCGGCATGATCCAGCCTTCGCCCAGCTCCTGTGGGGCCAGCTCCTGGGCGCGCGGCCCCGGCGCCGGGCACAGCAGCAGCAGCGCCGCCAGCAGCGGCGTGAGCAGGGCCGGCCGGCGCATCAGGGCGGCGGGGGCGGGAACAGCGGCAGCTCGACCGCGCCGTCGGGGCCGGTCAGCGTCACCGAGCCGGGGGCGATCCGCTCGACATGCCAGCCGGACAGGTCGTCGCCGGGCCGGGCGGTCATGATCTCGCCGGTGTCGTCGCGGCGCAGCAGCGCCACGCCCTGGTCGCCGGCCAGGATCACGCCCTGCACCGTGACCGCGGGCGGCGGTTCGGCGGCGGCGGCGGGGGCGGCGGCGCCTCCGCCGGCGGCGGCGGGGGCTGCGGGCCGCGGCGGCTCGGGTTGAACAGCGGCCGCTCCACCGTCGCGGTCAGGTCCGACAGCTGCGGCGCCAGCAGGGCCGGGGGCGGCTCGGCGGCCGGCGCCTCCGGCGGCAGCGCCGCCTGGGCGTTGCCGGAGCGCACGACGGCCGGCACCGCGGCCGGGTCGTCTGGCTCCAGCAGATACGACACGCCGATGGCGAGGGGGCCGAGCACGACCAGGAGCCGGGTCAGGGGATGCCACGCCATGTCAACTGCCCTCCGGCCGGCGCATCACGCCATAGACGTCGACCGAGACCGTCAGCTCCGGGTCCTCCTCGCCCTCGGTCGATTCGGTGCGGATGGTGAAGGCGGGGATGAACAGCGGCGGCGCCCCGGCCTCGAAGGCCTGCAGGATGGCGCGCAGCGCCTCGATCCGGGCGCCGAAGCTGGCGCGCAGCCCGACCCGGCTGTAGCCGCCGGGGTCCTCCACCGCCGGCAGCACCGTCATGCTGTCGACCCGGCCGCCCTGGGCGGCGACGACGCCGGCGACCAGCTGCTGCAGTGCCGCGCCGGCGATCGCCGGGGTGGCGCCCTGCAGCGCCGGCGTCTCCCCGCCCGCCGCGGCGACCAGGGCGGCGCGGCGCTCCTCCAGCCGGTCGCGGGTCAGCGACAGCCGGGCCAGCAGCGCCAGCTCCTGGCGCAGCCCGGCGGCGGTGTCGTCGGCGTCGCGGATGGCGACCGCCCCGGCGGCGAAGCCGGCGCCGATGCCTACCAGCGCCAGCAGCAGCAGGCCGACGGCGATCAGGCGGCGGGCGGCGGGGCTGAGGTCGATATTCATGGCTGCGGCCCCGTCACCAGCGTGGCGCTGACGGCGAAGCGGTCCTGGCCGCGCTGCGGGTCGCGCACGCTGGGCGCGGCGAAGGCGACGGAGCGGAACTGCGGCAGCGCCGACAGCACCGGGATCAGCCCGGCCGAATCGTCGGCGAAGCCGCCCAGCCGCAGCGTGCCCTGCTCCAGCGACAGCTCGGTCAGCCAGGCGCTGTCGGGCAAAGTCTGGCTGACCGTCTCGATCAGGGCCGTGACATAGGGCGTGGCGCGGCGCTGGGCGCCGAGATAGGAGCCCGCCTCCTCCAGCGCCCGGATCTCCGCCTGCAGGGCGCTGGCCGGCGCGGTCGCGGCGCGGGCCGTGGCCACCTGGGCGCGCAGGTCCGAGACCACGGCCCAATGCGCCGCGACGGTCCAGGCCAGCCACGCCGCCGCGACCGCGGCCGGCGCGCCGAGGCCGAGCCCGCCGATCCAGGCCAGCCGGCGCAGCGCCCGGCGGCGCTCGGCATCGATGTCGTGGCGCAGGTCGGGGCCGGGCGGCGCCAGCGCATCCTCGCCGGCCAGGTCGACCACGTCCGGGGCCCAGCCGGCGGCGCCGGCCGCCTGCACCGCGGCGTCCACCTGCTCGCGCGGCATCGCCGTCAGCTCGACCGCGATGGTGGCGGCGTCGCCGGTCGGGGGCAGCCGGCGGGCGCCGAAGGCGACGGTGCCGGGGGGCCAGGGGGTCAGCCGGTCGATCTCGAAGCGCAGCACCCGGCCCAGCGCCGCCTCGGCCTCGCGCGGCAGCACGATCCGCCGCCGCAGCCCCGCCTCGGCCGGGAAGCGCAGCACCACCTCGGCGCCGCGCCGCTGCGGGCCGCCGGCCGGGACATGGCCCAGCGGCACCTCGCGCAGCGCGCGGCGGCCGCGGGCCTCGATCAGCCGGGCGCCGTCCTCGCGCCACATCAGGATCAGCCGGCGCCGGCGCAGCAGCGGCCGGAACAGCCAGCGGTCGGGCACCAGCCCGGCCAGCTCGCGCCCCCACCAGCGCAGAAACACCGCCGCTCGGCGGACCATGCCGGCGATCATGCCGGGCCCTCCCCCACATGCCGGCCGAAGCCGGCCTCCCGCCAGTCCAGGATACGATAGAAGCTCTCGGCGTCGGCGGCGACCCAGATCACCGCCTCGACCCGTCCGCGCGCGCCGCGGGCGGTCGCGGCCTCGACGCTGACGCTGTAGACCGGCCCGGGCGCGGCGCGCAGCCGCTGGCCGACATCCTGGGGCAGCAGCCCGGCCAGCCGTTCCGGCGTCGGCGGGGGCCGCTGCTGCCGGGCCCGCACCACAGCCTCGGCCTGGGCGCGGGTGACGCCGGGCAGGGCCTGCAGCACCAGCGGGTCGGCGGAGAACGGGTTGATCGTGCCGGCGGGCGACAGCACGGTGACCAGCGGGATCAGCGTGTCGGCCAGGGTCCGGCTGATGCCGGGGACCGTGCGCAGCTCCTCGGCCGACTGGAACGGGCGCGCC
>NZ_CAKAKL010000017.1 GCF_916619195.1 Inquilinus sp. Marseille-Q2685
TCTGTCTACACTGATTTGTATGTTCTAGTGTACTTTTTGCTTATATATTATACCATTTCTTTATCTCATACATGTACTCTGTTTATATATTACTATTCTAACTCTGTTGTATGTATTATCTTTTCTTTTTTGTTCTTTTTCACTGTTATGATTGCTTTTAGTTCTTGTTTTTTTTTTTTTTTCAAGCAGAAGACGGCATACGAGATTCATGAGCGTCTCGTGGGCTCGGTCACTCGGCTGCGGGTCGTCTGCAGAAACGCCGTGGCGCGCTCGGGCTCGTTGAGCATCCAGAACCGATTCGCCGCCCGGGGTATCGCCCAGGCCATCAGCTCGGTCTCGGTCAATTCGGCGGGATTCACCGCCGCCAGCACCGCGTCAGCTTCGCGACCGCGACCCTGCCAACCGAGTGCGTAAGCCAAGGGCAGGCGTGCCGCCAGGGCGTCCGACCTATCCAGCGCTGCCCGCGCCAACCGTTCGGCAAGCCGGACGTCGCCGAGCCGCAGGGCCTGCCCGGCTGCGGTCGCCGCATCCGTGACCGCGGCCGGGGTAGCACTGGCGGGGACGTCGATGGCCAGTGAGGACAGCCGTAACTGATCGCTGACATGGTCGGATGGGTGCTTGGCCAGCTGCGCGACCAGCGACACGCGCAATGCATGCGCGTGCTCGGCCGTCAATACGGCGCGTGCGCGGTCGGCGTACAGCGGATGGCCGACAAAAATCTCGCTGGTATCGCTGTCGGGACCCACCCGCACCGCGCCGGCGGCTTCGGCTTGGCCGAGCGTGTCCAACTGCTCGCCACCGACCAGGGCCACCAGGTCGGTGCGCGCCAACGGTTCGGCGATGGCGAGGTAGTCGACAACGGCGCGGGCCGGTTCCGGCAGGGCGCACAGGTACTCGTCGATCACGCCGGACAGCGGCCGACGATCCTCGTCTCGACAGCGCCACCGGCCGTCCACGTGTT
>NZ_CAKAKL010000018.1 GCF_916619195.1 Inquilinus sp. Marseille-Q2685
GCGGCGGCATTGCTACGAGGCAGGATGAATAGATGAGGGAGGGTTGGTGCGAGGTGCTGGGTGCCGCCGGTGCTGGCTATGGGGGGCGGCGGGAGGGGGGGCGGAGTGCTGCGGGGGGTTTGACAGCAGCAGGAGCTGAAGAAGAGTGGCATGCTGGTGCGGACGCGGATTTTTTTTTTTTTCAAGCAGAAGACGGCATACGAGATTCATGAGCGTCTCGTGGGCTCGGCGGCGACGATCGGGCTGCGCGCGGCCGCCCCGAGCGTGGCCGCGGCCCTGGATCGCGGGGCGACCAGTGTGACCGACGCGGTCCGGCAGGCGCTGCCGCCGGGAAGCGGCGGGCCGGTGTTCGGCGCGCTGGACGGCGGGTATCAGGTGCTGCTCGACGGGCTCGTCCGGCGCAGCCGGGTGCACTGGGTGCGGGCCAGGGTGGTCCAGCTCGAACGCGGCTGGGTGCTGCGCGACGAAACCGGCGGCCGCTGGCAGGCCGACGCCGTCATCCTGGCGGTTCCGGCGCCGCGGTTGGCGCGCCTCGTCGATGGCATCGCGCCGCGCACACATGCCGCCGCCCGGCAGATCGTGAGCGCGTCGTCGGCGGTGGTGGCGCTGGCGGTGCCCGGCGGCACCGCGTTTCCGCACTGTTCCGGCGTGCTGGTGGCCGGCGACGAGTCACCGCATGCCAAGGCGATCACATTGTCGTCGCGCAAATGGGGTCAGCGCGGCGACGTCGCGCTGTTGCGGCTGTCGTTCGGTCGGTTCGGCGACGAACCGGCCCTGACGGCCTCCGACGACCAACTCCTGGCCTGGGC